>NZ_BAABFC010000006.1:0-142061 GCF_039540575.1 Pseudaeromonas paramecii
GCCAGTCTGGACTACCTGCCCCCAATCAGTCGTCTTCAATCCGTGAACAACCTGGTGGGTTTACACAGCTAGCGGATAAAAAAAAGATCAGCCTTGGCTGATCTTGGCGAAAAAGGTGACGACAAAGAACAGATATAAGAAACAACAGATAGTGAAACGGCGCTTGAACCTAAAACAGTTGGGCCAGGGAGAGGCTGAACCATTGCAGCATCAGCTGGACAGCGCCGCCGATGGCCAAGCCGACAATCCAGACTCCACCCAGACCCAGTTTTGCATTGATGGCATCCATATCCATAGTGGGCTCCTACTGATTGTTTTATCCCGTGACTCCAAGATGGCGACCAAACTAGCGATGAGGGATGACAAAAAAGTGACTCGAACAAGACACTTTCGTGATCCGCCCCCAGCCCAAGGACGCCCAGTGGCACAGTGGGTTATTCAAACTGTGTGCCAATTAGAAATTTTGCCGACATGGGCGTTTCGTGGCTAGAAACCAGGTTCAACTGGCATCGTTGTTAGGCAAATGCACCATTTTGGTGCCTTGCGCTGAGTCATCCGGCACCCTGGCGCTTCGGCTTGCTGTGCATATTTAGCCAATAATCTCATCAGACCAGTAGAGGCGATGGGCAGGGATTGCGCGGTTGAAAGGCCTTTCTCTGGCCATGTCGTGGAAAAAAACCGAAAATATCAATGGCTTCATTGTAATTCTCATTCGTCTCCATTACAGTCGGCGCATATTTATGACTGCATGAAATGGCAAACTGTACCGAAAGGTCAGGACGCAAAGCTTCCGGTCTACTCCCCCTGTGGGGAACGATAGCGGGGCCACCAAGGCAAGGTAGGCGCGTGGCGCCCACCGCTTGTTGCGCGTATCTGAAGATCCGTTTGCCTAGCCAAAGGAGTCTTCGGAAGTGCAGAACCCGCTAGGTGGTTGCCCCACCACCGTTCGTTCTCACCTATTGGATCGGCAACAGCTGCTGACGCGGATGGCTTCTTATCTCTCCACACCGCGGATCCCCTCTCAACGTTTTGCCTTCTTGCATTTCAACGTGGCTGGCTTTCGCCAGATTAACGGCCTATATGGGCACGGCGCTGCCGATGCCCTACAGCAGGAGTTGGCGCGTCGCCTGCTCGCCAGCGGGGGGCGTGAGGAGTGGCTCGCCCATCTGGGAGCGGACGAGTTTGCGCTCTTCGTGCCCGATGTCGGCAGGCTCACCCGGGTGGCGGGGCTGGCCCGGCATCTGCAACAACAACTGCAGATGCCCATGCAGGTAGCCGGCAGCCCTATCTCCCCCGTGGTGCTGGTCGGTATTGTGGTGGGGGGGGCTCAGCCGCTGAGCCTGGCGGATCTGCTGCGCGCGGCGGATTATGCGCTGAGCTGCGCCAAGTCGCGCAAGGCCGGGCGACAACTGTTTGGTCGACGGCAGGCCAGGGGCGCGGCGCGCAGCCTGGTGATCCGTCGTGAGTTGGCCCAGGCCATCGCCGATGGCAGCCTGGTGGCCCACTATCAGCCGGTACTGGATGGCCGCAGTGGTCAGGTGGTGGCCGTGGAGGCCCTGGCCCGCTGGCAGCATCCGACCCTGGGCACCGTGTCGCCGGCCGAGTTCATCCCGGTGGCGGAGGAGAGTGAGCTGATCGAGCGCTTGGGGGAGACCATGCTTCGTCAGAGTCTGGCCATGCTGGCCAGACTGAAACAACCCCAGCTCAAGCTGCACGTCAATCTGGCTACCCGTCAGCTGTATGGCCAAGCGTTGCCCTCGCTGTTAGCCCGTTTGCTGACACTGCATCAGCTTGATCCCCGTCAGCTGGTGCTGGAGATCACCGAAAGCCAGTTGATGCAGGCGCCCGAGCAAGCCTTGGCGCAGATGCAGCGCCTGTGTCAGTTGGGGGTGGGGTTGGCGCTGGATGATTTTGGTACCGGCTATTCGGCGTTGCACTGTCTGATTAGCTTCCCCCTGACCATTCTCAAACTGGACCGCTCCTTGATCCAGGCGGTACCGGATTCACCGCGCGCCTGCACTCTGCTGCGGCATATCCGTCAATTGGCGGCAGATCTCAATCTGATTGCCGTGGCCGAAGGGGTCGAGACCGCTCGGCAACAACACTGGCTGTTGGCGCAGAATATCCCCCTGATACAAGGCTTTGTCTTCTCCCCGGCGGTGGACGAGTGTAAGCTCGTGGCCATGCTGGGCAATGGGATGCCCAACCCGCAATAGTGACGGTTTGACTCAACCGTCAGGTTGATGAAGGGGAGAAACATGACCGGCTGGTGCAAGATGGCGCTGCTAACGTTGCTGCTGGGGCACTCCTTGACCCTGTGGGCCAAGCCCATCTGGCATCTGGATAAGTCCTGGCTGGCTGAGCGTGGGCTCTTGGTACAGGATGCCCCTGTGTTTGCTGCCTTGTTGGCCACCGCCGATGAGGCCGCTGTGCTGTCGGCCTGGGCGGCCCCTCAGGAGCCCGTGGTGGTGCCGGTGGCACACCAGATCCGGGCCGGTGACCCTGTGTCCTTGATGTTCGTGCTGGGCGGTTGTCAGGCCAACATGACGGGTCATTGTGATGTCCAGGTGCAGATGCTGATCAGCCGACCGGACGGCTCCGTTTACGTGGAGCCCCAGCCCTTTGCCGTCTGGCAGGGGCCGCCGCCCACCTCGCGCGACGGTGTGCAATTGGGGCAGGGCAGCCTGCGGCTGACCTTCGCCACCGATGATCCTCCCGGGGAATATCTTGCCGTTGCCCAGTTGTGGGACAAGGTGGCAGATCGGCGTCTGTTGCTCAAACGGCCGTTTGTCTTATTGTCAGCCGAGCCTGACGCCGTGACCTCATCGGCATTGGCCACCTCTGCTGCGGCGTCCACGACTGCACAGCCGTCGGCTCAGCCCTGATTGATGGGCCAGGGGCTGCACTCGCGAGGCGGACGTCCTACAATTGCCCTGCCCGTTTTCCATTGTCTAAGTCCCTAGGACACAACATGAAAATCATCGCAGATGAAAACATGCCCCTGGTGGAGCCCCTGTTTGCCGATTTCGGTGAGCTCACGCGCCTGCCCGGTCGGCAGCTGAGCCCGGCCAGCGTGGCCGAGGCCGATGTCTTGCTGGTGCGCTCGGTGACGCAGGTGGACGAGCGGTTGCTCAGCCAGGCGGCCCATCTCAAGTTCGTCGGGTCGGCCACCATTGGCACGGATCATGTGGATCAGGCCCTGCTGGCGCGGCGAGGTATCCGCTTTGCCAGTGCCCCGGGCTGCAACAAGATTTCGGTGGGGGAGTATGTCATCAGTGCCCTGCTGGTGCTGGCGGAGCGTCACCAGCTGCATCTGTCTGGCATGACCCTGGGGGTGATTGGGGCGGGTAATACCGGCACCGCCGTGGCTGAGCGGGCCCTGGCCCTGGGCATGCAGGTCTGTCTGTGCGACCCGCCGCTGGCCGATGCCGGGGATCCGCGGGAGTTTGTGCCGTATGAGGTGGCCTTGTGCTCCGATGTGGTGAGCTTCCACGTCCCCCTCACCCGGGAGGGGCCCTATGCCACCTGGCATCTGCTGGATGAGGCGGCCCTTTCTGTTCTGGATGGCGAGCAGATCCTGATCAACGCCTGCCGGGGCGATGTTTGGGATAACCAGGCCCTGCTGGCTCGCCAGCTGGGTGCGGATCCGCTGCGTCTGGTGATGGATGTCTGGGAGCAGGAGCCGGATCTGCTGACCGCCCTCATCCCCCATACTGAGCTGGCGACGCCCCATATCGCCGGTTATAGCCTGGAAGGCAAGATGCGTGGCACCTACCAGATCTATCAGGCATTTTGTGACTGGATAGGTCAGCCGGCGCAACAGCCCTTTGCCCCCTTGCTGCCGAAACCTGCGCTGGATCGGCTGGCGCTGCAGCAGCTGCCGGATCAGGATTTGCTCAAGCGTCTGGTCCATCTGGTTTATGATGTGCGCCGGGACGATGCGCTGTTTCGCCATGGCTTCACCACGCCGGCGGATTTCGACCGCTTGCGCAAACATTACCCGGAGCGGCGGGAGTGGTCTTCGCTACACCTACTGGCGGCCGAGGGCCGCGAACACTTGGCGGCGCTGGGCTTTAGCCTGGCTACGCCTGCCTGATCGTCTGATCGAAATGAGCCTGTAATAAGGAGACTGACATGAGTCAGCAGTTTGATATCGCGCTGCTGGGGGTCGATACCCTGGTGGGCCAAACCCTGCTGGAGTTACTCGACGAGCGTGATTTTCCCTGCGCGCGCCTCTTCCCCCTGGTCAGTGAGGCGGGAGAGCTGGAAAGTGTGCGCTTTTCTGGCAAGACCCTGGCGGTGCAGGAGGCGGCCGCGTTCGACTGGAGCCAGGTGCAACTGGCCTTCTTCATGGCCGGCAGTGCGGCCACCGCCCGCTGGGCCGAGCAAGCGGCCGAGGCGGGTTGCCTCGTCATCGACAACAGCCTGCACTATCGTACCGACCCCTCTGTGCCCCTGGTGATCCCGGAGGTGAATGGCGACTTGCTGGCCGAGGCACGGGGTCGGAATATCGTCGCCAGCCCCACCTGCATCGTCACCGAGCTGATGATGGCCTTGAAACCCTTGCATGATGAGGCGGGTATCGCCCGGGTCAATCTGGTCAGCCTGCAATCTGTGTCCGGCTCGGGCCAGGCCGGGGTAGACGAATTAGCCCGCCAGACGGCGCAGTTGCTCAACGGCCGACCGGTGGAGCCGAGCGCCTATGCCGGCCAGATCGCCTTCAACCTGTTGCCCAGCATAGATGCCGTCCAGGAGGATGGGTTTACTCTGGAGGAATGGCGGCTGGCCCAAGAAACCTGTCGGATCCTGGGAGATGACAGCATAGGCGTGAATGCCACCTGTGTGCGGGTGCCTGTGTTCTTTGGCCATAGCCAGGTGGTACATCTGGAGACCCGCTACCCGGTCAGCCTGGAGGAGGTGCGCCACTGTCTGGCGCAGGTGCCGGGCTTGACCTTGGTGGACGACGAACTGGTGACCCCGGTGACCCATGGGGTCAATGATACCCAGGTGTATCTGTCGCGCCTGCGGCAGGATCCCACCCATCCTCAGGGGCTGGACTTCTGGCTGGTGACGGACAACCTCCGCAAGGGTGGTGCCCTCAATTGTCTGCAACTGGCAGAGGCCTGGATCCAGCCGCAGCACTGATGTGACACGGGCCGCATCTAGCGGCCCTGTTTTCATCGATAAATATCTGCCAAATCAAAATTTTCCTAAAATCCTTCCAGACCTTATCTGTGCTTTGCCCCCTAGAATGCCCGGGGTGGCTGGTTTATATTGCTGCCATGCAGACAAGGCTCATTTGATGTCAAATGGGGCTCAATCACGAAGGAACGATTATGGGATTACCTGTCTCCCGTCTGGCGCTGGCTGTGGCGCTTTGCCTGGAACTCTCGGCCACCGTACAGGCCGCCCAGCAGTTCGATGAATTCTATGTCGAGATCAAAGGCCCTGACGCACCGGCGCCGGCCCCCAGCCTGATCCCCAAACCCGTCGCCCAGCCTGCAGCTGTACAACCTGGACGGGCACCATCAACGCCCAACCGCACCACGCCGACCGCCAGTTTCTTGACCACGCCACGTGCGGCGGCGGGCACCTATGGCCCGGTACGCAGTGAGGACACCCTCTGGTCCATCTCCCAGCGCAGCGTGCCAGGGCAGGGCGTCACCCTCTATCAGACCCTGATGGCCATCTACCGCAAGAACCCGCAAGCCTTTGCCAATGGGCACTTGAACTCGATTTACAAGGGCGCCATCTTGCAGCTGCCGACCCTGGAGGAAGCCCAGGCCGAGAACGATGCGGCGGCCCGCGAGGCGGTGCGGACCGGGCGGGTGAGCTCTGCCTTGCTGGCGCGTTCCACCGTGGCTGTCGCACCCAAGGCACAACCCGAGCCCCAGCCGCAAGTGGCCGCGGTTGACCAACCTAAACCCCAGCCGCCGGCTGAAGTGGCCAAACAGGCCCCCATTGAGGTCAAGCCGGAGGTCAAACTGACGCCGGAAGCCAGTACCCTGACGCCAGCCAAGGTAACTGAACCGGTGGCGGCCACACCGGCAGCGGAACAAGGGGTTGAGGGCAGCAAGATAGAAATTCCGTCCCAAGGGGAGTCCACTCAGGTGGACGCTGCCGTCAAGGCGGTGGTGGGGGCGGCGAGTGAGGCTGTGTCCACCGGCACTGCCTCCACCGCGGATCAGCTGCAATCCCAGCTGGGTGAATATGAAACCGAGATTGCCCAACTGTCCGAGAATAACAACCGCCTCAAGCTGCGGGTCCAGGAGCAGGATGCTCAGCTGGCGGATCTCAATAACCAGCTGCAACTGCAGGCCCAGTTGCAGGAGCAGGTCGCTCAGTTGCGCAGTCAGCTCAGTGAGCTGCAGGCGAATCAGCCTGCGGGCGAACCGACCAAGGGCTTCTTCGGTCAGCTGCTGGCGTCGCCGGTCAATCTGGTGCTCATCATACTGCTGCCCATTTTGTTGATCTTGGCACTGGGTAGCCTCTGGTTGCGGGCACGGGCCATGCGTGAGTTGCAGGCCCGTGAAGCTGAGTTAGCGGAGTCCACCGCCTTGCAGATGGAGCAGGATGCCAGCCAGTATGACCAGCTGTTGACCGCAGGCATGGCGCCGCTTGAAGAGATGCCCGATCTGGAAACCGAAGATGAGACCCTGAGTCCGGCGCCTTCGTTGGAGAGCAGCCTGGATGAGGCGGACTTTGCGTTGGGCGATGTGGATCTTGATGTGGATCTGAGCGAAGAGACCGCACCGAGCGTGACTCAGCTGGATGAGGCAGATGAAGATCTGCTGCCACTCGGAGAGGCGCCCCACAGCCAGGTCGATGAGGATGAGCTGGCCCTGAGCGGTCTGGATCTGTCGTTGCCGGATGATGATGCCGATCTGCGCGACATTGAGTTACCGGATCTGAGCTGGCGCGAATCGGCTCCGCAGACTGACGAGTTGGACGATGAGTTTGTCGCGCTGAATGACGGCGACGACAGCCTGGCGGATGCTGACGATCTCCTGGCCCAGCTGGGCGTGACGGAGCAGGTCGCCGAGCCTGAGCTGGAGCTGCCGGAACTTGATGAGGAGGGTGAACTGGATCTGTCCTCCTTCGATGAGGCTTTGGCAAAAGAGGCTCCGCTGGAGGCGATGCCCCAGGCAGCAGACTCTGAGCAGGAGAGTTCTGCACTGGAGGGCGAGGATCAAGCCCTGGCGGTGGAAAGCAATTTTGAAGGACTGGACCTCAAGGGGCTGGACGAGCTGGATCTCCCTGAGGAGGCGGCGCAGGCCGAGGCCTTGGAGTTTGAGCCGCTGACCCGGCCAGAAGCGCCGGAACCAGCCGCCCCCTTGGCCGCCAGTACGGCTGACATCACCCTGGCTGAGCCGGCCGCTGCGCCTCTAGAGGCCGAGTGGCCGAAGGAGATGAAAACGCCCAGCGTAGAGGAAGAGTCGCTCCGCCAGTTGGCCGAGCAGTTCGGTACGGCCCCGGCCTCGGAGCAGGCGGCAGATTGGTATAGTCAGGACGCTGAGATTGAATTGGCACCGCATGAGACTGCGCGGCTGGATCAGGCCAGCGAGCCGGTTGCGCCTACGCCGGTAAAGGCGAAGGAGCCTTTCCTCGAGATTGACGAACTGCTGGCCGAAGCGGATGCCCAAGGCAGTGCCGAGGGTAAGGAGATCG
Source organism: Pseudaeromonas paramecii (assembly GCF_039540575.1). Classification (NCBI taxonomy): domain Bacteria; kingdom Pseudomonadati; phylum Pseudomonadota; class Gammaproteobacteria; order Aeromonadales; family Aeromonadaceae; genus Pseudaeromonas; species Pseudaeromonas paramecii. The sequence goes on from NZ_BAABFC010000006.1 coordinate 7,669, forward strand.
ACTTTGATCTGGATACCGGCCTGGATGATTTTCCAGATCTGCTCTCCCAAGGCAATGATGTGGACGTGGATGCCGATGATGGTGGTGTGGGTGCCAAACTGGATCTGGCCCGCGCCTATCTAGAGATCGATGACAAGGAGAGTGCCCGTGAGCTGCTGCAGGAGGCCCTGGCCCAGGGCAATGCGCAACAGCAGGCGGAGGCAGACAAACTGTTGAAGCGGCTAAGCTGAGCGAGGCGTGGCTTCACTCCAGGGCGCGATTTCGTATAATCGCGCCCTGTTTCTTTTTAGGGGGCAAAGATGCGAATCGCATTAGGCATCGAGTACGACGGTAGTCGCTATTATGGCTGGCAACGACAGCGAGAGGTGATCAGTGTCCAGGCGGAACTGGAGCGGGCGCTCTCCCGTATCGCCGATCATGCCGTCGAGGTACAGTGTGCCGGTCGGACCGATGCTGGCGTGCATGCCACCGGTCAGGTCATTCACTTTGACTGCCAGCAGCCCCGTAACCTGGCGGCCTGGACCCTGGGGATGAATGCCAATCTTCCGGCGGATATCGCCGTGCGTTGGGCCAAGGCGGTGCCGGAGGATTTCCATGCCCGCTTCTCTGCCACGGCGCGTCGTTATCGCTATGTCATCTATAACGATAACCTGCGTCCCGGGATCCTGGGGGCGGGGATCAGCCATTATCATGGTGAGCTGGATGTGCCTGCCATGCATCTGGCGGCGCAGCAGCTGCTGGGAGAGCATGACTTCAGCTCTTTTCGTGCCGTGCAGTGTCAGTCCCGCACCCCCTTTCGTAACCTGACCCACGTGGCCGTGTTTCGTTACGGTCCCTATGTGGTGGTGGATATCCGCGCCAACGCCTTCTTGCATCACATGGTGCGCAATATCGTTGGCAGCCTGCTGTTGGTTGGACGTGGCGAGCGCCCCGTGACCTGGATGGCGCAGCTGCTGGCCATGCGAGATCGGGAGCAGGCAGGGGCGACCGCCAAGGCGGGTGGCTTGTATCTGGTGGATGTCACCTATCCGGAAACCTTTGCCCTGCCGCGACCCAGTCTGGGGCCCTTGTGGCTACCGGACAATGAACCGGGTATGACCAGTTTTCAGTAAACAATGTCAGCCATTTATGGTTAAATCGTCCGTTAGCTAGGCGTCAGGGCGCAGAGTGAGGCTTAGGTCTCACTGCATCAAGGCGCCATCCCAACAACTACATGAAGGTATTTCATGAGCTGGCTTGAGAAAATTCTTCCTAAGAGCGATAGCTCCCGTCGGCATAGCATCCCCGAAGGTGTCTGGACCAAGTGCTCCGCCTGTGAGCAGGTGCTCTATCGGGCCGAAGTGGAGCGCAATCTGTGTGTCTGTCCCAAGTGCGATCATCATATGCGCATCACTGCCCGGGCCCGTCTGGAACGGTTGCTGGATGCCGAACATCGCAGTGAGCTGGGTACTGAGCTGGAGCCGCAGGATGCGTTGAAGTTCAAGGATTCCAAGCGTTACAAGGAGCGCTTGCAGGCGGCGCAAAAAGAGACCGGCGAAAAGGATGCCCTGGTGGTGATGAAGGGCCTGCTCAAGGGCGTGCCCGTGGTGGCCTGTGCCTTTGAGTTTTCCTTCATGGGCGGTTCCATGGCCTCCGTGGTCGGGGCCCGGTTCGTGCGCGCCGTGGAAGAGTGCCTAAAGGAGCGGCGTGCCCTGATCTGTTTCTCTGCCTCCGGCGGGGCCCGCATGCAGGAAGCCCTGTTCTCTTTGATGCAGATGGCCAAGACCAGTGCTGCCTTGAATCGTTTGTCCGAGGCTGGCCTGCCTTATATTTCGGTGCTGACCGATCCCACCATGGGCGGTGTGTCGGCCAGTCTGGCCATGCTGGGGGACATCAATGTGGCCGAACCCAAGGCCCTGATCGGCTTTGCCGGCCCGCGGGTCATCGAGCAGACGGTGCGGGAAAAGCTGCCGGAAGGTTTCCAACGCTCCGAATTTTTGCTGGAGAAGGGGGCCGTCGACATCATCATAGATCGCCGTGAGATGCGGGATAGATTGGCTCAACTGGTGGCCAAGTTCATGCACACTCAGGTGATTCAGGATTGATCCTGTGAGTCAGACATCCTTGTTTCAAAGCCAGTCGTTGGCCGACTGGCTTTCTTATTTGGAGCAGATCCACCCCAAGACCATCGATCTGGGCTTGGAGCGGGTGGGCACTGTGGCTCGCCGCATGGGGGTGGATCGTCTGCCCGGCAAGGTGATCACCGTCGGCGGAACCAACGGTAAAGGCACCACCTGTGCCATGCTGGAGTCCATGCTGGCTGCCGCCGGCTATCGGGTGGGGGTGTATGCCTCGCCCCACCTGCTGCGCTATAACGAGCGGGTCCGCATCGACGGCGACTTGGTCAGCGACGCGGCACTGTGTCAGGCCTTTGCTCAGGTGGAGCAGGCCAGAGGCGAACTTTCTTTAACCTTTTTCGAATTTGGTACCCTGGCCGCCCTGTGGCTGTTTCGCCAGGCCGCTCCGGATGTCACCCTGTTGGAGGTGGGATTGGGGGGCCGGCTCGATGCCACCAATCTCATTGATGCCGATGTGGCGGTCATCACTAGCATCGCCTTGGATCACTGTGATTGGCTGGGGCCGGATCGGCAGAGTATCGCGCGGGAGAAGGCGGGGATTTTCCGGGCCGGCCGGCCGGCCATCTCGGGCGAGCCGCAACCGCCTGCGTCCTTGGAGGAGCAGGCGCTGCTGCGTCAGGCGAACCTACTGCAAGTGGGTCGTGACTATCGTATCCGTGAGGTCGGAGAGACCTGGTGCTTTGATGGGCTTGGGGTGAGCTGGTCTGAGCTCCCGGTGCCGGTGCTGCCCTTGGTCAATGCCGGGACTGCGGTTGCCGCCCTCCTGAGTCTGGGGCTGCCGGTGAGCCGCGAGGCGGTGGCAGAGGGGTTGCGTGCGGCGCGTTTACCAGGCCGCCTGCAACAGGTGCGGCAATCGCCCGGCGTCTGGGTGGATGTGGCCCATAATCCCCACGCGGCCGCCTATCTGGCGTCAGCCTTGCAGCGACAGCCTCATTTCGGCCGTCGATTGGCGGTGGTGGGCATGCTGCAGGATAAAGACATAGCCGGGACCCTGGCGCAGCTGGAGGAATGGGTTGATGTCTGGTTTATTGCCGATCTTCATGGGCCTCGGGCTGCCAGCGCGGCCCAATTGGCCGCCTGTCTACCCGCATCAGCCCAGTTGAGTTGTCATGCCGATGTGGACTCGGCCTATGGTGCCGCCTTGGCGGCTGCCGGGCCACTGGATATGATCCTCGTGTTTGGTTCTTTTTATACGGTTGCCGATGTGTTGGCTCGCGAGCAATCTTAAGCGAAATAGGGAGTTGTCTTGGCTTCACAATTTCAAAACCGCCTGATAGGCAGCGTGATTCTGGTATCCCTCGGGGTTATCTTCTTGCCGGATATTCTCACCGGTAAGCCCAAGACCCCTACCGTGCCGGTGGCGGCCATCCCCTTGCAGCCTGAGGCGACGCCCTTACCCCGCCCCGAGGCCCCCAGTGAGGCCCAATCCCTGGTGGCGGCGGCCCCCGCTGCACCTGCACAGACCGAAGCCTGGCAGATGGAGGAGGTGGCCGCTCCTGTCACCCTCAATGGCCGCGAGCCAGATGCCAATCAGGTGGTGCCGGCCGGTACCGTTGTGGCGGCGGCCCAGTCTCCGCAACCTGAACCGGCTAAAGCCGTAGAGACCAAACCCGCGGCCACCGTTGTGACGGTCGCGGCTAAGCCTGCGCCGGTTAAGCCGGTTGACAGCCAGCCGCTCACTGCCAAGACCCCGGTGGCAAAGCCCCAGCCGGTGGCACCCACGACCAAGCCGGTTGCCGAGCCGGTTCAGGCCGTGGCGCAGGCCAAACCGGTTGCCAAGCCTGCCTATGAAATCAAGCCGTTTGCCCCCGAAAGCAAACCGGCGGTCCCGGCGAAGCCGGCGGTCAATAGCACAGCCACCGCCAGTGTCGCCAGCGGCAATCGAAGCAGTGGTGGGGTTGAGGTGGTCGAGGCGCAGCCAACCATCAGCAAGCCGGCGGTCAGCAGTGTCACCAGCCGACCGGTTGCGACTAGCCCCAGCATGGCAACTTCCGGTAGCAGTTGGATCATTCAGCTGGGGGTATTCCAGAATGGGGACAATGCCCGCTCCCTGGTGAGCCGGTTGCGTGCTGCCGGCTATCCTGCGGGCATTCAACTGGTCAACCATCCTCAGGGACTGCTGCACCGGGTGGTTGTTGGGCCAGACGTGTCTCGTGCTCGACTGGAGGCCATGCTGCCCAAGGTCAATCAGGCTGGCGGCACCGCCGGTAAGATCATCGCCTATAGCCCGGCAGGGTAGGAGCCAATCATGATCACCAACCTGGCATTGGAAGCAGCATTAGACGAGTTGCTGTCTGTCCGTCGTTACAAGGACTATGCCCCCAATGGCTTGCAGGTGGAGGGGCGGCGGCCCATTCGCCGGCTGCTCACTGGTGTCACGGCCTCACAGGCTTTGTTGGACGAAGCCGTAGCTTGGCAGGCTGATGCGGTATTGGTTCATCACGGCTATTTCTGGGGCAATGAGCCGGCCGCCATTCGCGGCATGAAGAAGCGTCGCCTGCAGACGCTGTTGGCCCACGACATCAATCTGTTTGCCTATCACCTGCCCTTGGATGGTCATCCTGAGCTGGGCAATAACGCCCAGCTGGCCCGCCGATTGGGCATAGCCTCTGTGACCACACTCCAGCCTGAGGAGCCCTCCTGCCTGATTTTCTGTGGGGAGCTGCAGCTACCTGTGACGGGAGAGCAATGGCAACAACATCTGGTCAATGTATTGGGCCGTGATGTCTTGTATGAAGCGTCACCCTGTGGGCGACCCATTGAGCGCCTGGCCTGGTGCACAGGGGGGGGGCAAGGGTATATCCAACAGGCCGCCGAGGCTGGCATGGATGCCTTCATCACGGGAGAGGTCTCTGAGCAGACCATTCATGTGGCTCGGGAGTTGGGGATCCATTTTTTTGCTGCCGGTCACCATGCCACGGAGCGCTATGGGGTTTGGGCGCTGGGCGACTGGATTGCGGCTCAGCATGGCATTGAGGTGCGCTTCCTGGATATCCCCAACCCGGCTTAGCGCGGATGACGGGGTAACCAGATTAGAAATTCTGTGCCCTCGACCGAGCTTGAGTTGCAGGCGATGCGCCCACCCAGCAAGTGAAGAACCAGCTCATGGATCAGGTAGAGACCTAGTCCGGCAGTTTGGCTGTCGTGGCTGCTGGTGAAGGGTTCAAATAGGTGTTCCTGAATGAGATGCGGGATGCCGGTGCCGTTATCTCGATACTGAATCTGTATCTCATCACTGTCCAACACCTTGATACTAATGATGATTTCCCCTGGTTTTTGCGGGGAAAAGGCATAGCTTAAGGAATTTTCAATCAGGTTGGCGAAGATACGTTGTATGGCCAGCGGATTGCCGTGTAGCAGCAGATCATGTGGGCCACGAATGTAGAGTGTGTGCCCTGCTTCATTGAGTTCTTGTGCATAATGGTGTTGCATTTGCAGTAACAGTTCATACAAGTTGATATCTTGCTGCTCGCACATCTGGACATCGGCCACAGCCTCAATACGTGATGAGACCAGCTGCCAGGCCTGTTGCACCGCTCCATGGCTGCTACTTATGTCGTCGGCACAGCCTATTGCCAGTTGACGGAGCTGCTTCCTATCCATGCTGGATCGTTCCAGTTGTTGCTGTATCTGCTGCTGCTTTGCGCCCAGTTTGTCCAGAATTTGTCTAAGGTGGCTCAGGCGGGGGGCCAGCTCACTCCACAGGGCTGAGAACTCGGTGGCGACTGCGGTGTTTTTTGCCTTTTGGAACAGTTGATTGTGTACCTGCTGCACCTGACTCAAGGTCTTTTCCAGACGCGCCACCTTGTCGTAAGCGGCCTGACGGCTTTCATCCAACTGCTGGTATTGGCGTTGCAGGTGATCCAGCATGTGGTTAAAGCCAAGGTTGAGCTGGTGAAATTCCCCGGAACCGGTAAAGGGGAGGCGGAAACTGGCATCCCCCAGGACAATGCGGGCAAAGGCATGGCTGAGGTAGTTGAGACGACGACGCAAGAAGATGCCAATCACCCACCCCTGCAGCAAGATAAGTCCCAGCGTCAGACCGACGAACACCCCGATCTGTTCAATGTTGGGGCGGCTGGAGGGTAACGGACTGCTTAGATACAGTGTCCAGTCGAACACTGTCTTATCCCAGTAGTAACCTTGTTGCCGATTCGCCTGATAGCCATGGGAGGTGCGAAATACGATCGTGTCGATGCCGGTACTCTTGCTCATGGGAAGCTGGATCAGCCGACTGTTTACGCCATTGAGCGTGATGACGCGGTCTTCAAGGGGGTAGAACAGCTTAACCTGATGACCCTGACCATTGATCTGACGAAGCATGGTCGGCACGTTAAAGATGAATAGGCGTAGTTTGCTGCCCTGACGTTGACAGGCAAACAACTTGAGCTGCTCGGGTTTCAGGGATTGGGTGGCAAACTGGGGTTGCGGCTCGCAGCGATAATCCTCCAGTGGGGGAGCGGAGCCACTGCCCTGCCAGCGGCCTTGCACTTTCTCCCAGTAACCGCTGAGGACAGGTGGTAGCGGCGCATCCAGATGTGCCGCTGCTATGGCCCCGTCGATCACCAGGCTCAGTTGGTGATTTAACTGTTTCCAGCTCTGTTGAAGCTGCGGTGCCAAGCGCTCGGCAGGCCCATCGCTGAAATGCAGCATCAAGGCGCTGAACATCAACCAGGGCAGCAATCCGGCCAACATAATGCTAAATCGGATCTTCTGACTGAACGATAAATCCATCAGCAACCTCGGTAGCCGAGAGTAGGTCAGGGGAGTTTCACTTGCTTCTAAGCATAAGATGCTTTCGTCGGCGTGCCACCGAGCTTTGCGTGGCGATGACCACCAGGATACTTTATCCTATATGCAAATGAGGCTGAGCCAGCATGCTTGCATGGGCTCATGATCAACATAACGCTGACGCAATCAGCCCCACTAAAGTGTGGGAATTATAAGCACGGGAGTTAACCATGGAGTGGATCTCACGAGAGGTCTTTGCTCGTCTTGGGCAGGACACGGGTGAAGAGCTGCTACCAGCACTGGTTCAGATCTTTGTAGAAGATGGGCAGCAAAATTTGTTGGCCATCGATAATGCCCTGGCCAGTCATGATGCAGAAGAGCTTTGCTTGCTGGCTCATACCCTCAAATCGGTCTGCGCTACCTATGGTGCCTTGGTTTGTCGCGATCATGCGCAGAGTCTCGAGCAGGCTTGTAGACGGCGTGACTGGCTGATCATCCAGCAATGGGTCACCCAACTTAAGACCAGCTTACCCCATAGCCTAATGGCGATTCAGGACTTGGTGAGCGAGCCTCGCCTGATGCAGGGATAGTGGACTCTATTGCTCCTGATTGCTGGCAACAGATAAAAAAAATGGTCAACCCTAAGAAGTGTTGACCAAACTTCAGCAATAAGCCGAAGAGAGCACGGGATAAAACTGGTTTACTCCTTCATATATGAAAATTGCGTGCCAACTTTTTTAGGGCTGGTTTTGCACGTAAATGCCTAGTTATTGCACCTCAAACGTAAGATCGTATTAAGCAGAGCCATTTGGATTTGCATTTTGCAAATTGGGTGTCATTTGCATCGTTGCAGATTGCAAATTGATGACACGAAAAAATTAAGTAACGAGTCAGGTGACGAGGAAGGCTATAATGCTCGCCGGTTTCGGTTCCCTGGGTCTAAGACCAGGGTTCCCTGGACTTGATGCGCAGAACTGTCGCGCATGCTGTTTGGTGCTGGAGAGATGTAATGAGCGAGCTGAGTCAAGAAGCCCTGCTGGTCCGTTCTGCGTTGGAGTCGAGAGGACTAGAAACCCCACGACTGGAGAACGGTCTGACGGCCGAGCAAAAGCGGCGGCAGATCACTGCCAGCATGGAGCAGATCATGCAGGTGCTGGGGTTGGATTTGACCGACGATAGCCTGGCCGAGACACCCAAGCGCATCGCCAAGATGTATGTGGATGAGATTTTCTCCGGATTGGATTACGGCGCCTTCCCCAAGATCACCGTGATCGAGAACAAGATGGGCATGGATGAGATGATCAAGGTCAGTCGCATCAGCCTGACCAGCACTTGCGAACATCATTTCGTCACCATTGATGGCTACGCCACCGTGGCCTACTTTCCGCGCAAGAAAGTGATTGGCCTGTCCAAGATTAACCGTATCGTTCAGTTTTTCGCCAAACGCCCCCAAGTGCAGGAGCGGCTGACCCAGCAAGTGCTGGTGGCTCTGCAGACGCTGCTGGGCAGTGACGATGTGGCCATCAGCATCACGGCAACCCACTATTGTGTGAAGGCCCGGGGAGTACAGGATGCCACTAGCGTTACCACCACCACGGCATTGGGGGGCTCCTTCAAGACCAATGCGGCCACACGGCATGAGTTTCTCACCGCCGCTGAGCGTTAAGCTGCGGCAGACGCATTCCAGTCATTATCAATGAGCCCCGCCAGGGGCTTTTTATTTTCTGTGATTGCATAGGCCTTCTGGACGCTCTGTTTGCCAAGCCCCTTGTTTTATCGGCAACAGCCTCACGATTGACCAAAGAGCCTCCGTCATCCTGGATTATTGTGCTATTGGTCTGCTCTGGTAAAGGGTAATACCTGGCCACCAATACCTCTGACAATGAAAAGATATGCACTTGTAGTGAACTGCTAATCAATTATTCCAAATATCAATCTTTTCATGGCGGATCTGACGGTTTTTTCCCTTGGCGTCGAGAAGGCAGACTGTGTACACTCCGCCCAAAAGCATGTGGTTGCAGCAAAGCCCCAAGGTTTTATCCTTGGGGCTTTGCCTTTGCGGGGCTGACAGCGGTGCTGCAAGGGGCAGATGCGATATGCTCAACGTATTCGTTCATCGTCCGTGTCGGGGGATGGCGATAGGTCGCAAGACCGGCCTTAGGCCGTTTGCCTTTTGATGTGCAGCGGCTCTTTGTACCAGCGTGCTCGCGGTGTTCTGCCCGAGGAGGTTGGATTAGATTGGCAGTAATGACAGCCGGATTGGCTGTCTTATTGTGAGGCATTCTCCATGACGAATTGGTCCGCTTCGGACGCCCTGAAGGTGTACAACCTGCCCTACTGGGGCGGTGGTTTTTTTCATTTGGATGAACAAGGACAGGTAGTGGTGGCGCCCGACAAGAGCCGTCCCGACTGCCGTATCGTGCTCAAGGATGTGATTGAGCAACTCCGCAGCCAGGGCTATGCGGCGCCTGTGTTGCTGCGTTTCCCCGACATCATCAAGAGCCGGGTCGACGCGCTGTTTGGTGCCTTCCAGCAGGCCATCGAAGCCTATGGTTACGAAGGCCAGTATCAGTGCGTGTATCCCATCAAGGTGAACCAGCAGAACCAAGTGCTGGAGTCCATCACCCGTGCCTATCAGGATAAGCCTCGCCTGGGACTTGAGGCCGGGTCCAAGCCCGAGTTGTTGGCTGTCTTGTCCCACCGTCATGCCCGTGGTTCCGTCATCGTCTGCAATGGCTACAAGGATCGGGAATACGTCCGCCATGCCTTGCTGGGCAACATGATGGGCCACAAGGTCTACATAGTGGTGGAAAAGACCTCCGAGCTGGAGCTGGTGCTCTCTGAAGCCGCTAATCTGGGCGTGGAGCCCTGCATCGGCGTGCGGGCGCGTCTGGCCTCTCAAGGCTCAGGTAAATGGCAGGCCAGTGGCGGCGAGAAGTCCAAGTTTGGTCTGAGTGCCGCTCAGATCCTGCGCATGGTGGAACGCCTGCGCCAGGAGGACAAGCTGGGTTGTCTGCAGCTGGTGCACTTCCATCTGGGGTCCCAGATCGCCAATATCCGGGATATCCAGGGCGGGATCCGCGAGTGCGGTCGCTTCTACGCCGAACTGCGTCGTCTGGGCGCAGACATTCAGGTGGTGGATGTGGGGGGCGGCCTGGGGGTCGATTACGAGGGGTCTCGTTCCCAGAGCCACTGCTCTGCCAACTACAGCCTGCGGGAATATGCCAACAACGTAGTCTGGGGGATCGGCGATATCTGCCGCGAGTTTGAGCTGCCCCATCCCACCATCATCAGCGAGTCTGGCCGGGCCCTGACCGCTCACCATGCTGTGCTGGTTTCCAACATCATTGGGACCGAGACGGTGCAACAGCGGGAGCTGGATCCGCCGGAAGAGACGGCGCCCTTGCTGCTGCAGAACATGTGGCGCAGCTGGGAGGAGCTTAACGACGAAGATCCGGGCCTGCTTGAGATATTCCATGACTCCGTCTCCGATCTGGCCGACGTGCATGCCCAATACACCATGGGCTTCATGAACCTCTCCGAGCGGGCCTGGGCTGAAGAGCTGCATATCAACCTGTGCATGCGGGTGAAGGAGCTGCTCAATCCGGTGAACCGTCAGCACAGGGCCATGCTGGATGAACTCAATGAGAAGTTGGCCGACAAGTGCTTTGTGAACTTCTCCTTGTTCCAGTCGCTGCCGGATGCCTGGGGTATCGATCAGATCTTCCCTGTCATGCCGTTGACTGGGCTGGATCGTCCGCCGGTACGCCGTGGCGTGGTGCTGGACATCACCTGCGACTCCGATGGCATGATTGATCATTATGTCGATGGGGTTGGGGTGGAAACCACCCTGCCGATGCCGGAATTCGGGCCGGATGAGACCTGCTACATGGGCTTCTTCCTGGTGGGGGCCTATCAGGAGATCTTGGGTGATCTGCACAACCTGTTTGGTGACACCCACAGTGCCGATGTTTGTCTGGATGCCGAGGGCAAGCCGGTGATCAGCCATATCACCAAGGGGGATACGGTAGACAACCTGCTGCGCTACGTGAACATCAATCCGGATCGCATCCGTCACAACTATCGCCGTCTGGCCGCCGACTTGTCGGTGGATGAACAGATCCGGGCCGATCTGCTGGCGGATCTGGAGGCGGGGCTGCAGGGCTACGCCTACCTGGAAGATGACGAATAACCCTAAGCGGGTTGAGAAATCAAAGGGACCTATGAAGGTCCCTTTTGTTTTTCAGGCCAAGCCAGTGCTGTCTAAGACGGCGGCTGTTCTTCCGTCGGACGGAGCTGCTCGGCCTGCAATTTGTGCTCGTAATCCCGTTTGACCAGCGCCAGGGCGGCCAACACCTGAGCGGCGGGGATCTGGTTTTCTTCGAGCCACTGGATGATATCCACTGCCAGCTTGACTTCGACGGGGGCATTCGCCAACGACATCTGTACTCCTTAGCTAAACGACAGACAAAAAAAAGCCCAGATAACAGGGAAGCTAGCTGGGCAAAGACTTAATGCTTAATTGCAGTGGCACTTATATAGAGTGCTGTTTGTCGCAAAAAGTTCGCCTACAGCAGAAAAAAAGACAAAAAAAACTCTGCCATCGCATCCTGTGCCTTACTTATCACATAGCTACTGGTCAAACCACTCATTTGCTCGGTGACCGGACGGCACGCCAGACGCGCCTGTGCTGGTCGCCGTTCCCGCCAGGGGAGGGAGGCTGCATGTTATCCATTCTGCTGCTGTTGCTGATTCTGGGCATCCCGCTGTCCATCTGGCTACACAGGCCCTGGCGCCTGCAGCTGGTAAGCCGTCCGCTGATGGGATATCTGGCACGAGCCATGCCGCCACTGTCGGCCACCGAACAGGAAGCAATTGACGCCGGCTCAGTCTGGTGGGAGGGACAGCTTTTCGGCGGTCAGCCGGATTGGCGCCAGTTGATGGATCTGCCCAAACCCAGCCTGAGTGAGGAGGAGCAGGCCTTTTTGACCCATCAAGTCGATGAGCTTCTCTCACGCCTGGCTGCCCTGCCAGGCAATCCCAACCAGGTGGACTTGCCCGATGAGATATGGCGCTATCTGGCCCAGGAGGGTTTCTTTGCCCTCATCATCCCCAAGGCCTATGGCGGGCGCGAATTTTCTCACTATGCCAACTCCCAGATTGTGGCGCGCATTGCGGCAGCGAACTTGAGCGCCGCTGTCACCGTCATGGTGCCCAACTCCCTCGGGCCGGCGGAGTTGCTGTTGCACTATGGCACTCAGGCTCAACAAGACTATTGGCTACCTCGGCTGGCCCGGGGCGAAGAGATCCCCTGTTTTGCCCTGACGGGGCCTGAGGCAGGCTCGGATGCGGGTGCCATTCCCGATCTGGGGGTGGTGACGCGCGGCCAGTGGCAGGGCAACGAGGTGATCGGGATCCGACTGAATTGGAACAAGCGCTATATTACCCTGGCGCCCCGGGCTAGCGTCATCGGTCTGGCCTTTAAGCTCAACGATCCCGATCATCTGCTGGGTGAGCAGGAAGAGTACGGCATCAGCTGCGCCCTGATCCCGGCTAATTTGCCTGGTGTTCAGATAGGGGATCGCCATTTGCCCATGGGCCAGCGCTTCTTGAATGGTCCCATTCGCGGTGAGGATGTCTTCATTCCGCTGGAGAGTCTGATTGGTGGTATCGAGTGGGCCGGTAAGGGCTGGCGCATGCTGGTGGAGTGCCTGAGTGCCGGACGAGGCATCTCCTTACCTGCATTGGGCACCGCCTGTGGCCAACTGGCCTGTCGCACCAGTTCGGCTTATGCCTTTGTGCGACAGCAGTTCGGTCAACCTATCGGTCGTTTTGAGGGGGTACAGGAGTCGCTGGCACGCATTGCCGGTCTTAGCTACCAGATGGATGCCGCACGACAACTGACCACCACGGCGCTGGATCTGGGGGCCAGGCCCGGGGTCGCTACCGCCATTGCCAAGTACCACATCACCGAATCCGCCCGTCGTTGCCTGCTGGATGCCATGGACATCCATGCCGGCCGCGCCATCATGCTGGGGCGCAGCAATTATCTGGCCTACCACTACATGGGAATTCCCATCGCCATCACGGTGGAGGGGGCCAATATCCTCACCCGTAGTCTGATGATCTACGGTCAGGGGGCAGTGCGCTGCCATCCGTTTCTACGTCAGGAGATGGCCTGCCTGCAGCAAGCAGAGGGGCTGGCAGAGTTTGATGGGCTGCTGCGCCAGCATGTCTCCCGCTTTGCGCGCCATCTGCTATTGACGCTGGTCTCGGGGTTAACCCTGGGGCGCTTGGACTCCGCTCCCAGCAAAGGGTATCCGGCGGGCTATTATCGCCAACTCACGCGCATGAGTCGGGCGCTGGCCTTAACCAGTGATCTGGTGATGTTGCTGCTGGGGGGCCGGTTAAAACGTCGCGAGCTACTGACCGCCCGCCTTGGGGATTGGTTGAGCCAGCTGTACCTGGCCTCGGCGACCCTTAAGCGCTTCGCTGACGAGGGGAGCGCAGAGCAGGATCGCCTGTTGCTGGATTACGCCATGCAGCACAGCCTGCAGCAGATAGGGCTCGCCGTGGTGGGGGTCTGTGCCAATCTTCCTTGGCCATGGCTGGGCTGGCTTTTAAAGCGCTGGATCTTCCCCTTTGGTAATGGTTATGCCGGGCCCAGGGATCGACTGATTGCCCAATTGGCACAGGCCCTCTTGATACCCGATGGGCTACGTCAGCGACTGCTGACATTGCATCATTGCCCACAGCAGGAACAGGATCCCGTGGGGCGGGTGGAGCTGGCTTTTATGCAGTTGTACGCCGTCGCACCGCTCCATGAGCGGCTACAGCAGGCGCAGAAACAGGGGCAATTGCCCACCAAGGTGCCCATGGCCAAGCTGATTGAGCCGGCGCTCGCCCTGGGATTGCTAAGCGCAGCCGAAGCGGCTGCTCTGCAGGAGGCCGAACGATTACGTTATCTGGCACTGCAGGTGGATAGCTTTGCGGCCAGTGACTTGGAACGGGGCGCGTGGCCCGGGGGATAACAAAACGCCCACCTTAGGGTGGGCGTTTTCATCAATCACGGCGGATCACTCGACGGTGATCAGCTTGCAGGTATTGGTGCTGCCAGTGGTTTCCAGTTTGTCACCGTGGGTGACGATCACCAGATCCCCGGCTTTGACATAGCCCTTTTCCTTGAGCACGTTCAAGGCGTCCAGACAGAACTGCAGCACCGGCAGGCTGTCATCGCCATCGTAGAATACCGGCGTGACGCCGCGGTACAGGCTGGCCCAGTTGAGGGTCTGCTGATGGCGGGACATGGCAAAAATCGGCAGACCAGAACTCAGGCGGGACATCAGCAAGGGCGTGGTACCGGATTCCGTCATGGTGACGATACCCTTGATGCCGGCCATGTGGTTGGCGGCATACATGGCGCTCATGGCCACACACTCCTCGATGGAGTTGAAGGTGTAGTTCATGCGGTGGTTGGAGACGTTGACGCTGGGGTGCTTTTCGGCACCCAGGCAGACGTTGGCCATGGCATTGACGGTCTCGACCGGGAAGTCGCCGGCGGCGGTTTCGGCGGAGAGCATGACCGCATCGGTTCCGTCCAGCACGGCGTTGGCCACGTCCATCACCTCGGCACGGGTGGGCAGCGGCGCCTTGATCATGGACTCCATCATCTGGGTGGCGGTGATCACCACACGGTTCAAGCGACGCGCGGTGCGGATCAACTTCTTCTGCACCCCCATCAGCTCGGAATCACCGATTTCGACCCCCAGGTCGCCCCGGGCCACCATCACCACGTCGGAGGCCAGGATCACATCTTCCATGGCTTCATCGGAGGTCACGGTTTCGGCACGTTCCACCTTGGCGACAATCTTGGCGTTACAACCGGCTTCGCGGGCCAGCTCACGGGCATAGTTAAGATCGGCACCGGAGCGGGGGAAGGAGACCGCCAAGTAGTCCACCGCCATGGCGGCGGCGGTCTTGATGTCTTCCTTATCCTTGTCGGTCAGGGCCGGGGCGGACAAGCCACCACCCTTCTTGTTGATGCCCTTGTTGTTGGACAGGGGGCCGGCCACGGTCACACAGGTGAAGATGCGACTGCCTTCCACCCGCTCAACTTGCAGTTGTACGCGGCCATCATCCAGCAGCAGCACATCACCGGGAACTACATCCTCCGGCAGCTGCTTGTAGTCGATGCCGACCTGTTGCTGATCCCCTTCGCCCTTGCCCAGGTTGGCGTCCAGGATGAACTTGTCGCCCAGGGTCAGGTAAATCTTGCCGTCCTTGAAGGTGGAGACGCGGATCTTGGGGCCTTGCAGATCCCCCAGAATGGCCACATGGCGACCCAGCTTGGCGGCCAGCTCCCGAACCTGATTGGCCCGGGCAATATGGTCTTCGGCGGCGCCGTGGGAGAAGTTCATGCGAACCATGTTGGCACCGGCCTTGATGATGTTCTCCAGAACACCCTCACGGTCGGTGGCTGGACCTAGCGTGGTCACGATCTTAGTGCGTCTTAACATCTTTCACTCCAGAGTAAAGGTTGTATGAGCATGAAAATCAGAGACGGCATGAGCGACAGGTGCGGGCATTACCCAGAGTTACACCATTACTGCGCAATGTTAAAAACCGTAACGAATAGGCGGATTCTACACGAAGGCCCCGGCTTGCGATACCGCGGGGGAGGGAGAAAAAACGCCTCCCGAAGGAGGCGTTTTTTACTTCATTGGTGAAAGCTCTCAAAGCGGGAATCTTTGATGCCCTCTTTGACTTTTTTCAGGTTTTCTCGGAACTTGAGGCCGCGGCGCAGAGTGAATCCTGTGGCCAGCACATCGATCAGCGTCAGCTGGGCGATGCGCGACGCCATGGGCAGATAGACATCGGTATCTTCCGGCACATCCATGGAGAGCACCAGGCTGCATTCACGGGCCAGGGGGGAGTCCTTGGCGGTGATGCCGATGACGGTGGCATCGTTGTGTCGCGCCAGAGCGGCAATCTCCACCAGCGCCTTGGTGCGTCCCGTGTGGGAGATCACCACCACCACATCCCCTTCACTGCAATTGATGCAGGCCATGCGCATCATGATGATGTCGTCAAAGCAGGCCACCGGGATGTTGAAGCGGAAAAACTTATTCAGGGCATCGTGGGCCACCGAGGAAGAGGCACCCAGTCCAAAGAAAGAAATTTTCTTCGATTGGGTCAGCAGATCCACGCAACGATTGACCGTTTGGGTATCCAGGCTGTTCTTGGCCACATCCAGGCAGGCCATGGTGGACTCGAAGATCTTGGCGGTGTAGGCCTCGGGCGTATCGTCCTCTTCCACGTGCAGGTTCACGTAAGGGGTGCCGTTGGCCAGGCTTTGCGCCAGGTGCAGCTTGAAGTCAGGGAAACCCTTGGTGTCCAGGCGGCGGCAGAAGCGGTTGACGGTGGGCTCGCTCACATCCGCCATCTTGGCCAGCGCCGCAATGCTGGAGTGAATGGCGGTCTGGGGCGAGGCCATGATCACCTCGGCCACCTTACGTTCAGATTTGCTGAAACTATCCAGATACTTACTGATTTTTTCCAACGTATTCATACGAAATACTCAGAGACAGGTTTGGGTTAGCTGAGGGCAAACAGACCGCTAGCGTTGCTAACTTATTGACTTGACAGCCTATACCCATTTGCAGGCTAACAGCACAGGCCGGACAAAAAACTGTGCGGCCTGTCTTAAAATTACTTACATCAGGCTAAATCTAGCAGATTATTGTCCGGGGAGGCAGGGTTTTGTAATAAAACAACTACAATCTCACCATTTATTGATCTGGCTGTGATCCCGGTAGTATTTCTGCTGGCCGTCAGCAGGTAAAATCGGCCCCCACAATAACGAGAATATCCGGCATTTCATTTTGGTCAGTAAGGAGTTGTTTATGGCGAGTTTTGCCCTGGTAGGGGACGTCGGCGGTACCAATGCGCGCCTGGCATTGTGTGACATGACCACTGGCGACATTTCACAAGCTAAGACCTATTCCGGTCTTGAGCATCCCAGCCTGGAGGCGGTGGTGCGTCTCTATCTGGAAGAACATAACGCTCAGGTAGATGATGCCTGCATCGCCATTGCCTGTCCCATCAAGGGGGATTGGGTGACGATGACCAACCACACCTGGGAGTTCTCCATTGCTGAGATGAAGGCCAACCTGGGGCTGCAGCATCTGGAAATTATCAACGACTTTACCGCCGTCTCCATGGCCATCCCGGTGCTGGAAGATGAGGACAAGCTGCAATTTGGTGGTAGTGATGCCCAGGCGGGCAAGCCGATTGCCGTGTATGGCGCCGGTACTGGCCTGGGGGTTGCCCACCTGGTGCATACCGGCAGTCAATGGCTGAGCCTGCCGGGTGAGGGTGGTCACGTGGACTTCGCCTCCAACTGTGAAGAAGAAGATGCGGTGCTGCAGGTGATGCGTCATGACTTGGGCCATGTCTCCGCCGAGCGTCTGCTCTCCGGCCCGGGTCTCGTCAACCTGTACCGCGCCCTGGTCAAGGCTGACGGCCGTGAGCCCGAGGATCTGCAGCCCAAGGATGTCACCGAGCGGGCCCTGGCGGACGAATGTACCGACTGCCGCCGGGCGCTGAGCCTGTTCTGTGTGCTGATGGGCCGTTTTGGCGGCAACCTGGCCTTGAACATGGGCACCTTCGGTGGCGTCTACATCGCCGGTGGCATAGTGCCGCGCTTCCTCGACTTCTTTAAGTCATCCGGCTTCCGGGTGGCCTTCGAGGACAAGGGCCGCTTCCAGTCCTATCTCAAGGACATCCCTGTTTATCTCATTACTCACGCTCATCCGGGGCTGTTGGGGGCCGGTGCCTACCTGCGCCAGTCTCTGGGTATCCGTCTGTAGGGCGTTTTCTTGCTGACCCTAAGGCCAGTCCCATCGGACTGGCCTTATTTTTATGCGCCGGCCTGACCACCCTCTGGTGCTTATTTCGCAGAGCCCCTAGACTCGACATCCTCTTTTTCGGGAGTCGATCTTGCTGTCACGTTTTTCTGCCCTCGATGGCCTACTGCGGCACACCCAGCCCCTGTGGCAGGTTCAGCCATTTCATCATTTGCGTCTGCCCTGGTGGCAAACCCATCCGGCCTTATGTGAAGCGCTGGCGGCCTTGGCACTGCCGGACTTGCAGGCACTGGAGCAGGATGAGGCGGCGCGTGCAGCACTGTTATGGCCCCTGGTGCCGGAGGCGAGCGAGCTGGCTGCCTTGTGCCACTTGCCCAGACTGCCGAGTACGTTGCCGCCGCCGGCGCCGGCTCATGTTCCCGGGCGCAAGTGGTCGCAGATCTGGGCGTTTGCCCAGCAACTGGGGCTGGCGGCTGGGCGCGGGCCTGGGCACCTGCTGGAGTGGTGTGCCGGCAAAGGGCACCTGGGTCGCTTGCTGGCGCGCCAGGGGCATAGCGTGGTGAGTCTGGAATGGGATGCCGAACTGTGTCTGGCCGCCCGTCAGCTGTCGACGGGCTTGCCCCAACAGGCGGTGCAGCAGGATGTCATGGCCGCCGAGGCCACTGGCTGGCTCGCCGGTGCCCGGCAGGCGGTGGCGCTGCATGCTTGCGGCGATCTGCACCGCCACCTGATACGGCAGGGGGCGGCCCAGCAGGTGGCCAGCCTGAGCCTGGCGCCCTGCTGCTATCACAAGCATGCCCATGAGCACTATCAGCCCCTGAGCCAGGCGGCGCAGGCCAGCGGTCTGCCGCTAAACCGCCGCCTGTTGCAATTGCCGCTGCAGGAGACGGTGACGGCCGGCGCCCGGGTGCGGCGGCTGCGCTGGCAGGAGCTCAGCTGGCGGCTCACCTTCGATGCCCTGCAGCGCGACTTGCGAGGGGAGAACAGCTACCTGCCCTTACCCTCCATTGCCAAGGGGCTGCTGGTCGGTGATCTGACGGCCTTTATCGACTGGGCGGCTCAGACCAAGGGGCTGATCCTGCCGGCGCCGCTGGATCTGGCCCCTTATCAGCAGCAGGCTCAGGAGAGGCTGGCCCAGGTGCTGCGCATGGAGCTGGTGTTGGGGCTGTTTCGGCGTCCGGTGGAGCTCTGGCTGGTACTGGACTACGCCCTGTATCTGGAGGAGCAGGGCTATGTGGTGAGCCTGGGGGAGTTTTGCGAGCGTCCGCTGACGCCGCGCAATCTCTTGCTGCAGGCACACAGGCGTGCCGACAGCGAGGCTGGCGGCCGCTAGGGCGCCAGTTCGATCAGCACCAGCAGGGCCGAATCGCCACCCCACTCCTTGGGCGCCTGGTGAAAGGCCATCACATCCGGGTGCTGGGCCAGCCACATGGGCACCCGCTGCTTGAGGATATGCTTGCCGTGGCCATGCATGACGCAGGCACAGCGGATGTGCTGCCGGCGGCAGGCCTCCAGCAGGGCGGCCAGCTCCAGCTTGGCCTGCTGCTGGGTGAGGCCGTGGAGATCCAGCAGCATGTCCGGCACATAGTCGCCCCGGCGCAGCCGCTTGGCCTCAAAGCTGGAGACATCCCCCCGCACATAGCGCATGGGGCCGTCATCGCTCAGATGGGGCTCGAAACTGTCGGAGAAGGGGTGGGCCAGCCCCAGATCCTCTCGCTGCTGGCGGGCCAGAGCTTTCTGCTTGACCGAGCGATAGGTGGGACTTATGGTATCCTGCTTTATTCGGCGGGTACCCTGGGCGGCCTCGCGAAACAGCGCCTTGTCCTGTTCATCGAGTTCGTCTTTTTTCTTCATTAATCAGGTATCTGGCTGTTATTGGCTCGGCATATGCCGGCAAGTTTACTCGACCCGGAGGCGGTTTTGGACAAGTTATTCATCGACGAGGCAGTCAGCGAGCTGCGCACCGTCAACGACATGATGCGCTGGGCGGTGAGCTGCTTCAACGAGGCCGGCCTGTTTTACGGTCATGGCACCGACAATGGCTGGGACGAAGCGGTCCAGCTGATGCTGCCCTCCTTGCACCTGCCGCCCTTCATCTCCGATGACATCAAGGCGGCCCGCCTGACCCGCAGCGAACGACAGTTGCTGGCCGAGCTGGTGGCGCGTCGGGTGGAGGAGCGGTTGCCGGCGCCGTATCTCACCAACAAGGCCTGGTTTGCCGGCCTGGAATTTTATGTGGACGAGCGGGTCATAGTGCCGCGTTCACCCATTGCCGAGCTTATCGCCCAGCGCTTTACGCCCTGGCTGCAGGGCGAACCGCGCCGCATCATGGACCTGTGCACCGGCTCTGGCTGCATCGCCATCGCCCTGGCCTATGCCTTCCCCGAGGCGGAGGTGGATGCCCTGGATATCTCGGTGGATGCCCTGAACGTGGCGGAGATCAACATCCAGCACCACGGTCTGGAAGAGCGGGTCATCCCCATTGTGTCGGACGTCTGGCAGGCGTTGCCGGCGGGAGATCAGTACGATCTCATCGTCTCCAACCCGCCCTACGTGGACGAGGAAGACATGGCGGATCTGCCGGACGAGTTCCATCATGAACCCGAACTGGCGCTGGCCTCCGGCTTCGATGGTCTGGACTTGACCCGGCAGATCCTGGCGCGGGCGGCCGATTTTCTCACCGACGACGGCCTGCTGGTGGTGGAGGTGGGCAACAGTCAGGTGCACCTGAGTGCCCAATATCCCCAGGTGCCCTTCACCTGGGTGGAATTTGAACAGGGTGGCCACGGCGTCTTCGTGCTGACCAAGGCACAGCTGCTGGCTCACCGGGATCTTTTTGTAACCGAACCTTCTTGAGGAACTTATGGCAGGGAACAGCTTCGGACACCTCTTTCGTATCACCACCTTCGGTGAGAGTCATGGTCTGGCCCTGGGCGCCGTGGTGGATGGCTGCCCGCCCGGGCTGGCACTGAGCGAAGAGGATCTGCAGGGGGATCTGGATCGGCGTAAGCCGGGCACCTCCCGTTTCACCACCCAGCGCCGGGAGGAGGACAAGGTGAAGATCCTCTCCGGGGTCTTCGAGGGCCAGACCACAGGCACCTCCATCGGCCTGCTCATCGAAAACACCGATCAGCGCTCCAAGGATTACGGTGATATCAAGGACTTGTTCCGCCCCGGGCACGCTGATTACACCTATCACCAGAAGTACGGCATCCGCGACTACCGGGGAGGCGGCCGCTCCTCCGCGCGGGAGACCGCCATGCGGGTCGCCGCCGGGGCCATCGCCAAGAAGTACCTCAAGCAGGTGCATGGTATCGAGATCTACGGCTACCTGGAGCAGCTGGGCTCCATCAAGGGCGAGCAGGTGGACAAGGACATCATCAACCGCAACGACTTCTTCTTTGCCGATGCCTCCAAGCTGGAGGCGCTGGACGCCTTCATGCGGGATCTGAAGAAAGAGGGTGACTCCATCGGTGCCAAGCTCAGGGTGGTGGCCGAAAACGTGCCGGTAGGGCTGGGGGAACCCGTGTTCGACAGGCTGGATGCGGACATCGCCCATGCCCTGATGGGCATCAATGCGGTCAAGGCGGTGGAGATCGGCGATGGTTTCGCGGTGGTGGAGCAGCGCGGCTCCCAACACAGGGACGAGATGACGCCGGACGGCTTTGTGAGCAACCATGCCGGCGGCATCCTGGGGGGTATCTCCACCGGCCAGACCATCAGTGCCAGCCTGGCGTTGAAGCCCACCTCCAGCATCATGGTGCCAGGGCGCACCATCGACAAGGAGGGGCATGCCCAGGAGATGGTGACCCGCGGCCGCCACGACCCCTGCGTGGGGATCCGCGCCGTGCCCATTGCCGAGGCCATGCTGGCCCTGGTGCTGATGGACCACCTGCTGCGTCACCGGGCGCAGAATCTGGGGGTACAGACCCAGACGCCGCAGCTGCGCTGAGGCGTGAACCGACAAAAAGGCCGTGCATTGCACGGCCTTCTTTTTTTCTGGGCTAACTGACTTTGGCCTTGCGCAGGCGAAGATTGAGCATCTCCACCCCCAAGGAGAAGGCCATGGCGAAGTAGATGTAACCCTTGGGAATATGCAGATCCAGCCCTTCGGCCATCAGGGCCACGCCGATGAGGATCAAAAAAGCCAAGGCCAGCATCTTGATGGTGGGATGCCGTTCGACAAAGTCGCCAATGGGGCGGGCGGCAAACATCATGACGCCCACAGCGATGACGATGGCCAGCACCATCACAGGCACGTGGTCAGCCATCCCAACGGCTGTGATCACCGAGTCCAGGCTAAAGACGATATCCAGTAAGGCAATCTGCACCAGGGTGGCCCAAAAACCACTGTGCACCTTTGATGGAGAGGTCTCCTCGCCGTGCGGCTCTTCCAGGCTGTGGTGGATCTCATGGGTACTCTTGGCCAGCAGGAACAGGCCCCCCAGCAGCAAGATGAGGTCCCGGCCAGAGATGGCTTCACCTGCCAGACTAAACAGGGGACTGGTGAGCCGCATCACCCAGGCCAGGGAGAGCAGTAAGGCGATCCGGGTGAGCATGGCGCCAGCCAACCCCAGCAGTCGCGCCCGCTGGCGCTGCGCGGCGGGCAGACGGCCCACCAGTATGCTGATGAAGATGATGTTGTCGATGCCCAGCACTATCTCCAGCAGGGTGAGGGTGGCTAGGGCCATCCAGGCCGAGGGATCTTGTATCCAGTCCAATAGCATGAGGTTGAGTATCCTGTGAAAGGGCGATAGGTGGCTATCTTAGCCAGTTGTTTTGTTCCGGAAAGGGGGCGCAAAAAATAATCTGTAGGCGGCGAAGAACACTAGCCAAAGGCGGTCGCTTAAGGCAGGATCTGCGCGCCCCTACCCGGGGCCGGTTGCCGACAAGGCGTAGCAAAGACCTCGCGGGGTTTATCCAGCCCCCTGCCATCTGGTGTCTATGAAAACCATATTTGAATTTGAACGCGTGCTACTGGACTTGATTGATGCCCTGGTCAGCACGGGTACGGCCGATGAGTTGTTTGCCAGCGGTTATCTCCGCGGGCACATCTCGTTGGCGGTGGCCCATTGTGAAATTGACGGGCGTAATCACATCAGGGATGTGAAACACAGGGTGCTGGCTGGGCTGCAGGAGGCCTGCATCAGCGGTGAGCTCTCTGACAAGGATCAGAAACTGGTGATGCAGATGTGGCAGCGCCTGCTGCAACAGGCGGAGTCGCCACTGGCCTGATGCTGCTAGCCTGAACCTCTGTCAAAGGGCCGCAATTGCGGCCCTTTGTGTTATCGGACCTCACTGCCTTGCTGCGCCAGCTGACCCAGAGCCAGATCTGTGACGTCGTAGATCAGCAGGGCCAGATGGCTGATCTGGCCGGTGAAATCCGGCAGCGGCATGATGGTGACGTTCTGGTACATCTGATCCGCCTGTCCCGTGATGGGCCGGCCGTTGGCAAAGCGAAACAGGTAGGGGCGCTGCTCCCAGCTGATGAAGGCGCGGTTGTTGAGGGTGCGGACCATGGTCAGTTTGCGGCTGAGCCAGGCGCTGTCGAGATCGGGAAAGGCATCGAACAAGACCTGATCCTTCACCTCATGGCTCAAGCGGCCGCTGTGGCTCTCCATGAAGCCGTTCCACACCTGCACCCTGTCTTCCTGATCCAGCACCACCAGGCCCACATCCAGGGTCTGGATGATGCTCATCAGCCAATGAAATTCCCGAATCTCCATGACGCCTCCTTACAGTAGGTGCTCGATCTTGTGGTTCATGAAGCGGATCGACTCCTCGGTAAACAGCAACAGCAGATCGCACTGCACTCGGTGATCGCGGATCCGGTAGTTGATCTCGATGGCCAGGGTGCGCCGCCAGCGGGTGGCGTTGGTGCGAATGAGATCGTCAATGGCACTGTGCTGCCCCAGTACCACAGGCTGGCCCTGGTGGAAGGGGGTGTCCAGCTGGGTGCCAAAGCCCCGCAGGAAGGCACCGATCAGCACGTTGGACATGTCCATCAGCAGCTCCAGTTCCACCGCCTTGTCGATGGGGCCCTGGTGGCGCATCAGCTTGGCCAGATCGGCAAAGCTGGAGTCGTGAAACAGCACCAGGGCTTCGCCGGCGATGCCGGCACCGATGAAGCCCTGGCAGACCGCAGACAGGGTGTCCTCGCCGGCGGCGGCACTCAGGGCCATGTGCAGTTCGCTCACCTCCAACACGTTGACATTGGGGATGGGCAGGATGACAAACTGGCCCAGCAGGCGGGCCAGCAGATCGGCGGCCTGCCCCATGGCCACGTTGGCCAACTCCTGATAGACGTCCCGCAGCTCCAGAGTCATCCCCAGGGGCGAGGCCTGTTCCGGGATGCCGCCACCGCTTTGATAGACCCCCAGCTCCAGCAGCAGGCCCAGCAGCTTGTCGGCGGAGCAGGGCTTCTGGATAAAGGCGAGGGCACCTAACGACATGACGGTCTCGTAGGCGGCGGGCTGAATATCACCGGAGACGACGATGACGCGGCTGCGGATCCCCTGCTCCTGCAGGGCCTTGAGCACCTCATAGCCGTCCATGATGGGCATGGTGAGATCCAAAAACACCAGATCCCCATGGCCACTCAAGATTTGCTCCAGCCCCTCCTGGCCATTACCTGCCTGATGGAGTTTGATGGGCCAGTCGGCGGGCAGGGCACGGGCTAACTGCTTGCGGGCGAAGGCGGAGTCATCACAAATCAGAACATTCACCGGCCGTTCTCCTCTTGTGAGCTGATGTCCCCAGTATAGGTAAGCTCACTTTTTTGCGGCGGGATCCCCGTTGTAAAACATGGATACCACATCCATTATTGGAGCTGCATTCTAAGCCCGCGAGGGCCGGAGGAGGAGAGCAATTATGAACACCGTCGTGGAACTGATGTGCGCCCATAGATCCATTCGGCAGTTTGCCCAACAGCCCATCAGCCCGGGGCAACTGGAGCAGATCCTGTTGGCGGCCCAGTCCGCCTCCAGCTCCAGCTTCCTGCAGGCGGTCAGCGTGATACGCGTGAAGGATATGGCCAAGCGTCATCAGCTGGTGCGCCTGTGTGGTGAACAGGCCTACGTGGCTAGTGCGGCAGAGTTTCTGGTGTTTTGCATCGACTTCCACCGCCATCGCAGCCTGGTGCCGACGGCCAAGACCGGCTACATAGAGCAACTGCTGATCGGGGCCATCGATGCCGGCCTCATGGGGCAAAATGCCTTGCTGGCCGCCGAGTCCATGGGGTTGGGGGGCGTGTTTATCGGCGCCATCCGCAATGACCCGGAAGGGGTCAGCCAGTTGCTGGATCTGCCGGAGCTGGTGGTGCCCCTGTTTGGCCTCTGCCTGGGCTATCCGGCTCAGAGTCCGGATCTCAAGCCGCGCCTGCCGCTGCAGCTGGTGCTGCACGAAGAGCAGTATCAGGCGCCGGATCCCTGCCAGTTTGCCGCCTATGATGCCTTGCTGGCGCACTACTATCGTGGCCGGGGGGAGACGGGGCCGGTGCGGGGCTGGACCGATCAGCTGGAGAAAATTCTAAGCAAAGAGGCCAGACCCTTCATGTTTGACTACCTCAAGCGGCGTGGCTTCGCCTTGAAGTAAGGGCTGCGCTGACAGTCATAGCGGCTTCTGCTAACCTTGGCGGCCTTTCTGTCGCTGGCGGTCTGTGATGCGTCCTTTTGCCTGGCTTTCGCTGTTTTTCTTTGCCCTCTATTTCGTCTATGGCGCCTATGTGCCTTTCTGGTCCTTGTGGCTGGCCTCGGTGGGGGTGAGCCCGGAGCAGATTGGCCTGCTCATCGGTCTGGGACTGGCCGTGCGCTTTCCCGGTAACCTGGCCATCATGGGCCAGGTGCGCCATGCCCGGCAGCTGCTGCCGCTGGGGCGAGTGCTGGCCATCTTGAGCCTGCTGAGTTTCGCCCTGTTTTATCTCACCCACAGCTTCTGGCCCCTGCTGTTGCTGATGCTGCTGGCCAACTTCATCTATCCCACCCTGCTGCCCATGAGCGATGCCCTGGCCTCACGCATGATAGTTCAGGTCAATCTGGACTACGGCAAGGTGCGGCTGTGGGGGTCGGCGGCCTTTATCGTCGGCTCCAGCCTGGTGGGGGCTATCATCGGCTGGGGTGGGGCTCAGTGGGTGCTGCACGTCATGCTGCTGGGGCTGCTGCTGTTGTGTGTGCTGAGCTGGCTGCCCTTGTCCCCCATGCCGGAGGAGAGCCCGGGCCAGCCAAGGCGCGGCAGTATGTTGGGGCTGCTCAAGCAGGCCTCCTTTCGCCGCTTCCTGCTCATCATGTGCCTGCTGCAAGGCAGTCATGCCGCCTATTATGGCTTTAGCGCCATCTACTGGAAGGCCAATGGCTACAGCGAAGGCACCATAGGTTACCTGTGGGGGCTGGGAGTGTTGGCGGAGATCGGCATGTTCGCTCTGGATAAACGCCTTCTGCGTCGCCTGCAGCCGGGGCAGATGCTGCTGATCGGGGCCGGTGGCGGCCTGGTGCGCTGGATCACCCTGGGGCTCACCACCAGCCTGCCTCTGCTGGCTGGCGCCCAGTTGCTGCATAGTCTTACCTTCTGTGTGAGCCACCTGGCGGCCATCCGTTATCTGACCCAGCAGCTGCCACGCGAGCAGCTCATCGCCGGACAAACCCTGTATGCCGCCCTGTCCCAGGGGATGTTCACCGCTGTGCTGACGGCCCTGGTGGGCTGGTGCTACCCCACCCTGGGCAGTCTGGTGTTTATGGTGATGGCCGCCCTGGTGTTGCCGGTGTTCGTGCTGCCGCTTAAACCGTTCGCTAGGGCCTAAACGACAACGCCTCCCGAAGGAGGCGTTGTGTTGTGGGGCAGCTGTTCACCACTTCTTCTTGGGCTGGAACAGGACATCCAGATCGTCCTTCTTTTCCTGCATCTCGTTGCGCTCTTTCTGACTGGCCTCTTCGATCTGCTGATTCATGTCCCGCAGGGCATTGCGCATCTCGTCCTCCCGGGCGATGAGCCAGGGATCCTTGTCATGGATGGCGGCCAGGGCGCTGATGCCCTTGGTGAGCAGCTGTTTGGCGGTGCCGAATTGCCGCTGCATCCGGCTCTCGAAAGCTCGTTGGGTCAGGTTGGCGATGTTGATCTTTAGCAGCATCAGCTCCAGCCGACGGTCTTCCGTGACGAAGGCCTGCGGGTCTATCTTGCCCTTGTTGTGCTCCACCCGCACCACGGCACGGATCTTCTTCACCACCTGCAGCATCTGCAGTGCCTGCTGATCCGAGTCCGGCGCCCGGAAGCTGCTCTCGTCGTTGGACTGGTAGTTTTCCTGTACGTACTTGATCTGGGCCTGCACGTCCTGCAGCCGCTGGCGCACACTGTCCATGCCGGGGGCGGCTTGCAGTATGGACTTGAGGGCATCGTGGATGCGGGTCTGCATCAAGAGCACCAGCGTCTTGCTGAAGGGCAACCGGTTGGCGTTGAGCAATATCTCCTCCGCCTCCTCGATGATGATCTTTTGCTTGGCCATCAGGGCGCGGCGATCCGCCTCGAGTTTCTGCTTGTACTGCTGGACTATGTTGTAGCCGATGATCAGAAACAGCAGCGCGCCTATGGATAAGAGCACAAGTGTTAAAACCATAATTGCCTCAATAGCTTCCCTAAATAGAAACGCACTGCCATCGATACTACCTTATCCCTGGCGAACGCGGTAGCCGGCCTGGCTTGGCCGGGCCATCACTTGACCTAACTTTAGGATGAAGTGTGCCCTGGGTCACTGGTAGACGGCAGCAAACGACGTCGATTGTTCCCTAAGGCGCGCTTCTCATTATTTGTTAGTATTAGGCCATGCGCCCTTATTCTGGAAAAACATGAAACTTCAACAGCTACGCTACATTGTCGAAGTGGCCAACCACAGCCTCAACGTCTCCGCCACCGCCGAGAGCCTCTATACCTCCCAGCCCGGTATCAGCAAGCAGGTTCGCATGCTGGAGGATGAGCTGGGGGTGCAGATCTTCGAGCGCAGCGGCAAACACCTGACCCAGGTCACCCCGGCCGGCCGGGATATTCTCAAGATTGCCCAGGAGATCCTGGCCAAGGTGGAGAGCATCAAGTCGGTGGCCGGGCAATACACCAATCCGGATCAGGGCAACCTCAACATCGCCACCACCCACACCCAGGCACGCTACGCCTTGCCACGGGTGATCCAGGACTTCATGAAGCGCTACCCCAAGGTCTCCTTGCACATGCATCAGGGCTCACCGTCCCAGATCAGCGATGCGGTGGCCAAGGGCACCTCCGACTTTGCCATCGCCACCGAGGCGCTGCACCTGTACGAGGATCTGGTGATGCTGCCCTGCTATCACTGGAACCGCTGTGTCATAGTGCCCAAGGGGCATCCCCTGGCCAAGGTGGATCGGCTGACGGTGGCCCACCTGGCCCGCTATCCCCTGGTGACCTACACCTTTGGCTTTACCGGCCGCTCCGAGCTGGATACCGCCTTCAACCGAGAGGGGTTTGAGCCCCATATCGTGTTCACCGCCACCGATGCGGACGTGATCAAGACTTACGTGAAGCTGGGGCTGGGGGTAGGGGTCATCGCCACCATGGCGGTGGAGCCGGACAAGGACACGGATCTGGTGCTGCTGGATGCCAGTCACCTGTTTGCCCACAGCACCACCAAGATCTGCTTCCGCCGCGGCATCTTCCTGCGCAGCTACATGTATGACTTCATGGAGCGCTTCGCGCCCCATCTGACCCGGGATCTGGTGGACAAGGCATTGGCCATGAAGAGCAACTACGAAGTGGATCAGCTGTTCGAGAACATACAGCTGCCGATGCGTTAATCGCAGTCTGCCAGCTTGGCCGCCAGGCCGCCCTGGGAGGTCTCCCGGTACTTGGCGTCCATGTCTTTGCCGGTGTCGTACATGGTGGCGATCACCTTGTCCAGGCTGACCCGGGCGGCACTGGTGCGGCGCACCGCCATGCGGCTGGCGTTGATGGCCTTCACCGCCGCGATGGCATTGCGCTCGATGCAGGGCACCTGCACCTGGCCACCGACCGGGTCGCAGGTCAACCCCAGGTTGTGCTCCATGGCAATCTCCGCCGCCTGGCAGACCTGCTCCGGGCTGCCGCCCATGATCTCGGTGAGCCCCGCCGCCGCCATGGAGCAGGCCACCCCCACTTCCCCCTGACAGCCCACCTCGGCCCCCGACAAGGAGGCGTTCATCTTGTACAGCAGACCGACCGCCGCCGCCGTCAACAGGAAGCGACAGGCCAGCTCCGGCTCCATGGGGTGGACGAACTTGTCGTAATAGGCCAGCACCGCCGGGATGATACCGGCGGCACCGTTGGTAGGGGCCGTCACCATGCGACCGCCGGCGGCGTTTTCCTCGCTCACCGCCAGGGCGAAGCAGTTCACCCAATCCACCACCGCCATGGGATCCCGGGTCAGGGCGGTGTCGCTGCGCAGGTGGCGATACAGTGGGGCGGCGCGGCGCACCACCTTCAAGGGGCCGGGCAGCAGGCCTTCGGTGTGGCAGCCCCGACGGATGCAGGCCGCCATCACCTGCCAAAGCTGCTCACAGCCGGCCTGGGTGTCGGCATCGGGCCGAAAACTCGCCTCGTTCTGCCGCATCAGGTGGGCGATGCTGACCCCCAGGGCCTGGCAGTGATCCAGCAGGGCCTGGGCGCTGTCGAAGGGGTAGGGCACAGTCCGGCCCTGGGCCGGCGGCTGGTCGAATTCTTGTTCGGTGACGATGAAGCCACCGCCCACCGAGTAGTAGATCTGCTCCATGAGCAGCTGTTCACCGGCAAAGGCCTGCAGACGCAGGCCGTTCTCATGGCGCGGTAGCGGCCGGGCATGAAACTGCAGATCGGTCGGCGCAAAGGGGATCTTGTGGGCACCCAGGGCCAGCGGTAGGGCGCCCTCTTCCTTCACCCGGGCCAGAAAGGCCGGCATGGCGTCTGTGTCCACCGTCTCGGGCAGGTAGCCGGCCAGCCCCATCAGGATGGCCTGATCCGTGTGGTGACCGCGGCCGGTGAGGGCCAGGGAGCCGTGCAGGTGAGCCTCAAGGCGGGTGATCTGGTTCAGTTGTCCCCGTTGCTGCAGCGTCTCGATGAAGGTGTGGGCGGCCTTCATGGGCCCCACGGTATGGGAGGAGGAGGGGCCGATACCGATCTTGAAGATATCAAACAGGCTGAGCATAAGACCTCGATAGGGGCTGAGACGGCGCGCCAGGATCCGGCATCTGTAATTATTCTGCAAGTGACAGTTTTTATCGAGTGAAGAGCCAGTGGATTTTAAAAGAGTAGAGATTCATTCTGCGCTGAGGCGAGCCAGCTCTTGCAAGATCCTGGCGGTGGCGCCCCAGATGAGGTGGCCCTGCAGGCTGATGCCCCAGGCACTGGTGAGCTGGCCATGGCGGACAAAACGCCAGCGGCCATAGGCGGCGGGATCCAGCAGATCGGTGAGGGGCAGGGTGAAGGCTTCCGCCACCTCGCCGCTGGCGGCCTGCCAGCGGGTGCCGGGGGCCAGCAGCCCCAGATAGGGAGTGATATGAAACCCGGTCACCGTATGGTAGCCCGGCAGTTGGCCCAGCAGCCGTACCGCATCGGGAGGGATGCCCAGCTCCTCATGGGTTTCCCGCAGGGCCGTGGTGCGCAGATCGCCATCGGTCGGGTCGAAGCGGCCACCGGGGAAGCTGATCTGGCCCGGATGATGGCGCAAGCTCAGGCTGCGGCGGGTCAACAGCAGCTGCAGCTGACCCTCCCGCTCCAGCAGGGGCAGCAGCACGGCGGCCGGTTTGTCCTGGGAGCGGGGGGCCACCCCCAGCTGGCTCTGGGGGCGCAGCAGATAGCGGGCCAGCCAGTGGTTCGTCATGGCGAGAGCACCGGCAGTATCTTGCCCAGCTTATGAAACAGCTCGGCATATTCAGACTCCACCTGGGAGTCGGCCACTATGCCGCCGCCGGCCCAGACATGCAGCTGGCCGGCTTCGGCCAACAGGGTGCGGATGCAGATGCTGGAGTCCAGTCGGCCATCCTGGCTGTGATAGCCGATGCTGCCGCAGTAGAGGTTGCGCCGCTGGGGCTCCAGCTCCTCGATGATTTCCATGGCGCGGATCTTGGGGGCGCCTGTGATGGAGCCGCCGGGGAAGCAGGCCCGCAGCAGATCCAGGCCGCTCAAGCCGGCCATCAGGGTGCCGGTGACGGTGGAGACCAGGTGATGCACCGCGGGGAAGGATTCGATGGCAAACAGGCTGGGCACCGCCACCGAGCCGGGCACGCAGACCCGGCCTATGTCGTTGCGCAGCAGATCCACGATCATCAGGTTCTCCGCCCTGTCCTTGGGGCTCTGGCACAGGATCGCGGCGGCCTGGGCATCCAAGTCGGGATCGGCATGCCGGGGCAGGGTGCCCTTGATGGGCTTGGTCTGTACGCGGTTGCCTTCCAGGCGCAGGAAGCGCTCGGGGGAGAGGCTCAGCACGGCCGCATCGCCCAGGCGGATGAAGGCGCTGAAGGGCGCGCGGTTCACCCGGCTTAATGCCTGATAGGCCTGCCATTCATCACCCGCATAGGGGGCATCGAAGCGTTGGGTCAGGTTGATCTGATAGCAATCGCCGGCCTGCAGGTAGGCCTGTACCCGGGCGAAGCGTTCGGCATACTCGGCCTGACTCAGGTTGGCCTGCCAGGGGCCGGTGAGCTTGAACGCGGGTTGCGGCCGCACCTGCTGGGCCTGCCACCAGGCCAGCCGGCGCTGCAGATCGGCCTGGCTGCCGCGCACCAGCAGATGGGCCACTTTCTCGTGCGGGTCCAGCACCCAGGCCCAGTCATAGATGCCCACCGCCAGCTGGGGCAGCTGCAGATCGGCTGCGGCCAGCGTGGGCAGGCGCTCAAACCGCCGGCCCAGATCGTAACCAAAGAGCCCCATGGCGCCACCGCTAAAGGGCCAGCCGGTCGGTGCGTCATCCAGCGTGCCCAACAGCTGCGCCTGCCACTGGGCCACCAGCGCCAGGGGATCCTCGCTTGACGTCGTGATCTCACCGCGCCGGTCAATGCGGGTCATCTCCCCCTGGGTGGTCAGGGTGGCCAGCGGGTCGGCGCAGATCAGGTGATAGCGGCTGTCGACATGCTCGGTGCCGCCGGACTCCAGCAGCATGGCCCAGGGCTGGTGGGCCAGGGGAGCAAAGAAGGCAAACAGATCCCCGTCGAAGGGCAGACTCAGCGATTGCAGTGGGTAACTCATTTGTAACCTGGACAACAGAATTGGCCTCGGGATTGGTGAGGCGGGCGGCCAGAGCGTATCATAACACCGCTAAATTCATGAACTTTGTCGCCCGCGCTCCGGCCGGACGGCCACGGGAGAAATGTTATGGCAGTGATAACACAACAGGACTTCATCGATTCCATCGCCGATGCCCTGCAATTCATCTCCTATTATCACCCGCTGGATTTCGTTCAGGCCTTGACCCAGGCCTATGAGCGCGAAGAGAGCCCCGCCGCCAAGGACGCCATGGCGCAGATCCTGATCAACTCCCGCATGTCCGCCGAGGGCCACAGGCCCCTGTGCCAGGATACCGGCATCGTCACCTGCTTTGTGAAGATCGGCATGCAGGTGCAGTGGCAGGCCGAGATGACGGTGCAGGAGATGGTGGACGAGGGCACCCGGCGTGCCTACCTGAACCCAGACAACCCGTTGCGCCTCTCCATCCTGGCCGACCCGGCCGGCAGCCGCAAAAACACCCGGGACAACACCCCGGCGGTGGTGCACGTGGAGATGGTCAAGGGGGATCAGGTGGAGGTGCATCTCGCCGCCAAGGGCGGTGGCTCGGAGAACAAGTCCAAGCTCGCCATGCTGGATCCGTCTGATTCGGTGGTGGATTGGGTGCTCAAGACGGTGCCCACCATGGGCGCGGGCTGGTGTCCGCCCGGCATGCTGGGGATCGGCATCGGCGGCACCGCCGAAAAGGCGGCCCTGATGGCAAAAGAAGCCCTGATGGAGAGCATCGACATTCAGGATCTCAAGGCCCGCGGCCCAGCCAATGGCGAAGAGGCCCTGCGCCTGGAGCTGTTCGACAAGATCAACCGCCTGGGGATCGGTGCCCAGGGGTTGGGGGGGCTCACCACTGTGCTGGATGTGAAGATCAAATCCGCCCCGACCCACGCGGTGGCCAAGCCCATCGCCATGATCCCCAACTGCGCCGCCACCCGGCACATTCATTTCACCCTGGATGGCTCGGGGCCGGCCCAGCTCACGCCACCGCCCCTGTCCGCCTGGCCGGAGATCGCCTGGGAGGGCGCCAAGCAGGCGCGCCGGGTGCAGCTTGATGGCATCAGCAAGGAGGAGATCGCCACCTGGCAGGTGGGGGAGACCCTGCTGCTCTCCGGCAAGATACTCACAGGGCGTGATGCGGCCCACAAGCGCATCAGCGATCTGCTGGCCAGCGGCGAGCCCTTGCCGGATGGGGTGGACTTCAACGGACGCTTCATCTACTACGTGGGCCCGGTGGATCCGGTGCGCGACGAAGTGGTGGGCCCTGCCGGCCCCACCACCTCCACCCGGATGGACAAGTTCAGCGAGATGATGCTGGGGCAGTGCGGCCTGTTCGGCATGATTGGCAAGTCCGAGCGGGGCCCTGAGGCGGTGGAGGCCATCCATGCCCACGGCGCCGCCTATCTGATGGCGGTGGGGGGAGCGGCCTACCTCGTCTCCAAGGCCATCAAGCAGGCCCGCAAGGTGGCCTTCGAGGAGCTGGGGATGGAGGCCATCTACGAGTTTGAGGTGGTGGACATGCCGGTGACGGTGGCGGTGGACGCCCGAGGCAACAACATCCATGAGCTGGGCCCGGCCCACTGGCGCGCCAAGTTGCAGCCGGTGGCCATTCACGAGGTGGAATAGCCATAGCCGGCGGCGGTGTGACAAGCCACTGGCCCTGCTGCAAATCTAGGCAAACGCATGGTTTTTTAAGATTTTTTGTTGTGTTTGCCCAAGGCCTTGTCTATGATGCGCCCCGTCGTCAGCCAGTCTGACGGACCAGGCGAGATCTCACGCCTTAACCAAGAGATAAAGGTGAGGTCTCACGCCTTAAACAAGAGACCAAAAAACGGTGAGGTGTCCGAGTGGCTGAAGGAGCACGCCTGGAAAGTGTGTATACGGCAACGTATCGAGGGTTCGAATCCCTCCCTCACCGCCAGATAAAAGAAAACCCCTGTCGCAAGACAGGGGTTTTCTTTTATCCGGTGATGGGCGGTCCTGGTTCGGAGCCTGTTCGACAAAACGGCAGGAGTGCCGTTTTGGACTGCCGCAGGCAGCCCGTGGGGCGCTGGCCAGGGATGGGCCGCGTCAATCCCGACCGAGCCAGGATCGCCGGCTCGCGGCTATGGTGCGAGATGGCATCGTCGGTGCTCCCTCCACATTGACCCTCGCCAGCTTCCAGGCCAGGAATCGACCGCCAAACGACGTCGATCGGGCCAACGCTCCCTCGCCCCTTAGTCCATCAAAAAAGGCATGTGACACAGGCCGGCGTCGGTGACAGACTTCTTGAGTTGAGGTGCATTTGGGCCTCACGCTGTCACACCCAGTTCCTTCGAATTGCCGATTGATTGGCTGAACTTCCCATGTTGGAGAGAGCTATGAAAAAATTTATTTTGGCAGTGTCGTTATGTGCCGTTGTGCTGCCCGCGTCTGCAAAAATATCCGATGAGCTGGCCAAGGAGGCATTTATCTATGCCTATTCCATGGACGAGGCTTACAAGTTCTTCTACGAAACCGCCATCAAGGAAGAGGTGCCGTTAAATCGCTTCCAGAATATCCGGCACATCGCCGACGATACCTATACCTCCCATCCGACCATCAACAACGACACCCTGCACCTGCAGGGCTGGCTGGATGTGAGCGCCGAACCCGTGATCGTCAGTGTGCCGGACATGGATAAGGGACGCTACTGGATACTGCACACCATGGACATGGGGCACTACACCACCTCCATGATAGGTTCCCGCCTGCGGGGCGAGCAGGGCGGCCGCTTCATGTTTGCGTTGAACAGCTGGCAGGGAGAAGTGCCGGCCAGCGTCACCGAGGTGATCCGGGTGGATTCAAACTTTCTCAAGCTGATGGGTCGCATCATGGCCACCGGGAAAGAGGATGAGCAGGTTGCCCTCAATTACATGGATCAGTGGAACATCCGTACCCTGTCAGCCTACCTGGGGGTGCCGGGGCCCAAGCCCAAGGTCCATCACTGGCCGGATCCGGCCAAGACCAACTGGCTGCAACGGGTGAACTTTGTGCTGTGTGAAGGCGACATGGGCACGGCGGATAAGCAGTGGCTGGCTAAGTACCAGGCCATAGGGCTGGCCCCCTGTGCCGAGAAATTTACCCGCGCCCAGCTGGCCGCCGCCAAGACCGGGGAGCAGCTCGGCATGGCCTATCTGGCCGAGCTGGCGCCCAAGATGACGAATTCTGAGAAGTTGCTTGGCACCCGTGAGCAGTTACAGAACGGCCAGCGGGATCTGTTTGCCGAGGGCACCTTCCTTGGCCAGTGGGGCCTACCGCCGGAAGAGTCCGTCTACCTGCAGGCGGTGACGGGGTCCGATGGCAAGAACATCAATGGTGCCAACGGCAAGCAGTACCGCATGCACTTCAAGGCGCCCAACGTGAGTCAGTTCTGGTCCTTCACCGTGTATGGGTCGGATAACAAGCTGATGGCGCACAACGAGATCAACCGGCACAGCCGGGGTGATAGAACCCTCAAACCCGACGCCGATGGCATGTACACCATCGAATTGAGCGCCAAGGGCGATGCCAATAATCCCAACTGGCTGCCGATCCCGGAAAAGGACGCCTACATCATCTTGCGCATGTATGGACCAGACCAGGCCATCCGTGAAGGCAAATACACCTTCCCGTCACTGGAGGTGGTGAAGTAAGCAGGCCGACAAGCTGGGCAGTGACTCGGCGATGATGATAAAAAGCCCTAGGGATGACCCAGGGCTTTTTTGTTGCTCGACGGCGCGGCGCCGGGCCGAACGCTAGGACTTATGCCCGTAGCTGATGGCGATAAAGTAGAGGGTGGAGGGGTTGTAATGGCCGCCCAGCAGATTGCCCTGCACGGTGGAACCATCCACCTGGGCCAGCTCCAGGGCGATGCCCAGGGAGTTGCGGTCGTCGAATGTATAGCGACCGCCGACGCCCAGACGCACGGTATCGCCGGAGGGCAGGGCCAGCAGGGCGTTATCCTGATCCTTGTAGATGCTGCTGTCGAAGGCCACGCCCAGGTTCATGGTGAGCCGGGGCGCCATGTGGTTTTGGATGCCCAGAGCGGCATGCCAGGTGTCCTGCAGCAGGTTGGCGCTGGGCTTGCTGTATTCGCCAATCCAGACCTCGTTCTTGTTATAGACGGACCAGTCTTGCCAGCCGAGGTTGGCCAGCAGATCCACCCGGGGGGATAGGCTGTACACGCCGCTGAGCATCAGCTGTTGCGGGGCGACCACCTTGCCGGACAAGGGCAGTGCCTGTATCACCTCACCGAGCCCATCTTGTGAAAAGCGATAGGTGACGCGGCTGCTGTAGGCCAACCCCAGGCGCAGATCCGCATTGGGCTGATAGAGCAGTCCCAGCTTGTAGCCTGCGGCCCAGTCGGTGTCGCTGATATCCAGCCCGTCATCCAGGGCGCCCTTGATGGAGAAGATGCCGTAATTGGCGTTGATCCCGACGCCCAGGGACCAGGCATCGTTCAGACGGTAGGCCACGCTGGGCTGCAGGCTCATGGCCATCAGGGTGCAGTCTTTCAAGATGTCGTTGCCGCTCCAGTCGCCAAAATCCAGCGACAGGCCAAAGTTGCCATACAGGCCGATACCCAGTTTCCAGCGGTCATCCAGACTATGGCTATAAAAGGCGCTGCCGGCGGGGAACCAGCCGATGATGCTGTCGTCGGGGCTGTTGAGATGGTCATTGGCCATCTGGTAGTGGGTGTCACCGTACAGGGCTTGCAGCCCGAGGGTGACATCGTCACCGGCGAGCCGGGTCATACCGGCCGGGTTACTGGCGATGGTCGAGGCATCCTGGGCCCGGGCGGCCATGCCCGCACTGGCCAGACCCACATCGTCAGTACCCAGCTCATACAGATAGAGGCCGGCGGCTGACGAGACGCCGGGCAACAGCAGACCGATCGCTGCAAGGGAACGTAATGGCATCATGTGTCACTCCTTGATTGGAGCGAACAACACGTCACGGTGGCCTGCAGCTGAACGGCGGGGCCGTGCGGAGGTCGCTCAGGTTGGTAGTTGGCTCGTCCGGCTGGCCAATATGGGTTTCACTTTACTCCCTATGTGGAGGCTGTCACCTATCAGGCGTAAAAATCCGTCTGGACGTGGGCAGCTGCCAGTGGCTGCCGCGCTGCGGTTGACGGCTGGGGTGGTTTTAACCTACAGCTGGACAGGTCGGCGGCGGGGCTGCCCGCCCGCACCATCAGGAGGGACCATGGAGATCCAGATCACGCCATTGACGCAGGCCACGGTGGATGCCTGGTTCGCGTTTTTTGACCAGCGGGCATTTGGTGATAACCCGGGCTGGGCCGGCTGCTACTGCACCTATTTTTTTCGGCCGCGTCCGGTGGAGGCCACAGGTGCCGGGCGCAGTCGCCGGGAGTATGCCCGCTGGTTGATCGATGCGGGCCGGTTACAAGGCTACCTGGCCTGGCACGAGGGACAGGTGGTGGGCTGGTGCAATGCCAACCGCAAGTCCGCCTTCACCGCCCTGGCTGAGGTCGAGGCCACCCGGGTCTTGGCCATCACTTGCTTTATGGTGGATCCCGCCTGGCGCGGCCAGGGGATCGCCGATGGGCTGTTGACCCATTTGCTGGTGGCCGCTCGTCAACAGGACTGGTGGTGGGCCGAGGCCTATCCCAGCCCTCGGGCGCGCTCTGCGGCAGGCAAGTTTCATGGCTCGGTGGCCATGTTTGAGCGGCATGGCTTCACGGCGGTACGGCATGGCAGCAGCCTGTTGATGCGCCTGCCGTTATCCCCGCCGCCTGTCTAGCCGGCACAGTGCACTTGGCCCTTGCCCGGTGTCGTCCACTGGCGTTTAATGCTGCTTTGACAAGGAGGTGCGACATGGCACTGGATATGTGGCTGGCGTTTTTTGCCGCCTGTTGGGTTATCAGTCTCTCCCCGGGGGCCGGGGCCATCGCGTCCATGTCCAGCGGGCTACAGGTGGGGTTGTGGCGGGGTTACTGGAATATTCTGGGGTTGCAGCTGGCCCTGGCGGTACAGATCCTGATCGTGGCGGCCGGGGTCGGCGCCGTGCTGGTGGCCTCCGAGCTGGCGTTTAACCTGATCAAGTGGTTCGGCGTTCTCTATCTCATCTACCTGGCTTATCGCCAATGGCGTCAGGCACCCCAGGCCATAAAGGCGCAGACGGATCCGGTGCAGATCCCAGGGCCTGCCCTACTGGCCAAGGGCTTTCTGGTCAACATCAGCAACCCCAAGGCCATCGTCTTCATGCTGGCGGTGCTGCCCCAGTTCATCGACCCGGCGGCCCCCCTGGTGCCCCAGTACGGCCTGATGCTGATCACCATGATCAGCGTGGATGTGCTGGTGATGACGGGCTACACCTGTTTGGCCGCTAAGGTGCTGCAACTGCTGCGGACCCCCCGCCAGCAGCGGCTGCTTAATCGCAGCTTTGCCAGCCTGTTTGTGGGGGCGGCGTCCGTCCTGGCCCTGGTGCACAGAGGTAACTGATCCGCGATGAGTCTGCTGTTGGCGCTCTTGGGTTCGGCGCAGGCCGTGTTGTGGATGGAGAATGGCGACCGGCTGAGCGGCCAGATCAAGAAGATCAGTGGCAGCGAGCTGGTGCTGGAGACCGTCTACGGTGGTCAGCTGCGCCTGCCGCGGGCCAATGTGACCCGCTGGCAGGATGAGTCTGGTCGGCTGCTCGGCCCCGAGACCCTGGTGGCGGCCACACCGCCGGCCAAGTCCAAGGACGCATGGGAATACAAGGTGTCGGCAGATGCCAGCGTCAAACTCAAGCGCGGCGAGAATAGCCGCAACGACATCGACCTGGATCTGGATACCCAGCTGACCGCGGGCCAATGGCGCTGGGGGCTGGTTGGCGACTACGAGTACGACACCTCAGAAGGGCAGACCCTCACCCACAAGTATCAGCTCATCCCTAAGCTGGACTACTTCTTCCATCCCAACTGGTTCTGGCGCGGCTCGGTGGATCTGCGTTATGACATGTTGGGTGAAACTTACCTGGAGGTGGACTACGCCAGTGGCCCGGGCTACCGCTTCTGGAAGCGCAAGGAGAGCTGGCTGGAGATGAACCTGCAGGCCGGCTGGAGTGCGGTGCGCTGGCGCGATGACAGCGGGTCACTCTCGCTCATATTCCCTGGCCAACGGCAGGTGGCCTACCCCTTAGTTATTTGGGGCTGGGATTATCAACAACCGTTGGGGGATAGCCGTTTCACCCTGTTCAGTCAGGGCAAGTATGCCAAATTCGTCAAGCAGCAATCCGATTGGCTGGTGCTCAATCAGCAGGCCGAGGCAGAGTTCGGGGTACGTTATGCCCTGAGCAAACACCTGCGGCTCTCCTGGCGCTCGGAGGTGGATTGGAACGACATGTGGCTGGAGGCGGGGGGGCAGAAGATCCGCCCCGAGGATGATCTGGAGTGGCGCCATTATCTGAGCCTGGGCTTCAACTACTGAAGCCAGTCCCCGGCGCAAGAACGACAACACCCCGCCATGGCGGGGTGTTTTTTTTTGCCGTTCCCCTGGTTACGGGGCGGGTGCCTTGGCGGCCAGGGCGCCGCTGCGGTACTTGAGCAGGAACAGCACCGTGATCGCCAGGGTGGCGGCCACACCAATCAGGCTGGAGGGCAGCATGGCCAGACCGAAGCCGATGGGGGCATTGGCCAGGTAGGTGATGCACACCGCCGTCATAAACACCGCCGGCAGGGTGCAGATCCAGTGCAGCTTGTCCTCCTTGGCCAGGTAGGCGGCGGCGGCCCACAGCATGATCACGGCGGTGGTCTGGTTGGCCCAGCCGAAGTAGCGCCAGATCACTCCGAAGTCCGCCTTGGAGATGAGGTAGCCCACCACAAACATGGGCACGGCGATGAGCAACCGCTTGGCGATGGGCTTCTGCGGCATCTTCAGAAACTCGGCAATGATGAGGCGGGCACTGCGGAAGGCGGTATCGCCGGAGGTGATGGGCAGTATCACCACCCCCAGGATGGCCAGTATGCCCCCCACCTGACCCAGCAGGCCGATGGAGACTTCGTGTACCACGGCGGCCGGACCGCCATGGGCCAGGGTGGCGTTGAGGGCGGTGGGGCTGTCGTAGAAGGAGAGGCCCAGGGTACACCAGATCAGGGCGATGACCCCTTCACCTATCATGGCGCCGTAGAAGATGAAGCGGCCGGATTTTTCATTTTGCATGCAGCGCGCCATCAGCGGCGACTGAGTGGCGTGAAAGCCGGAGACGGCGCCACAGGCGATGGTGATAAACAGCAGGGGCCACAGGGGCAGCTCGCTGGGATGCAGGTTGGCCAGGCTGATGCCGGCGCTGTACAGGGGCTTGTCGGACAGCAGCATGGCGGCCACCAGACCGACGGACATGAACAGCAGCAAGGCGCCAAACAGGGGATAGAGGCGGCCGATGATCTTGTCGATGGGGACTATGGTTGCCAGTATGTAGTAGGCGAAGATGGCCAGGATCCAGTAAACCACGCTACTGCTGGTGAGGTTGGCCAGCAGGCCGGCCGGACTCAGCACAAACACCACACCCACCAGCATCAGCAACAGCACCGCAAACAGGTTCATGAAGTGCTTGGCGGCCGAGCCCAGATGCTCCCCCACCACCACGGGCACCGAGGCGCCCTTGGCCCGCACCGACAGCATGCCGGAGAAGTAGTCGTGCACCGCGCCGGCGAAGATGCAGCCGAACACGATCCACAGCATGGCCACCGGGCCATACAGGGCCCCTAGTATGGGGCCGAAGATGGGCCCCACGCCGGCGATGTTCAGCAACTGCACCAGATAGATCTTCTTGTCGGACATGGGCACATAGTCCACCCCGTCCGCCATGGTGACTGCGGGGGTGGCCTGTTCTGGCCGGGGGCCGAACACCTTTTCTACGAACTTGCCGTAGAAGAAATAGCCGGCCAGCAACAGGCCGACAGCAAGCAGGAACCAACTCATACCTTCACTCCTTGGAAAGGTTATCAATCGTAGGGGAGTGTAGGCCTGGCTTGCCGCCCTGGCTGCCGCTACCGGCTAAGCGGCGGTTTGGCGGCGCCAGCGGCGAGACGGTGTGAGTCAGGTCACGTCAGCTCAGCCCCAGACGGGCCTTGATGTCGGGCAGGAAGCGGCGGCTCACCGGCACCGTTTGCCCCGCCGGGGTGAGGATTTCGGCCAGTTGGTGCTCCAGCAGGCGCAACTCCCCCAGGGCGTGGGGAGCCACCAGATACTGGCGATGGCAGCGGATGAGGGGCGTCTGCTCCTCCAGGGCCTTCAGGGTCAGTTGGGTATGGTAATGCTCGCTGCCGCTGACCAGGTGCACGCCTCCCAGATCCGAATAGGCAAAGTCGATGGCCTCCAAGGGCAGCAACTTGACCCGGTTGTGGACAAACACCGGCAGCCGGCTGGGCGGTGGCGCCAGCTGGCGTACCGGTTGGGGTGTGAGGCTCTGGCGCAGGCGGTGCAGCGTCTTGGCCAGACGATCCGGCGCCACGGGTTTGAGCAGGTAGTCGAAGGCCTGCTCCTCGAAGGCCTGGATGGCGTAGTCATCAAAGGCGGTGACAAACACGATGCGCGGCAGGGGATCGGCCAGCAGGCCGATGAGCTCCATGCCGCTGACCTTGGGCATCTGGATATCCAGAAACACCACATCGGGCTTGAGTTCGTTGATCTGTTGCAGGGCCTCGATGGCGTTGGCCGCCTGGCCCAGGATCTGGATGTCTGCCTCGCCGGCCAGCTGGCTCATCAGCTCCTGGCGCGCGAAAGGTTCGTCATCCACCAGCAGTACGCGGATCATGGGGCCTCCTTGGGCAGGGTCAGGCTGACCCGGCAGTAACAGTCGGCCTGGTTGTGGATTCTAAGCTGGGCCTCACTACCAAAAGCGTTGTGCAGCCGCCGCTGCACTATGGTCAGCCCCAGGCCATCGCTGTCGCCAGACGGTGCGTAGGCGCCGGCATTGTCTTCTATCTCCAACAGCACCTGCTTGCCCCGCGCCTCGGCACGGATCTGCAGCCGTCCCGGCTCCAGCAGGTTGGCGATGCCGTGCTTGATGGCGTTTTCGATCAGGGGCTGCAGGGTGAAGGCCGGCAGCCGGGTGGTCAGCAGCTCCGCCGGGATCTGGTAATCCACCTGTAGGCGCTCGCCGAAACGGGCCTGCTCGATTTCCAGATAGGACTGGCAATGCTCCAGCTCTTCGGCCAGGGTGGTGAGCCCCTCCTGGCGCTTGAGGTTCTTGCGGAAGAAGTGCGACAGGTGCAGCAGCAGGCCGCGGGCCCGCTCGGGATCCGTGCGGGTGATGGCGCCGATGGTGTTGAGGGTGTTGAACAGGAAATGGGGGTTGATCTGGGCGCGCAGCAGCTTGAGCTCGGCCTGGGTTAACAGGTTCTCCTGTTGCGCCAAGCGGCTGCTGAGTAGCTGGCGGGACAACAGGTTGGCGATGCCTTCGCCCAGGGTGCGGTTGATCTTGAGAAACAGGCGCTGCCGGGGTTCATACAGCTTGATGGTGCCCAGGACCCCTTTCTCGCCTTGAAGCGGGATCACCAGCACAGAGCCCAGCGGGCAGTGGGCCTGGATGCTGCAGCGGTAGGGCTCGCTCTGACCGTCGGCAAACATCAAGCGGTTATGGGCAATGGCGGCCAGGGTCAGGGGCGAGGAGATGGGGCGCCCCGGCTTGTGGTGATCCTCACCCGTGCCGACGAAGGCCAGGATGCGGTGGCAGTCGGTGATGGCCACGGCGCCGACCCCGGTTTCCTGATAGAGGATCTGGGCCACCGCCTGAGCCGCGGCTGGGGTGAGTCCCTGATCCAGCAGGCCGACGGTGCGCTGGGCGATGCGCAGTGCCTTGGCGGAGAAGGTGCCGGAGAGCTCCTCGAACATGCGCTTCTGATCGCGGATCATGCTGATAAACAGGGCGGCACCGGTGGCGTTGGCCAGCAGCATGGGCGGGGCGATGAGCTGCACCAGCTCCCAGGCCTGAGCGAACGGCTGAGCCAACAGCAGTATGATGAGCATCTGCAGCAGCTCGGCCAGCAGGGTAACGGCAAAGGCCAGGGCGGGGCTGAACAGCTTGTCCAGCCGACCACGGCGCAGCAGGTACCAGTGTACCAGGCCGCCGAGCAAGCCTTCGGCGGTGGTGGAGACGGCGCAGGCCAGATCGGTGAAGCCCCCCAGGCTCCAGCGATGCAGGCCGCCGGTGAGGCCGACGAAGAAGCCGGTGATCGGGCCGCCCAGCAGCCCCCCCAGCACGGCGCCTACCGCCCGGGTATTGGCGATGGCCCCCTGGATCTCCAGACCAAAATAGGTGCCCAGGATACAGAAGGCGGAGAACAGACAGTAGATCACCACCTTATGCGGCCAACGCACCGAATAGTTGGCCAGGGGATGGAACAGGGGGGTCTTGGAGAGCAGGTAGGCGATCACCAAAAACACGCTGAGCTGTTGAAACAACGAGAAGACGAGGGGCATGATCCACTCCTGTACCGCAGGATGGGGTCATGGTATGCCAATCCAACCAGAGCGGACAGGCGGGGCGGCCTCTTTGCGCCAACTTGTGAGCAGGGTCACCGGACCCACAACAACCAAAAAGGATGCGTTATGGGACAGGGCGTGGGCAATGGGACGTGGCAGCGAACAGGCTCTGTGAGCGGGGCCGGCTGCACCGGCCGCGGACGCCTGTGGTGCTGGCTGGTCTGTCTGGCCCTGTGGGGGAGTGTCTGCCGGGCCGAGCTGCCTGCCGAGGCGTTGAGCCTGGCGGATAACCTCATCAATCCGGGGCAATTTAACCAGTTCAATCAACAGGTGCTGCAGGACCTCATTCGTCAGCAACCCGAGCTGGCCCGCTATCAGGGGGTGGTGCAGCGCTGGAGCAAGGAGACCCTGAGCTGGCCTGAGG
This sequence comes from Pseudaeromonas paramecii, assembly GCF_039540575.1. Classification (NCBI taxonomy): domain Bacteria; kingdom Pseudomonadati; phylum Pseudomonadota; class Gammaproteobacteria; order Aeromonadales; family Aeromonadaceae; genus Pseudaeromonas; species Pseudaeromonas paramecii. The sequence continues at coordinate 51,470 of NZ_BAABFC010000006.1, forward strand.
TGCGCCAGGGGTTGGCCCTGCACTACGCCCAGCATTTTACCCGCGACGAGATGGCCCAGATGAATGTGTTTTTTGCCACGCCTACGGGCAAGAAATACGTCAAGTATGCGCCCCTGCTCAGGGAGGAGACACTGGCGGTCGGCCAGAACCTGATCCAGGCGGGATTACCCCGGCTGGCGTTGATGCTGCAGGTGGCGAAGGCACAGGCCGGTGACACCAGCCCGACGGGGGTGACGCTGCCGGCCAGTGGCGCCTTGACGGCCCAGCCGGTTTCGGCGGCCGTGTCTGCTGCCTCGCCTGACGATAACAGACGGTGAGTCAGGCGCAGATGCCGGTTTGCTGGGGCGTCTCCAGCCAAAGGTGATCGGCTTGCTGTTTGGCCTGCTTCTTGGCCTGGCTGAGACGTTCGCTGAGCTGTCCCTGGGTCAGCGGCAGGCCGGGTTGCCAGCAGACGGCGCCGATGGCCAGGGCCACCAGGGGAAACTGCCGCTCCTGACCGTCCCTGTCCTGGCCGACGATGCCGCCGCGGCGCACATCTTCCTGGCGGTAGCAGCAGATCCTCAGCTGATGAAACTCGGCCTGTAACTGGGCCAGATTACTCCGCCAATCGCCATGTTCCCCCAGCAGGATGAAGTCATCCCCGCCCAGATGGCCGATGAAGGTGTCAGCCTGGGTAAAATGCTTGCGCAGCAGGCGTGCCAGCAGCTTGATCATCTGATCGCCTCGATCATAGCCGCAAACGTCATTGAAGGGCTTGAAGTGATTGAGATCGCAGTAGGCCAGCCAGAAGGGGCGGCCTCGGTGAATGGCGCGGGTCAGGGCCTGCTGAATGGGGACGTTGCCTGGCAGCAGGGTGAGGGGGTTGGCATGGCGGGCCATCTGCAGCTTGTAGTCGGTGAGGCGGCGCATCAACTCCCGGATCCGCCCCATGCCCAGGTAGCGACCCTGTTGGCAGATGACAAACCAGGCATCCATCTCATCGCTGTTTTTGGCCACCAGTTGCTGGCTGACCTGGATCAGGCTCTGTTCGGCTTCCACCAGTATGGGCTGGGTGTCCATCAACCGGCTCACCGGCGCCTTGGCATAGAGGGAGTGGCCAAAGCGCTCCGCCAGATGGCTCAGCAGGCTCTGGCGCCGCAGTAGCCCGATGGGCTTGTCATCCTTGCCCAGCACCGGCAGACAGCCGTACTCACTTTGCTGCTTGAACAGCTGCAGCGCCTGCTCGCATAACAGATCTGGACTCAGCACGGGGGCGCTTTGGGCCAGTTGCCCCACCTTGTGAATGACCTCCTGCTCGCTGGGGGCGGGATCGCTACGCGCGCCAAACAGGGCGCCGGGACGCTGGGCGGGCTTGCCCAGCAGGTAGCCCTGACAGTAACGGATGCCCAGCTGACGCAGACACTGGTACTCCTCTTCCCGCTCCACGCCCTCGAGTATCATGGCGCAGCCCAGGTTGCCGGCCAGATCCCGCAGGCTGGCGACGAACTGACGCTTGGTGAGATCCTTGTCCAGATCTGCCGTGAAGTAGATGTCCAGCTTGACGAAGTCGGGCTTGAGGCTGGACCACAGACGCAGGCCTGAGTTGCCGGCCCCCAGATCGTCGATGGCCACGCCAAAGCCGGCCTGCTTGAGCAGGGCCACCTGACTTTGGATGTCTTCCCAGCAGTTGACCGGGTGGTGTTCGGTCAACTCGATCACCAGATCCTGACAACTCAGACCGGCGGTTTGGGTCAATGCCACCAGTTCGGGCACCTGACAGGCCAGCAAAACGCGGGGGGAGAGATTGACGAACAGCCGGCCCGGCAGGCGCTGCTGGACAAAACAACTCAGCGCCTGTTGCAGGCATAACAGCTCCATCTCCTTGAGGCGACCTTGCTGCTCGGCCTGGAAGAACAGCTCCAATGGCGAGTGCAGCGGACTGTCCGAGGGGCCCCGGCTTAAGGCTTCATAACCCAGGGGAGACTGCTGCTGGCAATCGAAGATGGGTTGCAGCAGTGTCTGTATCTGGCGGTTGGCTAGGATTCGTTCGAGCTCGGCCTGCATGGGGCATCCTCGGATGACTTGGCTCATGGCCTGGCACTCTAGGCAAGGCAGATGACAGCACCATGACAATGCCGAGCTAATTATCAGAATTTACAAGGATTTTACCGTCCGCAACATTTTTTGAACTTGATGCCGCTACCACAGGGACAGGGGGCATTGGGCTTGGCCTGCAGCAGAGGCAGCAGATCCCCGTCGGTATAGACCCAGTGGCCCGCCAGCCTGACAAAACGGGAACGTTCGTGATGGGGGTGGAGGCTGCCCGCCTGGCGGTACCAGGCGATAAATTCCACCGTGCCTTGGGTATCTTCTGGCCCGCCCTGCTCGTTTAACACCTGCAGACGTACCCAGTGCCCGTCCTGCTCGGCGCCCAGCGCCTCGGCGGTCAGATCAGGACGGTAATCGGGGTGCCAGCTGGCCAGGATGTAGTCCCAGTGGCCCAACACGAAGGCGCTAAAGCGCGAGCGCATCAACTCCACCGGCCTTGCCGGCCATTGATCACCTTGAATGAAGGGGCCGCAGCAGGCGGCGAAGGGGCGGGTTCCTCCGCAGGGGCAGGTTTGCATCTAACTCTCCCAAAAATGTCGATTATAAGGGGCGGCGGGCGGAAATGGTTGTTTAGGCGATCCCTGTAACAGCATGTAACCAGTCTATCGTGCATACTGCCTTCACTGAGTCTCTGGATCTATGACTCGTTGTGAACAAGGAAATCGAGTATGACCATAAAACAAAAGATCATGCTGTTGGCCAGCTTGCCGCTGGTGCTGGCTGTCTGTGCGATCAACCTGACCAGCTACTGGATCGGCCAACGGGCTCTGCAAGAGGAACTGCAACTGTCCCGGGGCAAGCTGATGGAGGCGCGGCGTGCCCAACTGACCAACTACATGACCCTGGCTCGCACCGCCATCGCGGCCGAGTATGAGGGCGAGGATACGCCGGCCCGACGGGAGAAGGTCAAGGCGATTTTGCGGGCCCTGCGCTATGAGGCCGATGGTTATTTCTTTGTCTACGACTACCAGGGGATCAACCAAGTACTGGGCCCGAAGCCTGAGCTGGAGGGAAAGGACTTGTCCGGGCTCAAGGATGAAGAGGGGCGTCCCTTTATCCGCGGCATCATAGAGGCTGCTCGTCAGGGCGATGGCTTCTACTCCTATCTGTGGACGAAACCCTCCACCGGCAAGACAGTGCTCAAGCTGAGCCTCAGTCAGACACTGGATCGGTATGGCTGGGTGTTGGGCACGGGTTTTTATATCGATGACATTGACCAGCAGCTGGCCAACACCCAGCAGATGCGCAATGACGAGCTGCGTCAGCAACTGCTGCGCAGCCTGCTGGTCTCCTTGCTGCTGTTATTGCTCACCGTGCTCTTGACCCTCTGGGTGGCCAACCGGATTTCCCGGCCGCTAAGCGGCATTGCCGAGGCCTTGAAGGCCATTGCCTCCGGGGATGGGGATCTGACTCAGCGACTGCCGGTACTCAGCCAGGATGAGGTGGGTCAGGTGGCCGGGGCCTTCAACCACTTTGTCGAGCAAATCCAGGCGCTGGTGCGTGACGTGGGGGGGACCGGTGAGGAGCTGGCGCAAGTCTCCGAGCAGCTCAGCGGCGTGGCGGAGCGTTATAACAGCCAGATGCAGGCTCACCGCAAGGAGACAGAACAGGTGGTCACGGCGGTGACTGAGATGAGCAGTACGGCCCAAGAGGTGGCTGGCAGCGCGGCCCGGGCCGCCGAGGCCACGGGCGCTGCCGCCCAGGCCTCGGATAGCGCCCGCAGTGTGGTGGATAACGCCGTTGCCAGCATTCATGGTCTGGTGGCGGAGGTGAATGCGGCCTCCGAGGTGATCGGTGAATTGTCCCAGCAGACCGCCAACATCGGCTCTGTGGTGGAGGTGATCCGCAGCATTGCCGAGCAGACCAACTTGCTGGCGCTCAATGCGGCCATCGAGGCGGCCCGGGCCGGCGAGCAGGGCCGCGGCTTTGCGGTGGTGGCGGACGAGGTGCGCTCTTTGGCGGGGCGTACTCAGCAGAGTACACACGAGATCAACGATATGCTGCAACGCCTGCAAGCCGGGGTGAAAGACGCGGTAGAGGCCATGCAAGCCGGACAGTTGCGCAGTGAACAGACGGTGACGGAGGCGGCGCGCATCGGTGAGGCCCTGTCCGGCATGAGTGATGCGGTTGGCACCATCAACGACATGAACCTGCAAATTGCCTCGGCGGCGGAGGAGCAAAATGCCGTCTCTGAGGAGATCAACCGTAACCTGGTGGCCATCAGCCAGATAGTGGATCAACTCACCAGTGAGGCGGCGTCCACCGAGCAGACCACCCAATCTCTGTCGTCGGCTGGACGCCGTCTGCGGGAGCTGATCCGCCGCTTCCGCTACTGAGTGACCCAGTTCGGGGATTAAAAAAGGGCTCTTCGGAGCCCTTTGTCATCCTGGTGAGCGGTTCAGCTGGTGTAGTAGTAGCAGAAGTGCTTACCGAGGTTGAAGAAGTCATGCTGGGCCTGGCTCAGCTCTTCAAGCTTGCACAAGCCACTGATCTGGCGTTCATCCTGCTGTAGTGGGATCAGATCCACGCCTTCGCTGACTCGGCCTCTTTCATAGGGCAGGACTATGGGTTTGAGTGGCGTCTGGGGATCGCTGGCCATCACCAGCGCCAGGGTATCATCGCTCAGGCGCACCAGACTGCCGGGAGGATAGATGCCCAGCACCTTGATAAGCAGCTTGATATAGCCACCGTCAAACCAGATGTCCGCCTTCTTGAACAGACTGGCGACGACCTGATTTGGCTGGCCTGGGCGGGTTGCTGATCTGGGATGCAGCTGCTCTTCGTAATAATCGGCGACGGAGATCAGGCGGGCGAGGGCACCTATCTGTTCTCCCTTGAGACCATTCGGGTAGCCGGAACCATCCAGCCGTTCCTGGTGTTGCAATACCGCCTGACGGATTTCTGGGCTGAAGGCCTTGAGTTGGCTGAGCTGATCGAAACCATACTGCACATGCATGCGCATGAAGTTGATCTCTGACTTGGTCAGTTCCACCCGCTTTCGACTGATCTGCGTCGGGATCTTTAACTCACCAATGTCATGGACCAAGGCGGCCAGTCCGGCGTTTTCAATCTCCAATGGCGACCAGCCAGCCTCCCGGGCCATCAGCATGGCGATGTAGGCTGTGTTGAGGCTGTGCAACAAGAGTACGTCGCCTTGTTGTACCGAGCGAACCAGCTGTAAGCCGATGGGCTCCTCGGTCTGGGTGAGGTGAGCAGCGGCGGTGCGAATAAGTTGGGCGACCGTGGCCAGCCCCTCATCGGGCTTGAGGTTGAGCTGCCCCAGGGACTCCCGTAGCGGACTCAATGCATTGCTAAATTGCCGGTCGGCAAAGCGCATGGAGCGGCGCAGATCCTGTTGTTGCTGACGGATGGGATCTGCGGGGGCGGCAGGGGCGGGGGCAACGTCCTCACTTGGCGTCGCGCTGACCACCTCACCAGTGACAGGCTCGGGAATGTTGCCCGTGCTGCGGTAGGGGTCTATGGTCACCTGAGCCAGGCCCAGATTGCGAATGATCTGCAGCTGCTCCTCGTCCTTGATGCGAAAGGAGCTAAATAAGAAGGGATGATCTTTCCAGCTGCCTGGCAACTTGACGAAGTGGCCTATGCGCAGGTCGGTTACGGCGATGCTGATATCGGGCATTCAAACTCTCCTGATCGTTCAGCAAAATTAGCAAACCCTTGGCAGAACAGCAAAAAAAAGGTCCGCAACCTGTGCGGACCTTCTTATTTACTCAGGCAGAAGCTTACTTCTTCTTCTTGCCTTCTTCTTTCTTCTCTTCCTTGGCTTCTACCACAGCGCCTTCAACATAAGGACGGCCGTAGTAGGAGTCGAGCAGAACCTGCTTCAGTTCGCTGATCAGCGGGTAGCGCGGGTTGGCGCCGGTGCACTGGTCATCGAAGGCTTCGACGGACAGGGCATCCACCTTGGCCAGGAACTTCTCTTCCGGTACGCCTGCTTCACGGATGGACATGGGGATGTCCAGTTCCTTCTTCAGGCCGTCCAGCCAGGCCAGCAGCTTCTCGATCTTGGCGGCGGTGCGGTCGCCGGCAGCAGTCAGACCCAGGTGGTCAGCGACTTCGGCATAACGACGACGAGCTTGCGGACGGTCGTATTGAGAGAACGCAGTCTGCTTGGTCGGGTTGTCGTTAGCGTTGTAACGGATCACGTTGCTGATCAGCAGGGCGTTAGCCAGACCGTGCGGAATGTGGAACTCGGCACCCAGCTTGTGGGCCATGGAGTGGCACACACCCAGGAAGGCGTTGGCAAACGCGATACCGGCGATGGTAGCGGCGTTGTGAACCTTCTCGCGAGCCACCATGTCAGCCTTGCCGTTCTTGTAGCTGGAAGGCAGGTATTCCTTCAGCATCTTCAGGGCTTGCAGCGCTTGGCCGTCAGAGTATTCGTTAGCGATAACGGATACATAGGCTTCCATGGCGTGAGTCACGGCGTCAACACCACCGAAGGCACACAGGGACTTGGGCATGTTGGCAACCAGGTTGGCGTCAACGATGGCCATGTTCGGGGTCAGCTCGTAGTCAGCCAGCGGGTACTTGACGCCGGTGGCATCATCGGTGACTACCGCAAACGGAGTCACTTCAGAACCGGTACCGGAAGTGGTGGTGATACACACCAGCTCGGCCTTTTGACCCATCTTCGGGAACTTGTAGATACGCTTACGGATGTCCATGAAGCGCATGGCCAGATCTTCGAAGGCGGTGTTCGGATGCTCGTACATTACCCACATGATCTTGGCGGCGTCCATCGGTGAACCACCACCCAGCGCCAGGATGACGTCCGGCTTGAAGGAGTTGGCCATCTCGGCGCCCTTGCGGACGATGGACAGCGTCGGGTCAGCTTCTACTTCGTAGAACACTTCCACTTCCATGGACATGCCCTTCAGCAGGCGAACCAGCTCATCGGCATAACCGTTGTTGAACAGGAAGCGGTCGGTGACCACCATGGCGCGCTTCTTGCCTTCCAGATCGCTCAGAGCGATGGGCAGAGAACCACGACGGAAGTAGATAGATTTCGGAAGTTTGTGCCACAGCATATTTTCAGCCCGTTTAGCGACCATCTTCTTGTTGATCAAGTGCTTCGGACCAACGTTTTCGGAGATGGAGTTACCACCCCATGAACCACAACCCAGAGTCAGGGAAGGAGCCATTGCGAAGTTGTACAGGTCACCGATACCACCGTGGGTGGTGGGGGTGTTGATCAGGATACGAGCGGTCTTCATCTTGTCACCGAAGTACTTGACGCGATCGGCGTTCAAGTCTTGGTCGGTGTACAGGCCGGAGGTGTGACCGATACCACCCAGGTTGACCATGTCACAAGCCATGTCGACGGCTTCTTCGAAGTTCTTGGCGCGGAACATGCCCAGAGTCGGAGAGAGCTTCTCGTGAGCGAACTCTTCTTCTTCACAGATCTTCACGCCTTCACCGATCAGGATCTTGGTGTCAGCAGGAACCTTGACGCCAGACATTTCGGCGATCTTGGTGGCGGGCTGACCCACGATGGCGGCATTCATGGCGCCGTTGATCAGGATAACCTTACGAACCTTGTCAGCTTCTTCCTTGGACAGAACATAGCCCTTGTGGGAAGCAAAACGTTCCTTGACCTGGTCGTAGATGGCATCAACCACGATGACGGCTTGCTCAGAAGCACAAACCACACCGTTATCGAAGGTCTTGGACATCAGGATAGAGGCAACGGCACGCTTCACATCAGCGGTTTCGTCGATAACAACAGGCACGTTACCGGCGCCAACACCGATAGCCGGCTTACCAGAAGAGTAAGCAGCCTTCACCATGCCGGGGCCACCGGTGGCCAGGATCAGGTTGATGTCGTTGTGCTTCATCAGCGCGTTGGACAGCTCAACAGACGGTTGGTCGATCCAACCGATGATGTCAGCCGGTGCACCCGCTTCGATGGCCGCGTCCAGTACCAACTTGGCAGCGGTATTGGTGGAGTTCTTGGCACGGGGGTGCGGGGAGAAGATGATGGCGTTGCGAGTCTTCAGAGCAATCAAAGACTTGAAGATGGCGGTGGAGGTGGGGTTGGTGGTCGGAACGATACCACAGATGATACCCACAGGTTCGGCGATGGTGACGGTACCGAACTCATCGTCTTCACTCAGAATGCCACAGGTCTTCTCGTCCTTGTACTTGTTGTAGATGTACTCGGAGGCAAAGTGGTTCTTGATAACCTTATCTTCGATGATACCCATGCCTGATTCCTCAACGGCCATTTGGGCCAGGGGAATACGAGCATTGTTGGCAGCCAGGGCAGCAGCGCGGAAGATTTTGTCTACTTGCTCTTGAGAGTAGGTAGCAAACACACGCTGTGCGGCCTTGACGCGCGCAACCAGATCATCCAATTCGGCAAGATTTGTAACTGCCATATCTTTCTCCTACTGAGTTTTGAAAACTGTTTACTAAGGTGTTGCAAGAAAACAAGGCGGAGCAATGAAGTCTGCGCAGTATAGTCCAGCGGGACTCAAAGCGCTTTCCTTATGTTCTCTTGTGCTTAGGAAACAACTTTCACGGCGATTATAGGAGTTGGTAGACCGGAGAAATTTGATTTGCATCAATTGTTGTAAAATGACAAAAGAAAAATCTTTTCATGTCGTAAATCCTGCAATAAAGCCATGGTTTTTCGGGTGCCGGGAATCGGCAACTTACGGTTTCCACATGGTTTTTTCTAGCCAGCTTCATGCCATAAAACCCATTCTTAGGGTGTGGGAAAGCTGACGTCTCGTTACGCATGGCATGGCCTATCGGCTTACCTTGCTGTGGGGGCGCTAGCTGGCGAATCGGGTATTAGCAGGGTAATCAACCATCTATGGCGAAGTTAACCGTAAGTCGAGCAGGCCAGGGCGGCCAGCGGCGGATAAAAATAACTAATCAGAAGCTGGGGAGATATTACTAAATCTCGTTGGTCAACCGGCAACTGAGCGCGTATCTTTTGCCGTCATTTATTGACTACTCTGTAGTCAACTTTCTCCAAAATTGAGGATATTGGCGCCATGCTGGATGTGTTGCCCGTCTATTTGAAATTTTTTATCGGTTTGATGGCCATCATCAATCCGCTGGGCTTGCTGCCGGTGTTCGTCAGCCTGACCAGCCAGCAGACAGCCCAGGAGCGGATGAAGACCAATACCACCGCCAATCTGGCGGTGATGGTGATCCTTTGGGTCTCCATGCTGTTCGGTCAGGTCATTCTGGATATTTTCGGTATCTCCATCGCCTCGTTTCGCATCGCCGGTGGCGCACTGATCACCCTGATTGCTTGGTCCATGTTGCAAGGCAAACTGGGGGAGGTGCGGCACAACAAGGAAGAAAAGGGAGAGTTTGAGGCCAAGGAGTCCATCGCCGTGGTGCCCTTGGCATTACCGCTGATGGCGGGTCCCGGCGCCATCAGCTCCACCATCGTCTATGCCAGTCAACATCGTAGCCCCACCGAGCTATTGGGCTTGGCCCTGGTGGTGGTGATCTTCGCCCTGTGCTCCTGGGGCATCTTCCGGTCGGCCTCCTTGCTGTTTCGCATCATGGGCAAGACAGGGGTCAATGTGGTCACCCGTATCATGGGGCTCATCATGATGTCGCTGGGCATCGAGATTATCGTGGCGGGTCTTAAGCATATGTTTCCGGCCTTGACCTGAGCCCATCCGCCATCCTGAAGGCACCATTTTGGCGCATTGCTAGCTTTAATATGGTGCCTCTGCGCCGTTGTGTTTCATATCTTCTGTCAAATTGCGGGCTTCATTCGTAAATAGAATGCTAGTGGGGGATTTCACAACAAAATATGTTGAATTATTACGATGAGAAGGGAATTATTCAGACGTTTGAACGCAGGCGGACCAGGTCTGACCTGTGATGCTTCAAACCAAGGAATCTTCTCATTCGGAGTAAGGACATGACCCATAATAAAAAATTGCTTGCCGTGACTGTGGCCTCTGCCTTCGCCCTGTTCGGCTGCGACAAGCCCCAGCAAACCAGCGAGACTGCCGCCGCACCGGCCAAGCAGGAAACTGCCGCACCGGAAGCCAAGGGGGATGCCACCCCGGCCCTGGCCGCGGTACAGGAGCTGGTGAAGGGCAACGGTACCGAGCCGGCCACCCTGGACCCGGCGAAGACCGAAGGTGTACCGGAATCCAATATTCAACGCGATCTGTTCGAAGGCCTGGTGACTTCTGGCCCCAACGGTGAGGTACGTCCTGCCGTCGCCGAGTCCTGGGATACCCCGGATAACAAGGTCTATACCTTCCATCTGCGCAAGGACGCCAAGTGGTCCAATGGCGATCCCGTGACCGCCGGTGATTTCGTCTATGCGTTCCGTCGCGTGGTGGATCCCAAGACCGCCTCGCCCTATTCCTGGTATCTGGAAATCCCCACCATAGTCAACGCCACCGACATCATTGCCGGTAAGAAGGCGCCTGAGGAGTTGGGCATCAAGGCCATCGATGACCATACTCTGGAGATCACGCTGGAGAAGTCGGTGCCTTACTTCGTCAGCATGCTGGCGCACACCACCACCTATCCGGAAAACCAGAAGGTGATCGAGCAGTTTGGTGACCAGTGGACCCGCCCGGGCAACATGGTGACCAACGGCGCCTACACCCTGAAGGAGTGGGTGGTGAACGAGCGTATCGTGCTGGAGCGTAGCAAGACCTACTGGGACGATGCTCATACCCACATCAACAAGGTCACCTATCTGCCGATCCAATCCCAGAATGCGGACATGAACCGCTACCTGGCCGGTGAAGTGGACATGACCTACGAAACTCCCATCGAGCAGTTCAAGCGTCTGCAGAAAGAACACCCGCAGGATGTTCGGGTCACCGGTTATGTCGGTACCTACTACTACGAGTTCAACTGCAAGAAGGCTCCGTTTGATGACGTTCGTGTGCGCAAGGCCCTGTCCTTTGCCATCGATCGTAACGTGATCGCCGACTCCGTCATGGGGCAAGGCCAGAAGCCGGCTTATACCCTGGTGCCGGAGTATGTGGATGGCTTTGTGGCCACCGAGCCGGCGTGGGCCAAGCTGACCCAGGCCGAGCGCAACGCCCAGGCCAAGGAGCTGCTCAAGGCCGCCGGTTTTGACGAACAGCATCCGTTGAAGTTCGAGCTGCTGTACAACACCAGCGAGAACCACAAGAAGGTGGCCGTGGCCGTGGCGGCCATGTGGAAGAAGAACCTGGGGGTGGATGTTGCCCTGGTGAACCAGGAATGGAAGACCTATCTGGAGACCAAGTCTGGTGGCCAGTTTGACGTGGCCCGTGCCGGCTGGATTGCCGACTACAACGAAGCCTCCTCCATGCTGGATCTCAAACAGACCACCCATGGCAACAACGACGGCAAGTACTCCAATCTCAAGTACGACGAGCTGATGGCGCAAAGCCGTACCGTGATGGATACCGAGGCCCGCAACAAGCTGTATGCCGAGGCGGAGGGCCTGCTGGCCGAAGACATGCCCATCGCGCCCATCTATCAGTACGTGACGGCTCGTCTGGTGAAGCCCTATGTCGGTGGCTACCCCAACAACCCCTTGGATAACCTCTACACCAAGGATATGTACATTCTGGCCCACTAAGAGTCGGGCCTAGCCTGTGCTATCAAGCCCGCCAGATGGCGGGCTTGTTTTGCCGGCTCACTGCCGGGCGCTACTTGCAACCGGTTGGAACTCTCATAATGCTAAAATTCATTTTCAAGCGAATCTTGGAGGCGATCCCCACCTTGCTGGTGCTGATCACCGTCTCCTTCTTCATGATGCGTTTTGCCCCTGGCAATCCCTTCTCTAGCGAGCGCGGTTTGCCGCCTGAGGTGAAGGCCAACATCGAAGCGAAATACGGACTGGATAAGCCGGTTCACCAGCAGTACCTGACCTATCTGGGTAACCTGCTGCAGGGCGATTTGGGCCCCTCGTTCAAATACAAGGATTTTTCGGTCAACGATCTGGTGCGGCAGGCGCTGCCGGTTTCCGCCAAGATCGGTTTGGCTGCGTTCTGCCTGGCGGTGTTGGTGGGGGTCAGCTTCGGCACCCTGGCGGCCCTGCGGCAGAACACATGGATTGACTATGGCCTGATGTCCAGTGCCATGTTCGGGGTGGTGGTGCCTTCGTTCGTGCTGGCGCCCATACTGGTGCTGATCTTCGCCATCTCGTTGCGCTGGTTACCGGCGGGAGGCTGGCAGCACGGCCAGCTGCAGTTTATGGTACTGCCGGTCATCGGCATGATGATGTACTACGTCTCCGCCATCGCCCGTATCATGCGTGGCAGCATGATAGAGACCATGAACTCCAACTTCATCCGCACCGCCAAGGCCAAAGGGCTGCCGCTGCACTACATCATTCTGCGTCACGCTCTGCGGCCGGCCATGCTGCCGGTGGTCTCCTATCTGGGCCCGGCGTTCGTGGGGATCATTACCGGCTCCGTGGTCATAGAAACCATCTTCGGCCTGCCGGGGATCGGCCAGCTGTTTGTCAATGGCGCCCTGAACCGGGATTACTCCATGGTGCTGGGGCTGACCATACTGGTGGGGGCTCTGACCATCACCTTCAATGCGGTGGTGGACATTCTCTACGCCTTCATCGATCCCAAGATCCGATACTGACCGAGGTAGCCATGGTAGTAAGCAAAGCAAAGCAACAGGCGGTCAGTCAGTTTGCCGATAGCCTGGAGGTGGAGGGGCGCTCCTTGTGGCAGGATGCCCGTCGCCGCTTTCTGAAGAACCGTGCCGCCGTGCTGAGCATGGTGGTGCTGACGGTGATCGCCCTGCTGGTGATCCTGGGTCCCTTGATGGCGCCCTTTACCTTTGATGATCCCGATTGGGGCGCCATGCAGAGCGCGCCGGATTGGGCGTCAGGACACTATTTCGGTACCGACAGCCTGGGGCGGGATCTGTTTGTCCGCACCCTGATCGGTGGCCGTATCTCCCTGATGGTCGGCGTCTTGGGCGCCCTGGTGGCCGTGGTCATCGGCACCCTGTACGGGGCCACCGCCGGGTTTGTCGGCGGCAGTCTGGATCGCCTGATGATGCGGACCCTGGAGATCCTCTACGCCTTCCCCTTCATGTTCTTCGTGATCATGCTGGTGACCTTCTTCGGGCGGAATATCTGGCTCATCTTCATCGCCATCGGTGCGGTGAGCTGGCTGGACATGGCGCGGATCGTGCGTGGCCAGACCCTGAGTCTCAAGAGCAAGGAGTTCATCGAGGCGGCCCATGTCTGTGGTGTCTCCAAGTGGAAGATCATCACCCGCCATATCGTGCCCAACGTGCTGGGCATAGTGGTGGTGTACGCCACCCTGCTGGTGCCTGGGATGATTCTGTTTGAATCCTTCCTCAGCTTCCTGGGACTGGGGGTGCAGGAGCCCATGACCAGCTGGGGCGCCCTGCTGGACGAGGGATCCAAGTCCATGGAGGTGGCCCTGTGGCAACTGCTGTTCCCGGCCGGCTTCATGGTGGTAACCCTGTTCTGTTTCAACTTCCTGGGTGACGGTCTGCGTGACGCCCTGGATCCCAAGGACCGCTGAGGAGAGACGGATGAAATTGCTCGATGTACAGGATCTCCGCGTGGAGTTTAAGACCCCGGACGGCAACGTGGTGGCGGTCAACGATCTGAACTTTTCCCTGGCGGCCGGCGAGACCATGGGCATCGTCGGTGAGTCCGGCTCCGGCAAGAGCCAGACCGCCTTCGCCCTGATGGGCCTGTTGGCCAAAAACGGCGTCATCACCGGCTCCGCCAAGTTCAATGGCCGGGAAATCCTCAACCTGCCGCAGCCGGAGCTCAACCGCATTCGGGCCCAGGAGATCGCCATGATCTTCCAGGACCCCATGACCTCGCTGAACCCCTACATGAAGGTGGGGCCCCAGCTGATGGAAGTGCTGATGCTGCACAAGGGCATGAGCAAGGCCGAGGCGTTTGAGGCCTCGGTACGCATGCTGGATGCGGTGAAGATCCCCGAGGCGCGCAAGCGGATGGGCATGTACCCCCATGAGTTTTCCGGTGGCATGCGGCAGCGGGTGATGATCGCCATGGCCTTGCTGTGCAACCCCAAGCTGCTGATCGCCGATGAACCCACCACGGCGCTGGATGTGACGGTGCAGGCCCAGATCATGGTGCTGCTCAACGAACTCAAGCGCGACTTCAACACCGCCATCATCATGATCACCCACGACCTGGGGGTCATCGCCGGGCTGTGTGACAAGGTGCTGGTGATGTACGCCGGTCGGACCATGGAGTACGGCAAGGTGGACGACATCTTCTACCGGCCGTCCCACCCCTATACCGAAGGGCTGCTCAAGGCCATTCCCCGGCTGGATACCGAAGGGGAGGTGCTGGCCACCATTCCCGGTAATCCACCAAACCTGCTGCGTCTGCCGGTGGGCTGCCCCTTCCAGGAGCGCTGTCATCGGGTTCATGAGCGCTGCGCCCAGGTGGCGCCGGCATTGCAGGACTTCGGCGATGGCCGTCGTCGTGCCTGTCACTGGGATTGGGAGGCGTAAGGCGGATGAGTGATAAGAAACTGTTGCTGGATGTCAGCAACCTTAAGGTGCATTTCAAGATCAAGAGCGACAAGGCCTGGCCTTGGGCCAAACCCTTCTCCCTGAAGGCAGTGGATGGGGTCAGCATCAAGCTCTATGAAGGGGAAACCCTGGGGGTGGTGGGGGAGTCCGGTTGCGGCAAGTCCACCTTCGCCCGGGCCATCATAGGACTGGTAGAGGCCACCGAAGGTCAGGTGGTGTGGCTGGGCCAGGATCTGACCCGGTTGCCAGCGGGTGAGCTGCGGGAGAAGCGCAAGGAAATCCAGATGATCTTCCAGGATCCCCTGGCATCCTTGAATCCGCGGATGACCATAGGTGACATCATCGCCGAGCCCTTGCAGACCTTCTATCCCAAGCTGGGCAAGCAGGAGGTCATGGACAGGGTCAAGGCCATCATGATGAAGGTGGGTCTGCTGCCGAATCTCATCAACCGCTATCCCCACGAGTTCTCCGGTGGTCAGTGCCAGCGCATCGGCATCGCCCGCGCCCTGATCCTGGAACCCAAGCTCATCATCTGCGATGAGCCGGTTTCGGCGCTGGATGTCTCCATTCAGGCGCAGGTGGTGAACCTGCTCAAGTCCCTGCAAAAGGAGATGGGCTTGTCCTTGGTGTTCATCGCCCACGACTTGTCGGTGGTCAAGCACATCTCGGATCGGGTGCTGGTGATGTACCTGGGCAATGCGGTGGAGTTGGGTACCGGTGAGGCCGTGTATGCCAATCCGTCCCATCCCTACACCCAGGCCTTGATGTCGGCGGTACCCATTCCTGATCCGGCTCTGGAACGGACCAAGACCATCCAGCTGCTGGAAGGGGATCTGCCATCGCCCATCAATCCGCCTTCCGGCTGCGTGTTCCGTACCCGTTGCCCATTGGCAGATGGCGAGTGCGCCCGGCAGCGGCCGCAGCTCTCCGGTAGCGAGGAGCATGCCGTCTCCTGCCTCAAGGTCAGGGTCTGAGCCTGATCGAGATGGGAGCATCACAGAGGGCATCCTGCGGGATGCCCTTTTTTGTGTCGAAGCGTCGGCAGTTGCCAACAGGAATGTCCCCAATAGGCACCAATTCTTGCCCTAATTCACTAGATATCTGGCCTGGCTCCCAAAAAGGATGCTGAAAAGTCCTCTGTGGATAGGTATTCTAGCCGGCGGTTTAGCCAGATGAAGGAGAACCCAGGCTGGATACGATGTCCACTTGCCCCGATAGGCGAGGGTAGGGGGAGGAGATCGCCGTCAGCCTAAGATGGCGCCGGGACCGTCCGTCCGGCCATCGGTAAATTTTGAGGAACAAGTTTGATGGACGCACAACACCAGACTGACGAGCTCCACCGCGGGTTGAGCAATCGTCATGTCCAGCTCATTGCCCTGGGCGGTGCCATAGGTACCGGCCTGTTTTATGCCATTGGCTCCACCATTGCCATGGCGGGTCCTGCCGTGTTGCTGGGCTATGCCTTGGCCGGTTTCATCGCCTTTCTGATCATGCGTCAGCTGGGTGAGATGGTGGCCGAAGAGCCGGTCTCCGGATCCTTTAGTCACTTTGCCTATCGCTACTGGAGCGGCTTTGCCGGCTTCCTGTCCGGTTGGAACTACTGGGTGCTGTATGTGCTGGTCAGCATGGCCGAGTTGACCGTGGTGGGTAAGTACATCCAGTTCTGGTTCCCCGAGGTGCCGACCTGGGTCTCCACCGCCGTCTTCTTCCTGGTGATCAATGCCATCAACCTGGCCAACGTCAAGCTGTTCGGTGAGCTGGAATTCTGGTTTGCCATCATCAAGGTGGTGGCCATCATCGGCATGATTGGCTTTGGCACCTGGCTGCTCATCAGCGGCACCGGTGGCGAGCAGGCGTCCGTCAGCAACCTGTGGAACAACGGCGGCTTCATGCCCAATGGCTGGCATGGTCTCATCATGTCGTTGGCGCTCATCATGTTTTCCTTCGGCGGCTTGGAGCTGGTGGGCATCACGGCGGCAGAAACCGCCGATCCCAAGCGCACCATTCCCAAGGCGGTGAACCAGGTGATCTACCGCATCCTGATCTTCTACGTGGGGGCCCTGGCCGTGCTGCTGTGCCTCTACCCCTGGCAGCAGATCACCGCCGATAGCAGCCCGTTCGTCATGATCTTCAACTCCATCGGCGAGGCGCCGGTGGCGCACGTGCTTAACGTGGTGGTGCTGACCGCCGCCCTGTCGGTCTACAACAGCTGCGTCTACTGCAACAGTCGCATGCTGCATGGTCTGGCCCAGCAGGGTAATGCGCCCAAGCTGCTGGCCAAGACCGACAAGCGCGGTGTGCCCGTGGTGGCCATCGGCCTGTCGGCCCTGACCACCCTCATCTGTGTGGTGATTAACTATGTGATGCCCGGTGAAGCCTTCAAGCTCTTGATGGCACTGGTGGTGGCAGCGCTCGTTATCAACTGGGCCATGATCAGCCTGACCCACATCAAGTTCCGCCGTGCCAAGCAGGCCGAAGGCGTGGAGCCCAGCTTCAAGGCTTTCTGGTTCCCCTTTGCCAACTACCTGTGTCTGGCCTTCCTGGCCGGTATGCTGGTGATCCTCTACCTGCTGGGCGAGCAGATCTCCGTCTACCTGATGCCGTGCTGGCTGCTGCTGATCTGGGTCGGCTACTTGGTGAAGCGGCGCGCCGACGCCAAGGCCGCGCCCCTGAGCCAGGTCAGCGACCCGGCGTAAGCCAGACCCCGCACTCGGATTGTTTTGCAAAGCCCCCGATTGGGGGCTTTTTACGTTTAGCCGCTTGGTGAAAGTGTGTCATGCGTAACAAATTGATTTACTGATTATTTTTATCCTGATTGCTTTGTCGGATCCCCGCAGTCAGGAGTGAGCATGCACAACCGTTTCGATTTTCCCCAACCCGATGCCCAGGGCTATTTCGGCCAGTATGGTGGCAGCTTCGTGCCACCTCAGCTGCAGACCATCATCGATGAGATCACCCAGGCCTACCTGGATATCCGGCAGGATCCCGCCTTCCTGGCGGAGCTGACTCACCTGTATCAGCACTTCGTTGGCCGCCCCAGTCCCATCTTTCATGCCCGCAACCTGTCGGCGGAATTTGGTGCCCCCATCTACCTCAAGCGCGAAGATCTCAATCACACCGGCGCCCACAAGATCAACCACTGTCTGGGTGAGGCCCTGCTGGCCAAGAAGATGGGCAAGAAGAAGGTGATCGCCGAAACGGGCGCCGGGCAGCATGGCGTGGCGCTGGCCACCGCCGCGGCCCTGGTGGGGCTGGAGTGTGACATCTACATGGGGGAGGTGGACATCAAGAAGGAGCACCCCAACGTGGTGCGCATGGGCATACTGGGGGCTCGGGTGATCCCCGCCACCCATGGCCGCAAGACCTTGAAGGAGGCGGTGGACGCGGCCTTTGACGCCTATCTCCAGGATCCTGTGACCCAGCTCTACGCCATCGGCTCCGTGGTGGGACCCCATCCCTTCCCCATGATGGTCCGGGATTTTCAGTCCATCATCGGCATGGAAGCCCGGGAGCAGTTCCAGCAGATGACGGGTAAGCTGCCGGATAACCTGGTGGCCTGCGTGGGCGGTGGCTCCAACGCCATGGGGCTGTTCAGTGCCTTCTTGGAGGATACCGAGGTCAAGATGCATGGGGTGGAGCCGGCCGGGCGCGGCCTGGCGCAGGACGGTGAGCACGCCGCCACCCTGACCAAGGGCGAGCCCGGCATCATGCACGGCTTCAAGTCCTATATGTTGAAGGATGCCAAGGGTGAGCCCCAGGAGGTCTATTCCGTGGCCAGCGGTCTGGACTACCCGGCGGTGGGTCCGCAGCACAGCTACCTCAAGGATGCAGGCCGTGTCAGCTACGGGGTGGTGGACGACAAGGAGGCCATCGATGCCTTCTTCACCCTGTCGCGCATGGAGGGCATCATTCCGGCCATCGAGTCGGCCCATGCCCTGGCCTATGCCCTTAAGCTGGCCCGTCAGGGGGAGACCGGCAGCCTGCTGGTAAACCTCTCCGGCCGTGGCGACAAGGACATTGACTTCGTGGTGGCCAATTACGGCGCCCAATACGGGGTGGCCAGCCTGCCCAAGTAAGCCCGCCTTGGGCAAAACACCCCGCCTGGTGCGGGGTGTTTTGTTATCAGGCTGTTGAACCGGGCGTCGGACGGGTAAGATGCAATGGCAAGACACCTTTGGCGGTGTGATGAACGAGCCCACTTCATCCAGGAATGACAGATGCAACTGACGCGCTTTACCGACTATGGCTTACGGATCCTCATCTACCTGGCGGTGCTGCCAGACGGGCGGTTGGCCAGCATCGAGGAGGTGTGCCAGGCATTTGATCTACCCCGTAATCATATCAATAAGATAGTGCATCTGATGGGGCGCCTGGGCTGGGTGTTGACCCGACGTGGCAAGGGCGGTGGCATCTGTCTGGCCCTGCCACCGGAGGCCATCAACCTGGGGGAGGTGGTCTTGGCGCTGGAGGGGCAAGGACCGCTGATTGATTGCGAGCAGCCCCGCTGCGCGCTCCTACCTGTCTGTCGTCTCAAGGGGGTGCTGGCGGAAGCCATGGAGGCCTTCGTGACGGCCCTGAGCCGCCACACCCTGGACAGTCTGGTGGGGCCTTGCCAGGGGCAGATCCGTCAGCGTCTGCTGCGGTCGGACTTCCATGTGTTGGAAAATCTGGTTCAAACGACCCTAGATCGGGTATAAGAGGGCGATTCGGTCCGGGCAGCTGCTGCCCGATCTGCCTGCCAGGGAGCCAACCGTGCTGCAAACTCGCCAGCTGATGCTGGGGCTGCATCTTAGCCTCACCCTGATGTTCTTCTACAGCGTCACCATGCTGCCGCCCGTCTTCATCGGGCTCTTCTTTCACGAGCAGGCCATCTGGCCTTTCCTGCAGACGTTTGGCCTGGTGGCCCTCGTCGGCGGGATTGGCAGTCAATTGACGCGCCAGCACAGGGTGGGGCTCAAACACAGGGATGGCTTCTGGGTGCTGGTGCTGTTCTGGTGCCTGTTTTCGGCGGTCAGTGCCTTGCCGTTTCTGCTCAGTCATGAGCTGGGGCTGGATCTGGCCTCGGCCTTTTTTGAGGCCATCTCCGGCATAACCACCACGGGCGCCTCGGCCCTCAAGGACGTGGACGGGGCGCCCAAGGCGTTCCTCTATTACCGGGCCCAGCTCAATTTTTGTGGTGGGTTGGGGATCATCATACTGGCGGTAGCCCTGCTGCCCATCATGGGCACCGGGGGCGCCAAGCTGTACCAGACCGAGGCCCCCGGCGCCGCCAAGGATGAGAAGATCACCCCGCGTCTGGCCGACACGGCCCGCAGCCTCTGGTCCGTCTACGCCGGCTTGGGGCTCTTGTGTTGCCTGGCCTACTGGCTGGCGGGCATGAGCTGGTTCGACGCCCTGTGCCACGGCATTGCCACCGTCTCCTTGGGCGGGTTCTCCACCTATGGCGATAGCCTGGCGCACTTTGATTCCCTGCGCATCGAGCTGGTGGCCGGCTTGTTTTCCCTGTTGGCGGCGGTCAACTTTGCCCTCTACTTCATGGCGTTGCGGCGGCGCAGTCTGGTGCTGTTGTGGCGTAACTCCGAGCTGCGGGGCTTCTTGGTGCTGGCGGCGGCTGTCATCCTGTTTACCTGTTTCTGGCTGTGGCATGCCGGCCAGTTTGGCTGGCAGGAGGCCCTGGTGCACGGCTTCTTCCAGGCCGCCTCCATGATGACCGACAACGGCCTGGGGGCGGCGGGCTACCCGGACTGGCCATTGCCCACCGCCCTGGTGCTGGTGCTGGCCAGCTTCTTTGGCGGCTGCGTCGGCTCCACCTGTGGTGGGCTCAAGATCATGCGTCTGCTGATCCTCTACCGCCAGCTGCATCAACAGATCCTGGAAGCCATACACCCTTATGCGGTGGCGCCCTTGAAGCTGGGGGACAAGAAGGCTCCGGTGGACATACTCGAATCTGTGTCGGCCTTCGTATTTATCTATCTGGTCTGCACCCTGCTGTTTATCTGGGGTCTGAGCCTTACCGGGCTGGACTTGCTCAGCGCCATCGGCACCACGGCGGCCTGCATCAACAACATGGGCATCGGCTACGGGGTCACGGCGGCGGGCTTTGCCCCCTTGAGCAACGCAGGCAAATGGCTGATGAACCTGGCCATGCTGTTCGGCCGGCTGGAGATCTTGCCCATCCTCATCGTGATCTCACCCCGTTATTGGCGCTATTGACCCCGCAAATTGTTCACATCTTCACCATTTGCATAGGTATTCCTTGCTATCTGGCGCCAGATCCATAGTCTGTGCGCCTGGAAAAATGCGAGATATGGAGATGATAATATGGTCAAAAAAGCCCATAAAACCAAGTTAACCATCCGGATCGTGCTGGGCATGATCGCCGGTATCCTGGTGGGGGTGCTGCTGCGGCAACTGTATGCCGACAGTCCTTTCGCCAACGACTATCTGATCAATGGCCTGTTCAACATCGTCGGCCAGATCTTCGTCACCAGCCTCAAGATGCTGGTGGTGCCCCTGGTGTTTGTCTCCCTGGTCTGTGGCAGCGGCTCCCTGAAGGACACCAGCCGGCTGGGCCGTCTGGGCGTCAAGACCCTGCTGCTCTACCTGGCCACCACAGCCCTGGCGGTCGCCCTGGCGATCTTTGTTGCACAGCTGTTCAGCCCGGGGGCCGGCATGCACCTGACCGCGGCGGTGAGCTTCGATGCCAAACAGGCGCCGAGCCTGGCCGAGGTGCTGGTGGATCTCTTCCCCAGCAACCCCATCCAGGCCATGGCCGAAGGCAAGATGCTGCAGATCATCGTCTTCGCCCTGCTGGTGGGGGTGGCCATTGCCATCGCCGGCGAGGCCGGGGAGCGGGTGGCGGGCCTGTTCAATGATCTCAACGTGGTGATCATGAAGCTGGTGACCATCTTGATGAACATCGCCCCCTATGGCGTGTTCTGCCTGTTGGCCAAGTTGTTCGCCACCCAGGGCTTCGAGGCCATCAGCAGCCTGGCCAGCTACTTCCTGGTTGTGCTGGGGGTGCTGCTGCTCCACGGTCTGGTTTGTTACCCCGTGCTGCTCAAGCTGTTGTCGGGCCTCAACCCCATGCTGTTCCTGCGCAAGATGCGGGATGTGGTGCTGTTTGGTTTCTCCACCTCTTCCTCCAACGCCACCATACCGGTGACCATGGAGACGGTGACCAAGAAGATGGGGGTCAGCAACAGCGTCAGCTCCTTCACCATCCCCCTGGGCGCCACCATCAACATGGACGGTACCGCCATCATGCAAGGGGTGGCCACCGTGTTCATCGCCAACGTCTACGGCATCGACCTGAGCCTGGGCCAGTTCATGACGGTGATCGCCACCGCGACCCTGGCCTCTATCGGCACTGCCGGCGTGCCCGGCGTGGGGCTCATCACCCTGGCCATGGTGCTGCAGCAGGTTGGCCTGCCGGTGGATGGCATCGCCCTCATCATGGGGGTGGATCGCCTGCTGGACATGACCCGGACCGCGGTGAACATCACCGGCGACTGCATGGTGACCTGTGTGGTGGCCAAGTCCGAGGGTGAGATGGACTTGGCCGTCTACGGCGACCCCAGTGCCGCCGTGTAGGAAGAAGAGCTGCGCCTGCGCAGCCTGCAGGCCAACTAGCGCTGACTTGATGCCAAAAAACAGCCGCGGCATGCCGCGGCTGTTTTTTTTAGGGCGTCGTCACTGGCGGGTCCGTATCGCCGGCTGTTGCCGGGGGCGCCGCGCTCAGGTAGGGGCCGAGCAGGGGGGCCATGCCTTTGAGCACCTGCACCGGCAGGGCCGAAGTGAAGCGGAAGTTGTCCGCCTTGCTGCCCTCGACAAAGGCGGTGAGGGTGCCGAAATGCCGTTCCCCCAGGTAGAAGACGAAGGTGGCGGTACGGTTCATGGCCTTGGAGGTGAGCACCTGGCCGTAGCGGCCCACCGTCTCGATGCGGTTATCGCCGGTGCCCGTCTTGCCGCCCATCTGCAGCGGCGTGCCATCGGCCTGGGCGAAGGTGCCGGCGATGCGCCGGGCTGTGCCGGCCTCCACCACCTGGGCCAGGACGTCGCGCAGCGCCCGGGCCACCGCCAGGGGCAACACCCGCTGGGGTTGGGCGCTGGGGGTGGTGAAGTGGCTCTCGTAGGGCGTGTTCTCGGCGAAATCCAGCTTGGCCAACCTGTGTACCGGTAGCCGGACGCCATCGTTGAGTATGATGCCGATAAGCTGGGCCAGGGCGGCGGGTCTGTCCCCCGAGCTGCCGATGGCGGTGGCCAGGGAGGGCACCAGGTGGTCGAAGGGATAGCCCAGCTGTTGCCAGCGCTGATGAATATCCAGGAAGGCCTCGTTTTCCAGCAGGATGCGGATCCGCTTGTCCCGTGCGCCCTTGTGGCGGGAGCGGAACAGCCAGCCATAGACCTCCAGACGCTGCTCACTGCTGTCGGCCACCACCTGGCTGAAGGCGGCCTCCGGGTGCTGCATCAGGTAGCCCAGCAGCCACAGCTCCAGGGGATGGATGCGGGCCAGATAGCCCTGATCCGGCAAGGAGAAGGACTCCGGGCCATAGCGGCGGAACAGGCTCGCCAGCTGTTTTGGCGTGACCTTACCGGGCAGCCACTGCTGGATAAAGGCGCCCAGGGCGGCCTCGTCGGCCCGCGGGTAGAGATAGCGGTAGATCACGGCCAGCTTGGTGGCGCTCAGGTGTGAGCCTTGCAGCAGTGTGGTGAGCCGGGCGGCCTCATCCTGGCCCCGGTATTTGCGCCAGAAGCGCTGCAGATAGACGGTCCCCTCCTTGTCGGCGAAGCGATGCAGGTACTGCTCCCGGCGGGGATCCTTGTCATTTTCCAGCAGGGCGCGGCGGGTGGGGTCCTGGGCCAGGGTGTAGCGTACCAGATCCCGCAACAGGCGGATGAAAGGCAGATTGATGGACTCCTGCAAGGCCTGGCGCAGGGTGGGGCGCCGCTGGTTGTCTTCCTTGCGGAAGTTGCTGAAGGTGTGCAGGCCACCGCCGGTGAAGAAGCTCTCATATGGGCTGGCCGAGTAGCGTCGCTCCAGCGCCGCCGCCAGGATCTGCTCCAGGCTGGCATCGGGTTGCATCAGCAGGTAGTCGCGGCACCAGCGGCTGAGGCTATCCAGAGGATCGAGCTTCAACTGGCGCAGCTGTTCGCGGCTCATCCGGCTCATGCTCTGATGCTGCTCGCTGATGATCTGCAGGTAGGTGGTGAGCACCCGCAGCTTGGCGGTGGAGCCCAGCTCCAGCTTGCTGGCCTCGTTGATATCAAACGGCTGATCCGTGTTGTCGGTCTGCACCCGCACCAGGAAGCCATCCGGGGTGCGCTCATACAGGGTGAAGCTGTAACGCACCTGGTCGGTCTTCTCCGGCGACAGCAGCCGCTCGCCATACAGGCCCAGCTGCTCGGCCACTGCCGGATCCGCCAGGGAGTGCAGGTAGGCGGTGATCTGTTGCTGCAGGGGTACCTTGAGGTAGCTGCGGACCCTGAGATCCAGCCGATCCAGTTCATACAAGGAGAGCCCCAGCAGGCTGCTGAGGCGGCCGCGGGTGACAAACAGCGCCTTGTTACCGGCCACCTCCTGATAGGCCGGCGCCTGGGCAAACTGGCGAAAGGTTACCTGGCTGGCGAGGGCTGCCGCCTGCAGGGCGGGGGAGAGTAACCCTTCCTGAGCCAGCAGCCGCAGGTAGCTGTCGGTGAGCCGGGCCAGCTCCTGGCGGCCGGAGAGCAGATAGAAGGAGGGGCGACGGTGGGCGATGAGCAGGCTGAGCACCTGGCGCAACGCCAGGGCCTGAGCGGCTAGCTGACGGTCATCGTCAGCCGGGGCAGCCAGGGCGGTCAGGGTCTGCTGTGGATCGGCGCCATACCAGACCCAGAGGCCATCGGCGATGCCATGGACTTCACCATAACCGGGGGCGGCGGCCAGGGGCACGGCATTGAGGTAATCCCGCAACAGCTGCTGGCGATAGGCCAGGGTCAGCACACTGCTGCCATAGGCCTTCACCGAGGCGGCGGCCATCTGCCTGAGCTTCTCGCTGGCGGAGACGGTGCGACCTTCCGGCGAGTGGCGGAACTTCTCCATCTGGGTGGCCAGGGTGCTGCCGCCTGAGCTGCGCACCGTTACCCCCAATAGCTTGGCCCCCTGGGCCAGCAGGGCATTGCCAAAGCGCGGCCAGTCCACCGCCGGGTTGCGCAGCGGATAGTCATCCTGCAGCAGATCCTTTTGCTCGATAAACAGCAAGCTGGCGGCCAGCAGGGGCGGCACGGCGGCCTGACCATCCAACTGGTGCTGCGGGAAGCGGGCCTGATAGAAGATCTGCCCGCCATCCTCCAGCAGGGTCAGGCCGGCTTGGCCCTTCTCGGCATAGGGCGGTGTCAGGCCGTGGCGCAGATAGCCATACAGCGCCGGGCTGTGGCGCACCTGCTGGGTCAGCGCGAAGCCGCTGCGGGTCAGCCGCTGTTGAAAATCCGGCAGCCGGGTATAACCCAGGCGCGCATCGTAGGGGCCTTCAGTGGGAAATTGAATGCGGGGGCTGGGGCCAGGACCCAGCTGCCAGGTGAGGCGTTGGGCATACTGGTGCAGCCAGTGAGCCTCGCCCCAACCGGTCATCATCTCGCCGGCGATGGCCCCGATCAGCAAGAGCAGCAGGCTCAGGGGGAGGATAAACCGCAGCCGAATCCGCCGTCGGGTGCGGGCGGGGCGGATGGCAACCGCGTCGGTCTCTTTTTCATGCTCAAGTGGCTGGGGGGCGTCTGCCTGCCAAGCCTTCAATGGTTCGACATCCATGGTGTCGACTCCTTGTCACTGCAATATGCATTCTTGTTATGGTACCCCCAGGCGATCGGCATGAGGGGGCTACTGATGAGTGTATCTGGGCTGCCCGCCGATGGATGAGAGCAGGATACCTTTTTTATTTATCAACGGAAAAAGTTCCAAACGGGCCGGTTTCCCGGCCCCTGGGGTTAGAGGGTGAAATGGGCCACCTTGCCGTTGAGGGCGGCGGCCATTTTTTGCAGCTCGTGGGCGGTTTGTTCGCTCTGGGTGGCGATTTCGGCCACCTGGTCGGCGGCATCCGAGATGGCGGTGAGGTTGCTGGAGATCTCATCCGACACCTTGGTTTGCTCCTCGGCTGCGGTGGCTATCTGGGCGGACATGTCGGTGATCTGGGTGACCGCCAGGGTGATCTGCTCCAGGGCATCCCGGGCCTGACGGGCATCGTCCACCGACAGCTCCGCCAGCTTGCGGCTGGTGGTCATGGAGTCTACCGCATCCTGAGTGGTGCCCTGCAGCGTGTTGATGGTGTTCTGAATTTCGCTGGTGGCGGTGGCGGTGCGTTTGGACAGCACCCGCACCTCGTCCGCCACCACCGCAAAGCCGCGGCCCTGCTCACCGGCCCGGGCGGCCTCAATGGCGGCATTGAGGGCCAGCAGGTTGGTCTGCTCGGCAATCCCCTGAATGGTGGTCACCACGCCGGAAATTTCCAGGGCGTGCCGGTTGAGCAGCTCGATCACCTCGGTGGCGCGGCTGACCTCGTCGCTGAGGCGACCGATGGACTCACCGGTCTGCACGACCGTGCTGCGGCCATGTTCGCTGTGTTGCGAGGCTTCCAGAGCCATGGCCGCTGTGTTCTCGGCATTGCTGGCGATCTCTTGGGTGGCGGCGGCCATCTCGGTCACCGCCGTGGCCACCATGCCGATCTCGTGTTGCTGCCGGCGGACCTCTTCGGCCGAGTGCTCGCTGCGTGACAGCCCCAGACCGGCGCTCTCGCCGATTTCCCCGGCCTGCTGACGGATATGGCCGATCAACTGGTGCTGGCTCTCCACAAACTGGTTGAAGTTAGTGGCCAGGGCACCTATCTCGTCGTTGATGCGGATGCTGATGCGCTGGGTCAGATCCCCGGCGCCGCTGGCGATATTGCGCAGGGCCTGGGAGACCTGGGCCAGGGGACGGAACAGCACATTCAGCATCAGGCCGGTGAGCAGTATGCTGCCCACCAGCACAGCCAAGGCCACCCCCAGCTGCAGCAGCAGTTGGGTTTTCAGGGGGGCGAGCAGGGTGTCGGCATCCAGCAGGAACACCAGCACCCACTGGCTGGAAGGTTCCTCAATGGCCCAGACCAGCTTCTTCTGCCCCAGAAACTCGACGGGAGTCAGTGATGGCTGACGGGCAATCTGCTGGATCTGGTCGGCGGAGAGTTGGGGATCCAGCTCACTGACGGGCTTGAGTACCCATTGCTTGTCGGCGAAGGCGATGACGGTGCCGTCCTTGTGGATCACCAGGGTCTGGCCGTTGGCCGGCAACGGGGTCTTCTCCAGGGTATTGAGCAGGCGGGAGAGGGTCACCACCCCGGCCACCACTCCTTTGTCCACCGCCTGGGCATAGCTGACGATGAGTTCCTTCAAGGAGGCGCTGACGTAGGGCTTGGTCAACAGGATACCGCCGGCCTTCTTGGCATCGATATACCAGTCCCGCTGGCGCGGATCATAACCGGTGCGGTCTATGCTGGGGTCGGCGTCGAACATCCTGCCGCTGTCATCCCCGTAGAATGCCAGGGCCAGGTTGGCGGCCTGCTGGGCCTGTTGCAGGTTCTGGGTTATGTCCCCCTGGTCATAAAACTTGGCCAGGGTCTGCACGGCCGTCTTCTTACCCGCCAGCCAGGTTTCCAGGGTGATGGCACTCTGCTCACCTATGCCCTTAACCGCCAGGAAGCTCTGCTGCATCAACTGGCCCTTGAGGGTGAGGTAGCTGTTCCAGCTCATCAGGGCCACCACGATAAACAGCGCGGTGGCCATGGCCAGCAGAATTTTGGTCTTAAGCGAGGTGATCTGCATACGGGGACATCCTTGCAAGGTGGGGGGATTCACTGGGCAGACGGATTAGCTGCGTCCTGTGTTTATCGGCACAAGTATAGATAAGCACAGTCTTTTTTCTGGCTTAGTGGTGTGGATATTCGGTAAACGACGCCCTGTCGGGCCAGAAGGCTGGCGACATAAAAAAAACGGGCGTCTACGACGCCCGTTTTGTGTTTCTGGCAACGCTGTGGGGCTTAGCCCTCGATGCCCTGGCTGCGCAGGTAGTCTTCGTAGTTGCCGCCGAAGTCGACGATCTTCTCCGGGGTGATCTCCAGCACCCGGGTAGCCAGGGAGCTGACGAATTCCCGGTCGTGGGAGACGAAGATCAGGCTGCCCTGGTACATCTCCAGCGCCAGGTTCAAGGACTCGATGGATTCCATGTCCAGGTGGTTGGTGGGTTCGTCCATGATGAGCACGTTGGGCTTTTCCATCATCAGCTTGCCAAACAGCATGCGGCCCTTTTCCCCCCCGGACAGCACCTTGACCTTCTTCTTGATGTCGTCCTGGCCGAACAGCAGGCGACCCAGCACGCTGCGTACCGCCTGTTCGTCATCGCCGGGCTGACGCCACTGGCTCATCCAGTCAAACACGGTGAGATCGCAGTCGAACTCTTCGGCATGATCCTGGGCATAGTAGCCAATCTTGGCATTTTCGGACCACTTGATGCTGCCGGCGTCCGGGGTCAGCTCGCCCACCAGCGTCTTGATGAGGGTGGTCTTACCCACGCCGTTGGTACCGATCACGGCAATCTTCTCGCCCACTTCCATCATCATGCGGAAGTCCTGGAACAGGGGGCCTTCATCGTAGCCCTTGGCCAGGGCTTCGATCTCCAGGATGTTGCGGTAGAGCTTCTTCTCCTGCTCGAAGCGGATGAAGGGGTTCTGCCGGCTGGAGGCCTTCACCTCTTCGAGCTGGATCTTGTCGATCTGCTTCAGGCGCGAGGTGGCCTGCCGGGACTTGGAGGCGTTGGCGCTGAAGCGGCTGACGAAGGATTGCAGATCGGCGATCTGGGCCTTCTTCTTGGCGTTGTCGGCCAGCAGGCGCTCGCGGGCCTGGGTGGCGGCGGTCATGTAGTCGTCATAGTTGCCCGGGTAGACCCGCAGCTCGCCGTAGTCCAGATCCGCCATGTGGGTGCACACCATGTTCAGGAAGTGACGGTCGTGCGAGATGATGATCATGGTGCTGTTGCGGCTGTTGAGCATCTGCTCCAGCCAGCTGATGGTGTGGATGTCCAGGTTGTTGGTGGGTTCGTCCAACAGCAGGATATCCGGGTTGGAGAACAGCGCCTGGGCCAGCAACACCCGCAGCTTCCAGCCGGGGGCTACCTCGCTCATGGGGCCGTTGTGTTGCTCCAGCGGGATCCCCACCCCCAACAGCAGCTCGCCGGCGCGGGCCTCGGCGGTGTAGCCGTCGTATTCGGCGACCTTGCCTTCAAGCTCGGCGGCACGCATGTAGTCTTCGTCGGTGGCTTCCATATTGGCGTAGATGGCGTCGCGTTCGGCGATGGCCGCCCACAGCTCGGTGTGGCCCATCATCACCACGTCCAGCACCCGCATGGCCTCGTAAGCGAACTGATCCTGCTTCAACTTACCGATGCGCTCGTTGGGATCCATGGAGACGTTGCCGCCGGAGGGCTCCAGATCGCCGCCGAGGATTTTCATGAAGGTGGACTTGCCGCAGCCGTTGGCGCCGATGAGGCCGTAACGGTTACCTTCGCCGAACTTGACGGAGATGTTCTCGAACAGCGGTTTGCTGCCGAACTGCATGGTGATGTTGCTGGTGACTAACACGGGAATATCCTATCGGGAAAAGAATGGGCGGCAGTATAGCATGCGCTCGATCACAACTCTGCCCCTGCGTGGGGGCAGAGCGTATCAGAGCGGACGGGGTTGGGTGAGCCGCAGGCTGCTCACCAGGGCCGCCAGGCTGGCAAAGCCGCCGGCGGTGATGAGGCAGGCGTGGGTGCCACCGGATGGCAGCAGGTTGAACACCAGGGCCACCAGGGCTGCTCCTGTGGTTTGCCCCACCAGGCGGGCGGTGCCCAGCATGCCGCTGGCGCCGCCGCTGCGATGGCGCGGTGCGGCGCTGATGATGGTGTGGTTGTTGGGCGACTGAAACAGGCCAAAGCCCGCACCGCTGATGAACATACACAGGCAGATGGCCAGATAACTGGGTTGGGCGGGCAGGGCGGCCAGACCGAACAGCCCGATGGCAAAGACGCCTAGGCCGATGGCCCCCAAGAGACCGGCATGGAAGCGCTCGATGAGCCGGCCGGCGATGGGCGCCAGCAACATGGTGGCGATGGGCCAGGGGGTCAGCAGCAGGCCGGTGTCGATCTCACTCAGCCCCATGTTGCGCTGCAGGTAGAAAGGCACGGACACCATGGCCAGCATCTGGGCGCAAAACGAGGCGATGGAGGTGGCGATGGACAAGGCGAAGACCGGGATGCGCAGCAGATCCACCGGCAGCAGCGGGAAGGGCCGGCTGAGCTGACGCCGCACGAAGACGAGGCCCACCAGCAGGGTGGCCAGCAACTCCAGGAGGGTCAGCCAGAGGGGCTGATGATGGGCCAGGCCGTTAAGACCGATAAAGAAGAGGCCGAAGGTGAGGGCATTGAGCAGGCCGCTGAGCTTGTCGAATTTATGATTCTCGGCGCCACAGTTACCGGGCAGGTACTTCAGGCCCAGCACGAAGGCCAGGATGCCGATGGGCACATTGATGGCAAACAGCCACTGCCAGGAGGCCACCGCCAGTATGCCGGCAGCCACCGTGGGGCCGGCTGCTGCCGCCACCGACACCACCAGGGCATTGAGCCCCATGCCCCGTCCTAAGCGGCGCTTGGGATAGATGAGGCGCACCAGGGCTGTGTTGACGCTCATCAGGGCAGCGGCCCCCAGGCCTTGCAGCACCCGCGCCAGGGTCAAGCCTATTAGGCTATCGGACAGGGCGCAGTTGATGGACATCAGGGTGAACAGCACCAGCCCGCCCAGATAGACCTTGCGATAGCCGATGATGTCCCCCAAGGAGGAGAGGGAGAGCAGCGTCATGGTGATGACCAGCTGGTAGGCGCTGACGATCCAGATGGAGGCGGCGGCGCTGGTATGCAGCTCGTCAGCGAGGGTGGGCAGGGCCACGTTGACTATGCTGGCATCCAGCACCGCCAGCATGATCCCCAGGGCTATGGTGACGATGGCGCCGATGCGCTGTGGCATGGGCACGCCATCGGCGGCGAGCCCCCCAAGGGGGCCGGGTTGCGGCGAGGCGGAGTGCGACACAAGAAGATCCGAATTCGGGGGCTGGGCTGCCCGCAGGCCATGGCCTCACACTACTGGCTTTTGCCAGCGTCATCAACCACTTGAGGTAGCATCTCTCCGGCATCCCTGTGCCAATGGGTCTTCTGGCCAAACACCCAGCGGTTGCTGGTGTGTTTGAGGCTGTGCAGGCTCAGGCTCCAGATCGGGTGCCGTCCCAGCCGGGCCAGGGGATGGCGCCGGCAATACAGTGCCAGGGCGGCCTTGGCGTCGCCATCACTCAAGAGCGTGGCCTGGGCGGTGAACTGCACCCCGGCGATCTCGGTGAGCGTCTCGGGCTGGCCGCTGATGGTCCCTGCCACCCTGGGGCTTGCCAGCATGGCGGCGCCATGGCGGGTGTTGAGGCTGCTCAGCAGCAGCAAGCGCCCTTTGGTCAGATCAGCGGCGTAGAAACAGCTGGCGGCCCACAGGCCGTCTTTATCCTGGGTGGCCAGGCTCAGCACATGGTGCTGCAACAAAAACTCGGCAATCGGCTCAGGGATAGGGAACATGATGCTGCCAAATAAAAGGGCCGGCGAACCGACCCTGGGTGACGGGCTCAAAGATGCCGCCTGCTACAGGCGGCACTCCATGGGCGCTTAGTCGCGGCTCATGCCCAGCAAGCTGAGCAGGCTGACAAAGATGTTGTAGATGGAGACATACAGGCTGATGGTGGCGAAGATGTAGTAATGTGGCGATGAAGTGATGGGATTTCAACCGCCAAGGCGCAGATCCGTCGGCATTTGTCTAAAGCGTAGGCAAACTGTCGGTCTAAACCGGCGGGGCTATTTACAAGCGTCCACGGGCTTTGTAGTATGCGCCCCAAGCCGGAGGGGTGGCAGAGCGGCTTAATGCAACGGTCTTGAAAACCGTCGATGGGCGACCATCCGTGGGTTCAAATCCCACCCCCTCCGCCAGATTTCAAGAGCGAGCCTTAGGGCTCGCTCTTTTGCTATGGGCGCCGCACAGTCACAGAGGGAGCACAGGATGATGGACTCGGCCTTCAGCGTTTGTTTTACCCATCCGGACTTCCTGGTGCTGAACAAGGCGCCCGGCATTGGCATCCACGATGAAGAGGGCGAGCCGGGCCTCATCAACCTGGCCCGACAACAGCTGGGGCTGGAACTCTATCCCGTGCACCGGCTGGACAAGGTCACCTCTGGCCTGTTGCTGGTGGCGCGACACAAGGCGGCGAACCAGGCCCTGAGCCAGGCCTTCGCCCAGCGGCTGGTGAAGAAGCAGTACTTGGCCATCAGCGATCATAAGCCGAAGAAGAAGCAGGGTCTCATTCAGGGCGATATGGCCAAGGGGCGGCGCGGCGCCTGGCTGCTGACCCGCACGCTGGAGAACCCGGCCATCACCCGCTTCACCTCCTTAAGCCTGGGGACGGGGCGGCGGCTGTTTTTCTTGAACCCGCTGACCGGCAAGACTCACCAGCTGCGGGTGGCCATGAAGAGCCTGGGGGCCCCCATCCTGGGGGATGCCCTCTATGGTGGCAGTCCGGCCGACAGGGTCTACCTGCATGCCTGGCGCATTAGTTTTCCCTATGCCGGCCAGGATTGGCAGTTCGAGGTGGCCCCCGGCCCTGGCGAGGGGTTTGCGCAGCTGCCGGCCGACTGGATCCTGGCTGCGCCGGCCGGCTAGCGGCCCCGACCATGCGCGCCTTGTTCCCGGAGATAAGCTGCTGCTCCAGCGGCGTATTTGTCATTTTCACGCCACCGTTGCCATCACTTGCCGGTGGCTGGCCTGATTTCCTGCTGATAAAGCGGGTGTCTTTAGTTTGTGTCAGTTTTATTTCCGCCCTGCTGCTGAATATTTGACCGGTAACGTCGCCGAATGCCCTATTTCATCACCCTGGTTAGCTTGGGATCGGTGTGGGGCGCCAATCTGGTGCAATCTCGTCTTGTTCTGCCGGTTTTCCCCCGGTTAACTGCCTAAAAAGTTGGCCCACTATTTGCCACAGACAGGTCAAGCCTGGTGGAAGTCTCGCTAATCCCGACTTCTTGATGGCCTGCCACTAACGACGCCTTACCGGGTGTCTTGGGTTACAACTCATTAATTGCAGGGAAGAATCTATGGTGAATAAGCAAACTCTCGCGGCACTGGCTGTTGCAGCCGGCCTGCTGTCTATGGCCTCCGGCGCACAAGCTGCCTCCGGCGATACTCTGGCTCAGGTGATCAAGCGCGGCGAGCTGCAGTGCGGTGTCAGTGATGGTCTGCCGGGTTTCTCCAATCCCAACGCCAAGGGTGCCTGGGAAGGGATGGACGTGGACATGTGCCGCGGCGTGGCCGCAGCCGTGTTTGGTGATGCCACCAAGGTGAAATACATCCCGTTGAACGCCAAGGAGCGCTTCACCGCGCTGCAGTCCGGCGAAGTGGACATGCTCGCCCGCAACACCACCTGGACCATGAGCCGCGATGCCACCCTGGGCCTGACCTTCACCTCCACCAACTACTATGACGGTCAAGGCTTCCTGGTGAAGAAGGGGCTGGGGGTGAAGAGTGCCAAGGAGCTGGATGGCGCCGCCGTCTGTATCCAGGCTGGTACCACCACCGAGCTGAACCTGGCAGATTACTTCCGCGTGCTGGGCATGAAGTACACTCCCGTGGTGTTCGATACCTCTGACCAGACCGTCAAGGGTTTCGAGTCCGGTCGTTGTGACGTGCTGACTTCCGATCAATCCCAGCTGTATGCCCTGCGCATCAAGTTGTCGCAACCGGACGAAGCCCTGGTGCTGCCGGAAGTCATCTCCAAGGAGCCGCTGGGCCCGGTGGTGCGTCAGGGGGATGATCAGTGGGAGACCCTGGTGAAGTGGACTCTGTTTGCCATGGTCAACGCTGAAGAGCTGGGTGTGACCAGCAAGAACGTGGACGAGATGAAAAAGTCCAACAACGCCGACGTGCGTCGTCTGCTGGGTCTGGAAGAACCCACCGGCAGCGTGCTGGGTGTGAAGGCGGACTGGGGCTACCAGATCGTCAAGCAGGTGGGCAACTATGGCGAAGTGTTCGAGCGCAACGTCGGTGCCGGCTCACCGCTGAAGATCGCCCGCGGCATCAATGCCCTGTGGAATCAGGGTGGCTTCATGTACGCACCGCCCATTCGCTAAGCAGGTCGTTCGTTAAGTACTATGGAGGCCGGCCCTGGCCGGCCTCAGTTCAACCTGTCTTTGCAACTGCAGGAAACCAAGATGGCAATAGAACTGACGCCAGGCCTCATCAGCAGGCTGCCGCACCGTGAGCGCTGGTTTTACAACAGTCGGGTGCGCTCCATCCTGTTCCAGGTGCTGGCCATCGCCGCCGTGGTGGGCTTCATCTACTACTTTTTGAGCAACGCCTTTCACAACATGGAAACCCGTGGCATCTCCACCGGCTTTCACTTTCTCGACAACAAGGCGGGGTTTGGCATCATTCAGAGCCTGATCCCCTACGACGAAACCTATACCTATGGCCGCACCTTTCTGGTGGGGCTGCTCAACACCCTGCTGGTCTCGGTACTGGGCATAGTGTTGGCCACCGCCCTGGGCTTTGTGCTGGGGGTGGCGCGGCTGTCACGCAACTGGCTGGTCAGCCGGGTGGCTGCCGTGTACGTGGAGCTGTTCCGTAACATTCCGCTGCTGCTGCAGATCTTCTTCTGGTACTTCGCTGTGCTGCGCACCCTGCCGACGCCTCGGCAGAGCATCAGCCTGGGGGAGGCAGTCTTCCTCAATATCCGCGGTCTTTACATTCCGGCGCCGGTACCCGAGGTCGGCTTTGGCTGGCTGGGCGTTAGCCTGGCGCTCGCCATCGGCCTGGCCATCGCCGTGTCCGTCTGGGCACGCCGGCGGCAGCGTTTGACCGGCCAGACCTTCCCCTCCTTCTGGGTGGGCTTGGCGATCATCGTCGTACTGCCTCTGCTGCACTTCTATGCGCTTGGCGCCCCGCTGCAGTGGGACTTGCCGACCCTCAAGGGCTTCAACTTCAAGGGTGGTATCACGATTATCCCCGAGCTGGCAGCCCTGCTGGTGGCGTTGTCCATCTACACCGCGGCCTTTATCGCCGAGATTGTCCGCTCTGGCATCCTGGCGGTGAGCAAGGGGCAGCATGAGGCGGCCGAATCCCTGGGGTTGAGCCATGGCCAGACCCTGCGGCTCGTGATCGTGCCTCAGGCGCTGCGGGTGATCATACCGCCGCTGACCAGCCAATTTTTGAACCTGACCAAGAACTCCTCCCTGGCTACCGCCATCGGTTATCCGGATCTGGTGTCCGTCTTCATGGGGACCACCCTGAACCAGACTGGCCAGGCGGTGGAAGTCATCGCCATGACCATGGCGGTCTATCTGCTCATCAGCCTAGTGATCTCCTATCTGATGAATGTATACAACGCCAAGAAGGCACTGGTGGAGCGTTAACATGGCCGTATTCGACACTATTGATGCCAAGCCGGCCCCCGGTCGCCAAGGGGGGCTGGTGAGCTGGCTCAGACGTAATCTGTTTTCCAGTTGGACCAACGGCATTCTGACTCTGGTGTTGCTCTATCTGGTGGTGCCATCCTTGTGGCATCTGATCCAGTGGAGCCTTATTCAGGCCGACTGGGTGGGCAGCAGCCGCGAGGCTTGTGAGTCCGGTGGTGCCTGCTGGGTGTTTATCAACACCCGGTTTTCCCAGTTTATTTATGGCTTCTATCCCGAAGCCGAGCGCTGGCGGGTGGACATCGTCTTTGCCGTCAGTGCTCTGCTGGTGGCCGCCTTGCTCTATCCCAAGACACCGGCTAAGGGCTGGATCGCCCTGTTCTTCTTCGTGCCCTTCCCCTTGCTGGTGCTCTGGTTGCTGCACGGCGGCCTTGGCCTCACAGTGGTGGACACCCACTACTGGGGCGGCCTGATGCTGACCCTGCTGTTGGCTACCGTGGGCATCTGCGGCGCCTTGCCCCTCGGCATCTTGCTGGCGTTGGGGCGGCGATCCAAGATGCCGGTGATCCACAGCCTGT
Source organism: Pseudaeromonas paramecii (assembly GCF_039540575.1). Taxonomy (NCBI): domain Bacteria; kingdom Pseudomonadati; phylum Pseudomonadota; class Gammaproteobacteria; order Aeromonadales; family Aeromonadaceae; genus Pseudaeromonas; species Pseudaeromonas paramecii. Next base: position 87,191 of record NZ_BAABFC010000006.1, read on the forward strand.
GCGTGGTATTTATCGAGTTCTGGCGGGCGGTGCCCCTCATCACTGTGCTGTTTATGGCCTCTGTGATGCTGCCGCTGTTCCTGTCCGCCGAGGTGGAGCTGGACAAGCTGCTGCGGGCGGTGATCGGCATAGTACTGTTTCAGTCCTCCTACATCGCCGAGGTGATCCGCGGTGGCATGCAGGCCATTCCCAAGGGGCAATATGAGGCGGGGGAGTCGCTGGCGCTGAGCTACTGGAAGTCCATGGCACTCATCATCCTGCCCCAGGCCCTCAAGATCACCATCCCCTCGCTGGTGAACACCTTCATCGATCTGTTCAAGGACACCAGCCTGGTGACCATCATAGGGCTGTTTGATCTGCTGGCAGTAGGCAAGGCGGGGCTCGCCGATCCCAACTGGCTGGGTTATTCCGTCGAGGCCTATGTCTTTATCGGCCTGATTTACTGGATTTTCTGTTTTGGTATGTCCCGCTACTCCCTGTTCCTTGAACAGAAGCTGCATACCGGTCACAAGCATTAAGGATTACGCCATGAACACGCAAAAAAATGACATCGTGGTCGAGCTCAAAGACGTCAACAAATGGTATGGCGAGTTCCATGTGCTCAAGGAGGTGAACCTGCAGGTGCGCCGCGGCGAGAAGATCGTCATCTGTGGGCCGTCCGGCTCCGGCAAGTCCACCATGATCCGCTGCATCAATCGGCTGGAGGAGCATCAGGCCGGTGATATCAATGTGATGGGCACCAAGCTCACCGGCGATCTGCGCAACATAGAGCACGTGCGGCGGGATGTGGGCATGGTGTTCCAGCACTTCAATCTATTCCCGCACCTGACGGTGCTGGAGAACTGCTGCCTGGCGCCCATCTGGGTCAAGAAGACCCCCCGCAAGGAGGCTGAGGCCCTGGCCATGAAGTACCTGGAACGGGTGCGCATTCCGGATCAGGCCCACAAGTACCCGGGGCAGCTCTCCGGTGGTCAGCAGCAGCGGGTGGCCATTGCCCGCAGTCTGTGCATGAGTCCGCAGGTGATGCTGTTCGACGAGCCGACCTCGGCGCTGGATCCCGAGATGGTGCGTGAGGTGCTGGATGTCATGGTGGAGCTGGCCAATGAGGGGATCACCATGTTGTGCGTGACCCACGAGATGGGTTTTGCCAAGCAGGTGGCCGATCGGGTGATCTTCATGGACCGCGGCCAGATTGTGGAGGAGAACACCCCGGAGGAGTTCTTCAACAACCCGCAGTCCGAGCGCAGCAAGCTGTTCTTGAGCCAAATCCTGCACCACTAACTACCTGTGGCAGGGACGTAAAAACAGTCAAGGCGAGGGAAACCTCGCCTTGTTGCTATCTGGCCAACTTAGCCAAGCCTGCCAGGCTGGAGAGGGCGGCCGTTCAGGCCTCCTTGTCATCCTGCTCCAACATGTGGCCCAACTTGCCCGCCTTGGTGTTGAGGTAGAAGTTGTTGTAGGGGTTGCGCCCCTCCTGCAGGGGTACCCGGGCATGGACCTGGACGTCGAGCTTTTGCAAGGATTTGATCTTGCGGGGGTTGTTGGTCATCAGATCCACCTGATTGACCCCCAGGGCCTTCAGCATGTCGGCACAGATGGTGTAGTCCCGCAGATCGGCGGCAAAGCCCAGGGCCACGTTGGCGTCCACGGTGTCGGCACCCTGGTCCTGCAGGTGATAGGCGCGGATCTTGTTGAGCAGGCCAATGCCACGACCTTCCTGGCGGACATACAGCAGCACGCCACGCTTTTGCTTAGCGATGCGCTCCAGAGCGGCTTGCAGCTGAAAGCCGCAGTCACAGCGCAGGCTGAACAGGGCATCGCCGGTCAGGCATTCAGAATGGATGCGGGCCAACACGGGCTCATTCGTGGTCACATCCCCCATGACCAGGGCGGCGTGATCCTTGCCAGTGGCCATTTCTTCAAAGCCCACCAGGGTGAAGATGCCCCAGGGGGTGGGAAGTTTGGATTGGGCGACGAGGGTAACACTGCTCATGGAAAACCTCTGAAGACTTCAACTGCAAACGGCGTCTGTGTGCGCCATGGGTAATGGGGGATTTTCACCGTATTTATCCGCCGGTGGCAATAGTTGATTCCATTTGCCGGTCTTTCCTGGCGATCATCGTGCCCCCTCCGACCCCCTTAGGGTATACTGCGCGCGCTTTTCTCCCGTCGGGAGAAATCTCATTGTTTGGCAATCCAATTGAAAGGGGAATCCCATGGCGGATTTGGCACCTGTCATCACCATAGATGGGCCGAGCGGGGCCGGCAAAGGCACCGTCTGTCAACGGCTGGCGCAACACCTAGGCTGGCATCTGCTGGACTCCGGCGCCATCTACCGAGTGTTGGCGCTGGCGGCCTTGCATCACGAGGTGGATCTGGAGAACGAAGGGGCTCTGATGGCGCTGGCGTCACATCTGGACGTCCAGTTCACGCCCACGGCGGACGGCGTCAAGGTGGTGCTGGAAGGGGAGGTGGTCTCCGAGCAGCTCAGAACCGAGCAGACGGGAAATGCCGCCAGCAAGGTCGCGGCTTACCCGGCGGTCCGGGAGGCCCTGTTGCGCCGCCAACGGGCCTTTCGCAACGACCCAGGCCTCATCGCCGATGGGCGTGATATGGGCACTGTGGTGTTCCCGGATGCCCAGGTCAAAATCTTCCTGGATGCCAGTGCCGAGGAGCGAGCCAACCGGCGCTGTAAACAGTTGCAGGCCAAGGGCTTTGATGTTAACTTTGAGCACCTTTTAGCCGAGATAAAAGAACGGGACGACCGGGATCGGAACCGCCCCGTAGCGCCGCTCAAACCCGCCGACGATGCCCTGGTGGTGGACTCCACCCAGATGAGCATTGATGAGGTGGTTGAGCGGGTTTTGTCTTACGCTGAAACTAAACTTCGCGCCGGGCACTAGTCCGGTTCGGTGTCTTTCTCAAGGATGAAAAAGACTTACTGAAACAACCCCGCATCGGCCGGATTGCCATGTGGATGTTAACTTTAAAACCTTAATCTAACATGACTGAATCTTTTGCTCAGCTCTTTGAAGAGTCTCTGAAACAACTCGAAACCCGTCCGGGCGCCATCGTTAAGGGCCTGGTTGTCGCCATCGAGAACGGTATCGTTCTGGTTGACGCCGGTCTGAAGTCTGAATCTGCCATCCCGGCCGAACAGTTCAAGAACAGCCAAGGCGAGCTGGAAATCAACGTGGGTGACTACGTTGATGTGGCTCTGGACTCCGTTGAAGATGGTTTCGGCGAGACTCAACTGTCCCGCGAAAAGGCCAAGCGCCACGAAGCCTGGCTGCAACTGGAGAAGGCCTACGAAGAACAGGCTACCGTTACCGGCCTGATCAACGGCAAGGTCAAGGGTGGTTTCACCGTTGAAGTGAACAACATCCGTGCCTTCCTGCCCGGTTCTCTGGTTGACGTGCGTCCGGTGCGCGACACTGCCCACCTGGAAGGCAAAGAGCTGGAGTTCAAGGTCATCAAGCTGGACCAGAAGCGCAACAACGTTGTGGTTTCTCGCCGTGCCGTGATCGAAACCGAAAACACCACCGAGCGCGACAGCCTGCTGGCCAACCTGCAAGAAGGTATGGAAGTTAAGGGTATCGTCAAGAACCTGACCGACTACGGTGCCTTCGTGGATCTGGGCGGCGTTGACGGCCTGCTGCACATCACCGACATGGCTTGGAAGCGCGTTAAGCATCCTTCCGAGATCGTCAACGTGGGCGACGAAATCAACGTCAAGGTGCTGAAGTTCGACCGCGAGCGTACCCGTGTATCCCTGGGTCTGAAGCAACTGGGCGAAGATCCGTGGGTGGCTATTGCCAAGCGTTATCCGGAAGGTGCCCGTCTGTCTGGCCGCGTGACCAACCTGACCGATTACGGCTGCTTCGTTGAAATCGAAGAAGGCGTGGAAGGCCTGGTTCACGTGTCTGAAATGGACTGGACCAACAAGAACATCCACCCGTCCAAGGTTGTTAACGTGGGCGATCTGGTTGATGTCATGGTTCTGGACATCGACGAAGAGCGTCGTCGTATCTCCCTGGGTCTGAAGCAGTGCAAGGCCAACCCGTGGCAGCAGTTTGCTGAAAGCCATGCCAAGGGCGACCGCGTTGCTGGTAAGATCAAGTCCATCACCGACTTCGGTATCTTCATCGGTCTGGACGGTGGCATCGATGGTCTGGTGCACCTGTCTGACATCTCTTGGAACGCTTCCGGCGAAGACGCCGTTCGCGAATTCAAGAAGGGCGACGAAATCGAAGCCGTTGTTCTGCAAGTGGATCCGGAGCGCGAGCGCATCTCCCTGGGCGTGAAGCAGATCGAAGAAGATCCCTTCAATAAGTACCTGTCTGACAACAAGAAAGGTGCTATCGTTACCGGTAAGGTAACCGCCGTTGATGCCAAGGGCGCCACTATCGAGCTGGAAGAAGGCGTAGAAGGTTACATCCGTGCCTCCGACGTTTCCCGCGATCGCGTGGAAGATGCCTCTCTGGTTCTGTCCGTGGGTGATGACGTTGAAGCCAAGTTCATGGGTGTAGACCGCAAGAACCGCACCGTTAGCCTGTCTGTCCGTGCTAAGGACGAAGCTGACGAGAAGGCTGCGATCGATACTCTGAACCAACAACAAGATGATGTTGGCTTCACCAACGCCATGGCCGAAGCGTTCAAGGCTGCCAAGGGCGAATAAGTTCCCCTTCGGCACAAAAAGGGCGGTCTTGACCGCCCTTTTTTTAAGACCATTGTTTGCCCTCGACATATACAGGAGCCTCGCTATGACCAAATCCGATTTGATTGAGCGCCTTGCCAGCAAGCAATTGCATTTATCTGCCAAAGAGGTGGAGGCGGCCATTCGTGAGATCTTGGAACAAATGGCTTCCACATTGCAGGTCGGTGAGCGGATTGAAATCCGTGGCTTTGGTAGTTTTTCTCTCCATTATCGGGCCCCACGAGTGGGTCGTAATCTCAAGACCGGGGAGAAGGTGGAGCTGCAAGGCAAGTCGGTGCCTCACTTCAAGCCCGGCAAGGAGCTCAGAGAGCGCGTGAACCTTGCTTGATAAACGGCGGTTCAGCAACCGCACCGGGTTTGGGTTCGTTTATCTGAGGACGTCTTTGCATGCGTAATCTGGCTATTATTTTCGTGGTGGTGGTCGTGTGTGCCATCGCCTTAACGCTGGGGGCAGAAAACAACCAGCTCGTCCGCGTTAATTTCCTGATCGCCCGCGGTGAATTCTATCTTTCCACACTGCTCGCCCTGGTCTTTCTGGGCGGTTTTGCCTTCGCGAGTCTGGTCTGGTCCTGGGGGTATTTTCGCCAGCAATTTCGTCAGCAAAAGCTGCAAAAACAACTGCAACGCCAGGCCAAGGAACTCAATAGCCTCCGGGGCCAGTTAGGCAAGGAATAATCTTCACATGCTGGAACTGCTGTTCCTGTTGTTGCCAATAGCCGTCGCTTATGGCTGGTATATGGGCCAGCGAAGCGCCAGGCTAGACAAAGAAAATCTAGGCCACAAACTCTCCCGGAACTATGTTGCCGGGATTAACTTTTTGCTCTCCGAACAACCCGACAAGGCCGTGGATCTCTTTATCGAGATGTTACAGGTGGATGAGGAAACACTCGAAACTCACCTGGCACTCGGCAATCTGTTTCGCCAACGAGGTGAAGTGGAGCGCGCAATCCGTATTCACCAGAACCTGGTAGCCCGTCCCCATTTAACCTATGAACAGCGCAATCTAGCCATGCTGGAGTTGGCGCGGGATTTTATTGCTGCCGGCTTATTGGACCGGGCAGAGAGCATACTGCCTGAACTTGTTAAAGACTCAGAACATGAAGAGTCTGCCGCTAATCTGCTAATCGACATCTATCAGCAGATGCGGGAATGGGACAAGGCCATTGCGGTGGCCGAGCGCAGCAAGCGCAAGCTGGGAAACAAGGTGATTCCGTCCATCGCCCATTTTTATTGCGAGCAAGCCGAACAGTTGCTTAAGGCCCAGGAACAGAAGAAGGCTATCTACAAGCTCAAGCGTGCCTTGCAGACGGACGATCACTGTATTCGGGCGCGACTCATGCTGGCCCGGGCCTATTGGCAGCAGCACAATGCCGACTTGGCCATCGAGACATTGCAACCCCTGCCGACCCTGGACGCTGACTTTGCCCCTGAGGCGCTCCCTCTGCTGCTGGAATGCCTGAGCGAGCAGGATGAAACCGAGCTGGGGGTGATACTGCAGCAGTGGCTGCAACAGACCCATGCCGCCAGTGTGCTATTGGCCCTGGCCGATGAACAAGAAAAGTTGCTGGGCCGCGCAGCGGCGGAACAGCTGGTGCTGGACGAGCTGAAACGCCATCCCACCATGAAGGGGTTTCATCGACTGATCCGTTATCAATTGGCCGAGGCCAGAAGCCAGGAGGCGAGAGAAAGCCTCGGTTTGCTGGCCTCTTTGGTACAGGAACAGATCAACGTCAAGCCGGTGCATCGCTGCCGGCGTTGCGGTTTCTCGTCCCGCGTGATTTTTTGGCAATGTCCCTCCTGTAAGGGGTGGGGCACCATCAAGCCCATCCGTGGTTTGGATGGGGAATAAAAGCAGGAGTAGTTATGACAGATCCCAAGGTGATTGTGGCGCTAGATTATGCGGACGAGGCCGCTGCCCTGGCATTTGTGGCAAAGGTGGATCCCAGCCTCTGTCGTCTTAAGGTGGGCAAAGAGATGTTCACCCTGTTTGGCCCTCAGTTCGTGCGCCAGTTGGTGGGCAAGGGCTTCGATGTATTTCTTGATCTCAAGTTTCACGATATTCCCAATACGGTGGCCAAGGCGGTAGCGGCCAGCGCCGAGTTGGGCGTGTGGATGGTCAACGTGCATGCCAGCGGTGGTCTGCGGATGATGGAAGCCGCCAAGGCGGCCTTGGTACCCTATGGGGCGCGAGCGCCCAAACTGATAGCCGTCACCGTGCTGACCAGCATGGAACAAGGGGATCTGGCCCAGATAGGGCTCGATCTGGCACCGCAGGAGCAAGTATTGCGATTGGCCAGTCTGACCCACCAGGCCGGGTTGGACGGGGTGGTGTGTTCGGCACAGGAGGCTCAATTGCTCAAGGCGCGACTGGGAGCCGAGTTCTTACTGGTCACCCCGGGGATACGGCCGGCGGGAAGTGAGCAGGGCGATCAGCGTCGGGTATTGACGCCAGCCGAGGCGGTTGCTGTCGGGGCGGATTATTTGGTGATAGGGCGCCCCATCACTCAGGCGGTAGATCCCGTTGCCACCTTGCAAGCCATTAACGCCAGCCTGATCTGAGCCACTGAGCCCCCCCCAGCAAGAGACCAAACAGTGCGCCCAGCCAATGGGCGCCATCATAGACGGCCACCCCGATCAGACCGGCGGTGATGCCATCCTGATGCCAGTGATCCCATATTAATTTGATCAGCAGCCCCAGCAGCCAATAGATCTGCTGCCGATCTCCTCTGCGCAGACTGCTCAGGGCTCCGTAACAGAACAGGCCGTGCAGGGCCCCGGATAGTCCGACATACCGGTTGAGATGGGCATCGAAGCCCAAGATGGTCAGGTTGATCAAGGGCACCAGAAGCAGCAAGCAGCCAACTTGCTGTAGCAGGTTGCAACTGGGGCGGTAAATCCAACTGATCAGCAGCAAGCCTATGAGGTTCATCAACAGATGCAGGCTGTTGCTATGCACCAGCCCACCGGTCATGAGCCGCCACCAGGCGCCGTGGAGAATGGCCTGCCGTTGATAGGCTAAATCCATCACCTGACTGTGGATCAGCTGCAACAGTATCAGCGACAGCGAAAAACCCAGCATCAAGATGATGTCGATATGCCGTCGTCTGAATATTTGTGGGGGGCGATGCTCAATGAGGGGCATGGGTGTTCGACTGTAAAAAATAAGGCCGCAATTGCGGCCTTAATGACGAAATAAAAATTAGTTCTTCTCGATGAGAAAATCTTCGAGCTTGCCACCGGCTTCAATGTGCGTGCGAATAGCAACCGGTTGACGACCTTGACCGGTCCAGGTCTTCTCTTGGCCAGCTTCATCGGTATAACGATATTTAGCCGGGCGAGGAGCGCGTTTGCCTGCCGGCTTTTCAATGTCGCCCATCAATTCTTTGAGTTCAACCGGATCTATGCCATCGGCGCGAAGCATGTCCATATATTGGTTGATCTTGCGCTTGCGCTCCTCTTGGGCCTCGCGCTGGCTAGCTTCCTCATTGCGGCGTTCTTCTACCACAGCGGTCAGCTTTTCAAGTCCTTCTTCAAGCTGTTCTAGTGAGACTTCGCGTGCCGCAGCGCGCAAGCTGCGAATGTTCATTAAAACTTTCAGAAATTCAGACATGATCAAAACTCTCAGATAGGTGTTATGCGGGGATTTAAACGAAATTTATAAACAATATATTAATTAGTCAAGGATTCACTCTTAATAAAGTCTCGTAGATATTAACTTAATAAATTCAATTGGCATTAACCCAGAAATGCGATTCATGTGAGACTTGATTTTGCTAGCATGATTATCTTGACACCGCTGCTTTAGTGGATAGAATCACTGCGATTTACCTTTAGTAGAGGCGCGTTGCCTAAAAGTACCGGTTCAGAGGGTGATTCCTGTGAAGTTCCGGGAAAGGAGTCGACGCCGAAGTGGGTGTATGCATCATCATCGCCTGCTGGGGCCGTTTCGAAAAGGAACGGCACTGTCATAGTTGAACACTATGGAGCGCTACCGAAGGGGTTCTGTATATCACCTGCCTAGCAGGTTGCTTTTGCATCCCTCTTCTGTAGATCTCCGCCTAGATATAGGTGATATGAGATCATGGCTTTAGCCCAATATTCTGATTCTGTGCTGTCCCTACTGCCCCCGTTACTGGCGGTGGCGTTGGCCATTACCACGCGGCGGGTTTTGCTTTCCCTTGGCGTCGGGATACTGGCCGGTGCCATGCTGTTAAATATGGGCGCCCCTGGTGCTACGACCCAATATCTGGCCGACAAATTTATCAACATCGTTTGGAGTGAGGAGAGCTGGAACAGCTGGAATCTCAATATCATCGGTTTTTTGTTGCTGCTGGGGTGCTTAATCAGCCTGATGGCTATCTCTGGGGGGACTAGGGCCTTTGCCCTATGGGCCGAGCAGCGGATCCGCAGCCGTCGGCAGGCCAAGATGATGACGGGGCTGCTGGTCTTTTTGTTTTTCATTGATGACTACTTTCACAGCTTGGCGGTGGGCACCATCTGCCGGCCGGTGACGGATCGGCATGGCATCTCTCGCGCCAAGTTGGCGTACCTGCTGGATTCGACGGCGGCCCCTGTTTGCGTCTTGATGCCGGTCTCCTCCTGGGGGGCCTATATCATCGCCTTGATCGGCGGCATTCTGGCCTCCCATGGCCTTACCGGTCATAGCCCACTGGCGACCTTCGTGGCCATGGCCCCCATGAACCTGTATGCCGTCTTTACGCTGCTGATGGTGGCAGTGGTGGTGTTGCGGGATCTGGATCTGGGCAGCATGGCCCGTCATGAGGCGGCCGCCGCCCAGGGGCAGCTGTTCGATGCCGCCCGTGGCATACCGCCGGGGGCCTCTGCCGAGCTGCCGGAGTCCGAACGGGGGCAGGTCAAGGACTTGGCCTGGCCCATCGTTACCCTGGTAGTGGCCACAGTGTTCTTCATGATCTCGAGCGGGGCGAGCAAGCTGGCCGCCGATGGCACGGCCTTCTCACTGTTGAAGGCGCTGGAGAATACCGATGTTGGCTTGTCACTGGTTAAGGGCGGGGCAAGCGCCCTGCTGGTGGCCTGTGGTTTGGCCTTGCGCCTGGGGTTGCCGCTGGCCCACTGGGGCCTGGCCCTCAAACAAGGGCTGCTGGCCATGTGGCCAGCCATCCGCATCCTGATCCTGGCATGGGCTATCGGTGCCGTGATCCGCGACATCGAGACGGGTAAGTACCTGGCATCGCTCACCCAATCCGGACCGTCGGTGGCATTGCTGCCGGCCATGCTGTTTGTGCTGGCTGGTATCATGGCCTTTTCAACCGGTACCAGCTGGGGCACGTTTGGCATCATGCTGCCGCTGGCGGGGGATCTGGCCATGGCCAGCGAGCCTAGCCTGCTGCTGCCCATGCTCTCCGCGGTGTTGGCAGGCTCGGTGTTTGGCGATCACTGCTCCCCCATCTCGGACACCACCATCCTTTCTTCTACCGGTGCCGGTTGTCATCATATGGACCATGTGGTGACCCAGTTGCCTTATGCACTCTTGATCGCCTTGGCCTCTGTGCTGGGTTACCTGGCGCTGGGCTTTAGCGGCTCGGCCTTGCTGGGGCTGGCGGTGACGGGCCTAGTCTTGCTGCCTTGCCTGCTGTGGTGGGGGCGGCGGGCTGTGCTGCAACCGGCCTGAGCCTCATCATCTCAATCGGGCGCCCGTGGCTGACGGGCGCCCTTTTTTTTGACATCATGCGGCCCTTGCGTCGTACTCAAGGAGCAACATGGCATCCCTGCACTATAAATTTGCCGCCATGAATTCCGGCAAATCCACCCAGCTTATTCAGGCCCATTTTAACTATCTGGAGCGGGGCATGACGCCCTTGGCCATGACCCCTGCCATTGACGATCGCTTTGGCGTGGGAGTGATCACCGCCCGGGTGGGGTTGGAGCTGAAGGTGCCTGTCTTCACCGAGCAGACGGATCTGTTTGCGCTGTTGGCTCAGAGCCCTGGCCGACCCGATGTCTTTATCGTGGATGAGGCCCAGTTTCTGACCCGGGCCCAGGTATATCAGCTGGCTCAGATCGTTGATGAGCTGCGGATCCCCGTGATTGCCTACGGGCTCAAGACGGATTTTCGCGGTGAGCTGTTTGATGGCTCCTATCACCTCTTATGTCTGGCGGACAAGGTCGAAGAGCTCAAGAGCATCTGCTGGTGTGGCAACAAGGCACACATGAATGCCCGGGTGGGCGAGGGGGGACACGTGGTGCGGGAAGGGGCACAAGTGGAGATCGGCGATGCGGATCGCTACGTCTCCCTGTGCCGCAAGCACTTTCTGGCGGGGCAGGCCTACCCCGCGGTCACTTCTCCGGCTGACTGAGCAGGTTGGCCCACTGGTTCGCCTCCAGGTAGAGGCGAGCCACTTCTGCTTCATTCAATCCCATCTTCTCCGCCCGCTTGGCGATGCGTGGCCAGTTAGCTGCTTCATAGTCCCGGATAAAGGCCAGATAGAAGGCCAGCTCACCGCGGTTGTGCACCAGGGCCTGCACTATGGCCGCCGAGACAGGTACATCCTGCAGCAGGTGTTCGAAACTCTGCTCCAGCAGGGCCTCCAGCAAGGAAAAGAGGCCACACAGGAAGGCCTCGGACGGATTGGTCCACTGCGGCCGATGCAAGGAGAGCAGCTCGCAGAAGCGGGCGCGCACCAGGCACATATGATACAGCTCCGGGCTCTTATGCTCGCCCACGCTGGTGGTGGTGACCAAGGAGACAAACCGGCGCAGCTCGCGGTTGCCCAGAAAAACTGCGGCCTGGCGGAACGAGGTTATCGGCTTGCCGGCACCATAGCGCATGTTGTTGACGTAACGCAGCAACTTGTAGGAGAGGCTGACATCGCTGCTCAGCAGCGCCTCGATGCGGTCAAAATCCGGCTCCTCCTTGTTCACCTCCTTGAGCAGGCGCATCAGGGTCAGCTGGCTGGCATTGAGGGTCTTTTGTTGCACCACCTCGGGACGGCTGAAGAAATAGCCCTGAAAGAAGTGACAACCCATGGCCATGGCGGCTTCAAATTCGGCCTGATCTTCGACTTTCTCCGCCAGATATTGCAGCTTCAGGTGGCTGTGGCTATCGATAAACTGGCGGATCTCCTCCACCGGACTGGTTCGCCAGTCAAACTTGATGATGTCGATATAGGGCAAAAACGGCTGCCAGCGGGCATCCAGGGTGAAGTCATCCAGCGCGATGCGATAGCCCTGTTGCTTCATCTGTTGCACCTTCTGCAGCAGGGGGGCATCGGGGGTGGCCGTCTCCAGGATTTCTATCACCACCTTATCGGTGGGCAGACTATCGGCCAGTCCTTGCAGCAGCAGACTCTCGGGAAAGTTGATGAAACAAGGGTGATCGCCAATCAGGTGTTCTATGGGCTGGGTGAGGAACTGCTCGGCAATCAGTTTGTTGGTGGCTTGCTCTGGACTGATGTTGGGGAAGACGTTTTCCAACCCTTGACGAAACAGGAGTTCGTAGGCAACTGGCTGCTGCTGACGATTAAGAATGGGTTGACGGGCAACAAATGAATACATAGACGACCAGGGTGCTAAACGATCAGCCCGGGAGCTGATCCGAGGAACTCAAGTCGGCAAAGTAACAGTGGCAGAAGGGGGCTGCAACTGTGCTAGATACAATAATTCGCTGCTGTCACAAATCTCAAAAAACAGACCACCGGCGGAAAAACACCGGTGGTCATAAGGGCTTAGAAGCGGTAGTTCATTTGCAGTGAGGTGAGCCAGGCAGACGCACTCGTGCGGTAGTTTACGTCCACGCCAGTGGCGATGCTCTCTTGCAGCTGGGTATCATCCCCTTGCAGGTAGGCGACGCCCAGATCCAGGCTCAAATCCTCATTGACCTGGTAGCTGGCGCCCAGGCTATACCAGAGGCGCTCGGTATCTGGGATGCTGATCACGTGGTAGGCCGCCTGGCGATCCAGGGCCAGACCGGCGCGCAGCGTCCACTGCGGGTCCAGATACCAGCTTGCACCGATGGCATAACGCCAGCTGTCGTGGAACTCCAGATCCTTTTGGAAGCAGTCGCCGCTGCACTGATCGCTGGTGGCCCGCAATTCTTTGAGCACGCTCCAGTCGGTCCACTGCACAGAGTAATGCAGGGCCCATTGCGGATTGAGCAGGTGATAGCCTGAGAACTCGGCGATGGCGGGCAGTTCCAGATCCAGCTTGCCAGGCACCTTGTTAAAGGCGGTGCTGCTGCCGGAATATTCACCTTCCAGCTTCAAGGTGGTGCCGGAGCGATAGCTCAGGCCGAAGCGGTTGGCCGCGTTGTATTCGTACAGGACGCCGGCATTCCAGTTCCAGGCCCAGGTGTCCCCTTTCAGATCCACGATGGCGGTATCGGTAGACAGTGCCGGATTGAGGTAGGCCAGGGCGCCGGCACGGCGCACCAGACTGGCATCGGCATAGATGGCACTGATCCCGGCCCCCAGGCTCCACTGATCGTTGAGCTTATAGGCCACATTGGGATTGATGTTGTAGGTGGTCAGCTCGGTCTTGCCACCCAGGGCCCCGGCAACATAGTTCTCATCATATTCGGTGGAGAGACCGAAGTTGGAGAACAGGCCCAGGCCGACGGCCCATTGTGCATTGATGGGCTGGATATAGTAGAAGGCCGGAATGGTCGCAGACGGGGCCACATTGCTGGCATCCAGGCTGCTGGAGGACACCAGTCCACCCAGGGCATCACCGTTGCCTTGCAAGTCTACATTGGGTGCCACATAGGTGGCCGCCACACTGATCTCGGCGCGCTCGAAGCGGGTCATTGCGGCCGGGTTGCGGGCCAGCACGGCGGCATTGTCCGCGATGGCGGCTTCGCCAGCAAAGGCGCGACCCAAGCCAGAGGCTGAGTGCTCGTTGAGGTTGAACGCAGCGGCCTGAACGCCGCCGGCCAACAGGCTGGCAGAGACGGCGAGGGCAACAGTCGCAAGCTTGGTCTTTTGCATTATCGGTTCACAACTTGATAATCATTAACAGGAGGCGCGATTGTACGGGGGGGCTGACTGGTGGGAAATCAGACCAGCGGTTAAAAAGCAGGCTATCGCACTCTGTGAATGTAAAAATGTGAAGACGATGCCTGTTTGGGAACCAAGCGAATCTATTTAGTCGAGGGCGTTCGGGTTCAACCCCTCGGATTGCCGGCTGTTTCCCCCCTGCCAGATCAGCAGGCGGCGGGTCACGTCGAGCGACCAGCGCCAATCGGTGGGGCGATTGGCGAAACAAGCCGCCAGCAGCGGATCCAGTTGGGTGGCGAAATCGGCATAGCAAGGCAGCGCTTCAACACAGGTCGGCGGCGTCTGCGGCCAACGCCATCTGGCCCAGGCCAGCAGGCAGGCGTGCAGGTGCCGGGCGTCCGGTTGGCGGCTGGCCTGGAGCAGACTCAGGCTGTGCCAGAGGAGCGCCAGCCAACGGGGCTTGGGGAGCCTGTCCCGGCGCCGCCAGCACCACAGTGCCAGCAGGGGCGGCAGCAGGACGCCCCACCAGGCCAAAGAAACGGTGGGGGCTGGCCTGTCTTGGGTCGCCGATGTGACGGCAGGCAGTGCCAGGACCGGCAGGCTAATGGCCGGCAGGCGGCTGGTTTCTGATTGCTGTGTGAGTGCGTTCCACCAGGTGATTTCTACGGCGGGCAGCGAAAGGTCGCCGCCGGCCACCGGGATCAGCGCCTGCCGCAGGGTCTGCCGGATCTGCAGTTCGCCGCCTTGCAGGGTGATCTGCGTCTGTTGTCCATCTTCATAGCTGCGCAGGCCGGCCTGTTGCGGCAGATCCAAGGTGGGCACGCGCCGCGGATCCGCCTGCACCAATTCCAGCGTCAGCACCCGAATGATGGGATCGCCCTGGCGATAGGGCCCCTGGGCCGGCTCCCAGTGCTGGCTTAGATTCACCGCATTGGCCACCAGCTCGGGCGCATCGGCCGGCAAGGCTGTGACCTTGAGGGTTTGGGCGGCAGCCTCAAGCCGCAGCGGGCTGGCCTTGAGTTGCAAACCTTGTGCATCCTCCAGCTCTTCCCCCTGGGCCTGAGCACCAAAGACGCGTACCTCGCCGGGCACCTCGGGTACCACCAGATAGCGGCGCAGCAGACTCAAGACTCGTTGCCCCTGGATCAGCTCGCTGGTTTGCTCGTCCTCGCCCAGCAGTGAGATGTTGGCGCCCTCCAGGCTGGGGGCCGTGAGGCTGGCCATCTGCACCCCGGGGTGCATCCAGATCCGGGCTTCATAGATGAGGGGTTGCCCCACCAGCGCGTGATCACGGCTCAGTTGTCCCTGCAGTTGGGCAGCCTGTCGGTTCAGGTTTGGCAGCCGGGGGGCAGGGGGCAAATCGATCTGCAGCGGTTGGGCAGCGGTGCGCTCCTGGCCGACCTGCAGGGCGGGTAGTTCCACGGTACCGCTGAGCCGGGGGACGAGGGGGATCAGCCATTGCGTACTCTGGCGCTGCGGATCCTGCTGCCAGCGCAGCTGGCCGATGACGAAGCTGGCAAACAGCGGCTTGATATCCAGGGCTTCGGCGGGCAGCAGTCCCTCCGCCTGCAGCGTCAATTGCAGGCTTTGACCTAACCGATAGGGGGGCGGCGAGAGGCTGAGCCGGGTGGCGGCCTGCAGGGGCAGGCTCAGCATCAGCAGCATCAGTAACCAGCGGTTCACCAGGGCTCCTCCTGCAATCGGCTGGGGCGCTTGGTCGCCTGCAGCCGCAGACGGTTTTTCATCAGGTTGCCCGGTGCCTCGGCCACCACCTTGAGGGGATCCGTATCCTGTTGCGAGCTGTCTTGTGGCTGGGGGGCCTCACCACTGTGTTGATCTTGATTGGCCAGCCAGTTGGCCACCAGGTCGCGATTGAAGCGCGCATCAAAATGGTTGGCGTCCAGCGCCAAGGCCGCATCATAGGCACTTAACGCCTCCTGATAGCGGCCCAGCTGCACCAGCGCATTGCCACTGTTGAACCGAGCCTGGGCCCCGTCCAGCAGTCCATACGCCCCCAGGGCAGCCTGGTAGTTACCCGCCCGGTAGAAGGCATTGCCGCGCCAGAGGGGATCGTCAAGATGTTGCGCGGCCTCGGCATAGCGCTGGGCCTGGTACAGGGCGATGCCCTCATCCGCCATGGCCGGTCTGGGCAAAACCGGTCCCAACAGTGTCAGCAGGCAGAGCCACAGCAGCCCGCGGCGGAACATCAAGGCCAGGCCGATAAGGGGTAACAGCAGCCAGTAGCCAAGATCCACCTGCTGGCGACCAACCGGTGCACCGCGGCGTTGGCCGGCATCCGGGCGCAGCAGTCGTGCCCACTGACTCTCATCACCATCCAGGCGATAGAGGGTACCGCCCACCTGGTCGGCCAGTTGTTGCAACTGAATGTAGTCTGTCTTGGCAATCACCAGTTGCCCCTGGGCATTGCGCAGCAGGCGGCCATCCGCCAGGGGAATGGCGGCGCCGGGAGGGGTGCCCACCACCAGCAGATCCAGCGGCCAGGGCTGGTTGGCCATCAACTGGCGGATGGCCTGTGCCTGGGCGGCGGTGAGGTTGTCGGTGATGAGCAGCAGGCGCCCCCGTAGCGTTTGGCTCTGGGTCAACTGGCGCAGGCCAAGGCGCACCGCCGCCACCGGATCCGAGCCGGCCTGGGGCATGACGCCCGGTTCCAGCTCCCGCAGCATGTGGCGCAAGGTGTCGTGATCGTCGGTCACCGGGCTGATGACAAAGGCATCGCCGGCGAAGGCGATGAGGCCCACCTTGGCGGTGGGGGCCAGCTCCAACAGCTCCAGCAGCTTGTAGCGGCTGCGGATCAGGCGCGACGGGGGCAGGTCGTCGGCCAGCATGGAATGGGAGACATCCAGCAACCAGTACCAGGACTGCTCCTGTTCATACAAGGCATCGTTTTTCTGGACGGCCGGCCCGCTTAACGCCAGCAGGGCCAGCAGGGCCGCCAACCAGGGCCAACGATGGCGCCGGCGGGACTGTGGGCTGGCCGCCTCCGGGCTCAGGTAGGCCAGCAGACTGGGCCGGATCAGATCCTGCCGGCGAAAGAGCAGCCGCTTGCGCTGCCAGTACAGCAGTCCCAGGGGCAGCAGGGCCAACAGCCACCAGGGGCGCAACAACACCAGATCACTCATGCAGGCGCCTCACTAGCAGTAGCAGGCAGAGGGTCAAGGCCAGCGCCAGGGGCCAGGGGTAGAGCTCCTGCCGCGGCTGATAGAAGCGGGCGCTGATCTCGCTGGGCTCCAGTTCGTCGATGGCCCGGTAGATCTGCGCCAGGCTGTCGGGATCCCGGGCGCGAAAATATTGCCCTCCGGTGACGGCGGCGATCCGCGTCAGGGTCTGTTCATCCAGATCGCTGTTGCTGCCTTCGGGATCTTCCGGGTCTTCGGCACCCAGCCCTATGGTGTAGATGCGCATCTGCGCCTGGGCGGCCAGGGTGGCGGCGGTGAGCGGCGGCAGTGTCTCCACCGTATCCCGGCCGTCACTCAGCAGGATCAGCACCTTCCGCTGGGTTTGCTGCTGCTCCAGGCGCTTGAGACTGAGGCCGATGGCTTCGCCGATGGCGGTGAGATGGCCGGCCAGGCCAAAGTCCAGCTCATCGATAAATTGGGCCAGGGTGGCGTGATCGGCGGACAGGGGCATCATCACATAGGCATGGTCAGCAAACAGTATCAATCCCATGCGATCGCCTTGCCGACGGTTGACGAACTGGGTCAGCTGTTGTTTGACCACGCTCAGGCGATCCACCGGTGCCCCCTTGAGCACCATGTCCTGGGTGCGCATGCTGTCGGACAGATCCACCGCCAGCAGGAGGTCGCGATGGGCCTGCTCCAGGGCCACCGGCTCGCCCAACCACTGGGGCCGTGACAGGGCCAGGCACAGGCAGAGCCAGGCCATCATCAGCAGCAGGGGTTGCCAGCGGTGCGCCGCCACCGGGCGCTCGCTCACATAGGGCAGGGTGGGGATCACCAGGGGATCCCCCAGCATGGAGGGGACGGCCCGCAGGCGGCGCCGTACCAGCAGGGGCAACAACACGAGCCCCAGCAACCAGGGCCAGGCGAGGATCAGCATGGGATCTGTCTCCGCAAGGCAAACAAGAGAAGGTGGCATTGAGTCAGCAGGGCCCCACGCGCTGGCGGCGTGAGGGGGTGACCGCCGTAGAGCCAGGCCTCCCACTGGGCGGCGAACTGGTTGAAGCGGGTGTGGCCCAGCTGATCCAGATAAAGAAGCCAGGCCGGCCCTGTGAGCGCGGCTATCTCTTCCCGGGGCCGATAACACAGCAGCAGGGATTTGAGGAACTGGTTGATGGCCAGCGCCGTCAGGTTATCGGTGCGCTGCAACTGGCGCCAGATCAGGTAATGGCGCCACCAGGCCCGCTGACGGTACAGCCTCACCGCCAGCCAGAGTAATAACAGGCCGCAGAGGGTCAGGCTGGCCAACAGCAGCCAGAACTCACCGCTGGGCATGGCGCCATCGGGGAGCGGGGCTTCATGGATGTCTCTGAGTTGCTGCAAGGGAAAGCCCATCATAGCCCCCGCAACTGGCTTGGCAGCGTGAGGCTGGCATCCAGCTCAAACAGCTGGCTACAGCTGCTGCGTAGCTGCAGACGCAGCTGTTGCTGACGGAAGTGGCCAACCTGCTGGTAGTGGCGGACAAACTGGGGATCACTGGCATGGATCATCCCCTGCTGGCGCAGGTTGTCCACCGCCAGATGCCCCTGGCCTTGCAACTGCAGTTCCAGCTGATCCCGCACCTGCCAACAGCGCACCTCATGCTGGCGGTTCAGCCGGCGCAGCCAGTGCCAGCCCTCGTTGGCCAGCCGGTAAAAATCACTGATCACCTGGATCTGACTGCCGGGACGTACGACAAGGTTAAGCTGTGCGAGGCCCTGATCCAGGGGGGTCGCCAGGGGGGTGCGCGACAAGCCGCGCTGATAGGCACTCAGCAGCTGGTTCAGCAGCATGAGCACATCCTTGCGATTGCCCCCCGGCGCCAGGCGAATGCGCGACTGCTCCACCAGCAGCAGGCCGCCCACCTTGTCGCCGTGTTGCTGGGCCTGCCAGGCCAGGGCGGCCGCCAGTTCGCAAGCCAGGCGGGCCTTGAGTTGACCACGGGAGCCGAAATACATCTCAGGGGAGAGATCCAGCAGCAGATAGACGGCCCTGTCCCGCTCCTCACGAAACAGCTTGGTGTGGGTGCGGCCGGTGCGGGCGGTGATCCGCCAGTCGATGGTGCGCACATCGTCGCCCTGCTGATAGGGGCGAACCTCGGCAAACTCCATGCCGCGCCCTTTGCCACGGGATCTGTGTTGTCCCAGGCGCAGGCCACCGCCAAAGCGGGCGGCCAGGATGCCGCCCAGCCGGTGGCACTGCAGCAGCTGCTCCAGGCTCAGCTGGATGCCATCGTCACTCACGCGGCAACAACCCGTTGCAACAGGCGCTCAATCACCTGGTTGCTGTCGATGCCGTCGGCTTCGGCTTCCATGCTCAGCAGCAGACGGTGGCGCAGTACAGGGTAGACGCAATGCTGGACATCATCCGGGGTGACAAACTCCCGGCCGGCCAACCAGGCCCGCACCCGGGCACAGCGGGCCAGGGCCATGGTGGCGCGGGGGCTGGCACCGTAGGCCAGCCAGCGTCCCAGCTCGGCATCGTAGGCGGCGGGTCGGCGGGTCGCCATCACCAGGGCCACCAGGTAGTTTTCCACCGCCGGGGCCAGGGCGACCTCCAGCACCGCCTTGCGGGCGGTAAACAGATCCTGCTGGCTGAGGCGGGGAGGCTCGGCCTCCTGTGCATGGCGGTTCTCATCGTGATTGAGGCGCAGTATGGCCAGCTCGGTGGCGGCATCGGGGTAATCCAGCTGCAGGTGCAGCATGAAGCGATCCAACTGGGCCTCGGGCAGCGGATAGGTGCCCTCTTGCTCTATGGGGTTCTGGGTGGCCATCACCAAGAACAGCTCAGGCAGCTGGTAGCTCTTGCGGCCTATGGTGATCTGGTGTTCCCCCATGGCCTCCAGCAGGGCGCTTTGCACCTTGGCCGGCGCCCGGTTGATCTCGTCCGCCAGCAACAGATGGTGGAACAGGGGGCCGGGCTGGAAGACAAAGCTGCCATCCTGCGGCCGATAGATGTCGGTGCCGGTGAGATCGGCCGGCAGCAGATCCGGCGTGAATTGAATGCGATGAAAGCGACCCTCGATGCAACGGGCCAGGCTCTTTACCGCCCGGGTCTTGGCCAGGCCCGGCGGGCCCTCCACCAGGATATGCCCATCCGCCAGCAGGGCCATCATCAGCCCCTCCACCAGTTCCGGTTGACCCAGTACCTGCTGGTGCAGGTAACTGCGCACGGCATTGATCGCTTGTTTCGGCATTTCAATATCTTAGTTATGAAACGGATGGGGGCAGTCTACACGCATTTTTCGTGGATGGGGGGCGAGGGCGGACACAATGTGAGGCGTGCCGAGTATTGCCTGCGAAGAATATGAGCTACACCTAGCTTAAGTAATCAAGGGGTAGGAGGTCTGACCATGACTCAGGCAAGTCGAGCGGTAAAAAATGAGCGTATCGCCCTGGTGGCGGGACTCAGAACTCCCTTTGCCAAACAGGCAACGGCCTATCGCGGTTGCTCGGCTTTGTCCCTGGGCTCGGCCTTGGTCAATGAGCTGATCCGACGTTCGGACTTGGATCCGGCGCTGGTGGATCTGCTGGTGTTCGGGCAGGTGATCCAGATGCCCGCCGCCCCCAACATCGCCCGGGAGATCGTCCTGCTCTCGCCCCTGCCTCCCACCACCGATGCCTACAGCGTCAGCCGCGCCTGTGCCACCAGCTTTCAGGCGGTGGCCAATGTGGCCCAGGCAATCTGGCTGGGTCAGAGCCAGGCGGGCATCGCCGGTGGCGCAGATTCGTGCTCCTTGCTGCCCATCGGCCTGAGCGATCCCCTGAGCGTGGCCCTGCTGGATCTGCAAAAAGCCCGCAGCTGGCGCCAGCGCTGGCAGGCGGTGAAGACGCTGCGTCCACGCCATTTCAAGCCGGTGCCACCGCCGGTGGCCGAATACGCCACCGGCCTGAGCATGGGACAGAGTGCCGAACAGATGGCCCAGCGCTATGGCATCGGTCGCGAGGCCCAGGACGAATATGCCCTGGCTTCGCACCAGAAGGCGGCGGCGGCCTGGGCGGCGGGCTGGTTGGATGACGAAGTGGCGCCCTGCCATCTGCTGGCGGACGGGCCGCCGCTGACTCAGGATAACCTGATCCGCCCTGAGGCCCGCTTGGCGGATTATCAGGCCCTCAAGCCGGCGTTTGTGCGACCGGGGGGCACCATCACGGCGGGCAATTCCTCGGCGCTGACCGATGGCGCCGCCGCCGTGCTGCTGATGAAGGAGAGCCTGGCCAGGGCCCAGGGACTGACGCCGCTAGGCTACTTGCGCAGCCTGGCCTTTGCCGCCAAAACGGTGCAGGAGGATCTGCTGCTGGCGCCGGCCATGGCGATTCCCAAGGCCTTGGCGCTGGCCGGCTGCCGCTGGGAGGAGCTGACGCTCGTCGACATGCACGAGGCCTTTGCCGCCCAAGTGCTCTGTACCCTGCAGTGCCTATCGGACGAGCGGTATGCCACTCAGACCCTGGGGCTGGCGGAACCCGTGCCGCCGGTTGCCGCCGAGCGATTCAACGTGCTGGGTGGCTCCCTTGCCTACGGCCACCCCTTTGCCGCCACCGGGGCGCGGATGATCACCCAGACCCTGCGGGAGTTGCAACGCCGCGGGGGTGGCCTGGCACTGACCAGTGCCTGTGCCGCCGGTGGCCTGGGTGTGGCCATGGTATGGGAGGGGGCATGATGAACCAGGCATTGACCTTAAGTGAGGGCCCCGATGGCCTGCTGATCCTGACCATAGACAACCCCAGGGCAAGCATGAATGTGCTGGACATGGCGCTCCTGCCAGAATTTGCCGCCGTGCTGGATCTGCTGGCCGATCAGTCGCCGGCTGGGCTGCTCATCTGCTCTGGCAAGCCGGACAGCTTCATCGCCGGGGCCGACATCAAGATGTTGGACGCCTGCGCCGACGCCGCGGCCGGGAGCGAGTTGGCCAGCCAAGGGCAGCAGCTGTTTGCGCGGCTGGCTGCCTTGCCATTCCCCACCATGGCCCTGATCCATGGTCCTTGTCTGGGCGGTGGGCTGGAGTTGGCATTGGCCTGCGACAGGCGGATCTGCAGCGACGATGACAAAACCCGGTTGGGTCTGCCTGAGGTGAAGCTGGGACTGCTGCCTGGCTCGGGCGGCACCCAGCGGTTGCCAGCACGGATCGGGTTGCCTGCCGCCCTGGATCTGATGCTCAGCGGACGCACACTCAAGCCCCGCCAGGCCAAGCGGCTGGGGCTGGTGGAGGCTGTGGTGCCGGTAGCGTCCTTACACCGCGTGGCGGCCGACCTGCTGAGGCAGCCGGCGCCCAAGCCCCGCTGGCTGGCGCGGCAAAGTCTGCGCTGGCCCTGGCGCCCTCTCTTGCTCAAGCTGGCCAGCCGTCAAGCTCAGCGCCAGAGTCAGGGGCATTATCCGGCCATCCCGGCCATTTTGCAGGCGGTGACGCTGGGACTGACGCAGGGGGCCGAGGTGGGGCAGCAGGAGGAGGCCCGGCAGTTTGGTCAGCTGCTGATGAGTGGTCCAAGCCGGGCGCTGCGGGGGCTGTTTCATGCCAGCCAGCAGGCCAAGCAGGTGCAATACCAGCAGGCGAGCCCCTTGCCGGTCAGTGCCATTGGCGTGCTGGGGGGCGGTCTGATGGGCGGCGGCATTGGCCTCGTGAGCGTGCAGCAGGCCGGGTTGGACGTGCGTTTCAAGGAGCTGAGTCATGAGGGACTTGCCCAGGCCATGGCCTATGGCAAGCAGCGTATCCTGGCCCAGGCCCGCCAGGGGCGCCTAAGCCCGCCCCAGGTGCGCCGCCTGCTGGCGCGCTACAGCGGCAGCCTGGATTATCGCGGCTTTGCCAACCGACAGTTGGTGGTGGAGGCGGTATTTGAGGATCTGACCCTCAAGCAGCAGATGGTGGCGGAGATAGAAGCCCTGGGCACGCCGCTCATCTTTGCCAGCAACACCTCCTCGCTGCCAATTGCGCAACTGGCCGCCCAGGCCGCGCACCCGGAGCGCATCATAGGGCTGCACTATTTCAGTCCGGTGGAGAAGATGCCGCTGGTGGAGGTGATCCCCCATGCCGGCACCGATCCCCAGGTGGTGGCCACCGTGCTGGCCCTGGCCCTGGCACAGGGCAAGACTCCTGTGGTGGTCAAAGACAGTGTCGGTTTTTACGTCAACCGCATTCTCACCCCCTATCTGAATGAGGCGCTGCGTCTGCTGGCCGAAGGCCAGGCGGTGGCACACATAGATCAGTGTCTGCGGCAATTTGGCTTTCCGGTAGGCCCCCTGGCGCTGCTGGATGAGGTGGGATTTGCCGTGGGGGCCAAGGTGGCGCAGGTGTTGACCGAGGCGTTTGGCGACCGGATGCAGCCGCCGGATCTGGTGCCCAGGCTGCAAGCCGCTGGCCGGCAGGGGCGCAAGAGCGGGGCCGGCTTCTACCGCTATGATGGCCGAGGTGGCAAGCGGCGGGTTGATGATCGCCTGCCGGCGCGGTTGGATCTGCCCAAGGCTGCCCCCATGGATGGGCAAACCCTGGTGCGGCGCTGCCTGTTCCCGCTGTATAACGAGGCGGCCCTGTGCCTGGCCGAAGGGGTGATCGGCAGTGCCCAAGAAGGCGATCTGGCGGCCGTGATGGGGATCGGCTTTCCGCCCTTCTTGGGCGGGCCCTTTGCCGCCATGGGGCAACTGGGAGGCGAGACCTTACTGACACAAATGGCAGCGTTGGCCGCCCAGGCGGGGGAGCGTTTCAGCCCCAATGTGGCATTACGGGCCTGGCTGGAAGGGCAGCCCGAGGAGTAGGCCTCGGGCTGCCTCTAGCCACGAGAGACTAGAGATTGAAGAAGTACTGGCTGGTCTGGCGGAAGGCGGCCAAATCGTCAATGTAGCGCCCTTGCGCCAGGGGGGCCTCCTCCTGGTGGGCTTCGCCCTGGCTGAACAGCACCAGACGATCGGCAAAGCTGGCGCGTAGCTTGCGCAAAAAGCGCAGCATCTGGGCCCGGCTGATCTGTTCCAGATAGAGGGCCACCTGCTCTTTTTGATCGAAGGAGAAGTCCCGGCCACCGACGCAGACCCACAGCCGTTGGCTACGACTACGCAGGTTGGCATCCTTTTCGGCCAGTTGGCTGATGAGACCCGCCTTGCTTTGCTGCCACTCTTCTTCCGACATGGTCTGCAGCAGGGTGGGGAACTCATCGATAAAGATGTCCATGGCATCCAGCAGCGCCTGGGGGCCGGCCACAGGCGACTGGACATAGAGGATCAAGCCGGGATGGCGATTGAGTGGCAGTGTGCCTGTGCCCACCACATAGCCCAGCTGCTGCTCGGTGCGCAGATGGTGGAAGAAGACCGGACCCATCAGGTGGTTGGCCAGGGTGAAGTGCGCTATGTCCCGGGGGCTGGTACCCGGGCTCTGGTAATAGATGAGTACGGCGGAGTCCTGATGAGGGCAGTGGCGCTGACGTAACAAGCTGCCCTGGCCACGCAAGTCCATCAGGGCGCGGCGGGTCTCGCGGCTGGGCAGACTCAGGGGGGTCATCTCCCGTTCCAGCAGGCCGGCAATCTCCCGCACCTGCTGCTGTGTCCAGTCGCCATGGGCCAGCACCTCCAGGTGCACGGCCTTGTAAAGCTGCTGCACAAACTCGGGCAACTGCTCATGACTGATGCCCTCCAGCTGTGGCAGCAGATCCTCCACCGGCGGGTTGTTGGGTTGCAGCACGCTGGTGAGGTGGTTGAACAGCAGGCTGATGGGGCGGCCCTTGAGCTGGTTTTCCCAGCTCTGGGTCAATTGTTGCTTGATCAGGTTAAACCGCTGTGGATCCACCCGTCCAAAGGTGCGGTTCTTCAGGATAAGGCCGAGCAAGCGCACCTGGGGCGCGCTGAAACCGCCCAGCTGCAGGGTGTAGCCACCTTGATGGGCGTAGGCGTGGTAGTTGAGCCCGGCCATGCCGGCGGCATAGGTCAGCTCGTTGAGGTGATCCAGCCATAACTCGATGATAAGCCGCATGGTGGCGATATGGCGGGGAGAGCGCACCGCATGCTCACTGTCTACCGCGATAAACAGGTTGCCTTTGGGCACCCGAAAATCCGCATCGTGCAGATGCCACAGCCGCAGGCCGGGACGGCCCACCAGGCGTTGCGGTTGCGAATGAACCTCTGACACGGCTTGTGGTTCCAGCTGTTGACAGATAAACGGATTGACCGCTGGCAGGGCCAGGTGCTGACAAAATAACGCCTGCCGAGGTTGTCGCCAGAGCTTGAGCCAGATGGGGTCGATGGGTTCCACCCGATAGGGGGTGTCGTACCAGGCGGCCTGGCGATCCGTCTTTGCCAGGGGGGACACCAGCTGTAGCCGCATGTTATCGGGGGTGAGCTGTTCGAGATAGTGGGCGACCAAGGACTCATCAAAGCCTTCCATCAGATAGTCGCCGCGCACCACCTCCTCGGCAGGATAGTGGAACAGGTTCATGGCCAGATGACTGACATTATCGATGGCCCGGATCCCCTCCTGGAAGCGGTAGATGGCATCCAGCACCTGTTTCTTCTCGTCATACCGCCACGCTGCCAACCCCTGCTCACGGATGAGGGCCAGAAAGGCAAACAGACTCTCTATGATGGTGACTTCCTGATGGAGGCCATCCCGGGTCAGGCCGAAACTGACACAAAAATCCTTGAAGTCATGGCCAGATAAGCCTCCCCCGGCGGAGAGGGTGGTGACCCAGCCCTGACGCTTGAGATAGGCATACAGGCTGCCGGGGCCTTCATCCCCCAACAGGTGGCTAAGAAAGGTCAGCGGCTTGCTGCGGTAGTGTTGCTCCACCCCCGCCAGCGGAAAGGTGACGGTAAGCTTGCGGCTTTCCTTGATGGGTTTGATCTCGACCCGGATCCCCAGCTGTGCCGCCAGATAGAGGGGCGGGCAGGGGGCCGGTGCGCCCAACTGCTGGTTGGGGATCTCGCTAAAATAGTGCTCGACCCAGGCGGCCTGTTGGGACAGCGGGGCCGGAGACTGCAACACCAGACTCATGCGATCGGCGCTGTAGTGGCTGCGATAGAAGGCAATCAGCTCCTCTCGCAGTTCAGTGCCGGCCCTGTCAGCCAGGGTATCTAGGTTACCCACGGAAAACTTGGCAAAGGGGTGAGCCGGATTGACCGTCTCCTTGTGGACCTGATAGACCCGCCGCACCTCGTCTTTGTATTTGAGCCGGTATTCCGAGTCCACCGCCTGCCGCTCTTTGTCCACCAGGCGGGCATCAAAGGTGGGGCAGATGAAGAACTGGGCAAAGCGCGCCAGCCCCTGCTCGAAAAACTCATGCTGCAGATCGAAAAAGAAGTTGGTGTATTCGGTGCCGGTCCAGGCGTTGTTGCTACCGCCATGTCGCTGGATGAAGGCCTGGTACTCGCCGGGCTCGGGATAGGTGGCGGTGCCCAGGAACAACATGTGCTCCAGAAAGTGCGCCATGCCTTGCCGATCCAGGGGATCGCTGAAGTGTCCCACCTGCACCGCCAGGGAGGCGGCAGACTTATCGGTTTGCGGATCCTCAATCAGCAGGACTTTGAGCTGATTGGCCAGGACAAAGTAGTGGTATCGACGATGATCATTCGGGCTGGTATGAGGATGCATGAGGAGAGGGCCATCGCCAGAGTCTTGATATAACAAGTATTATTGACCTGTCCCCGATTGGGCGCAAACCGTTTCTCTGTGGGACAAAGATTGTCTGACCCGGGGGAAGCCAGTAAGATCCCCCTGGGTTCCATAACCGTTAAGGCGGGTTACCGATGAACATTTATATCCTGCGTCATGGCGAGGCCGAGCTGGTGGCCGATACGGACAGCCAGCGGGCCCTGACCGCCAAAGGCCGGGAAGAAACCCTGCAGATGGCGCGCTGGCTGGCGCCGCAGCTCCAGGGGTTGGATCTGGTGTTGGTGAGTCCTTATCTGCGCGCGCAACAGAGCTGGGAGGTGATGGCCACCTGCTTGCCTGCGCCAGGCGCGGTCCAGCCGGAGCCAGAACTGGTGCCCCATGGTCATGCCCGCCAGGTGGCGGATTACCTGCAGGTGCTGGCCACCCAGGGGGTGGAGAATGTGCTGCTGGTGAGCCACCTGCCGCTGGTGGGCTATGTCGCCAGCGAGCTGTGTCCTGGGCTGGTGCCGCCCTTATTTGTGACCTCAGGGCTGGCCGAGCTGGTTCTGCAGCAGGGACAGGGACGACTGATCCGAATGACCTCTCCCCATGACATTGTTTGAATCTTGTGATTTTCATCGGACTTTTGCGTGGTCATGAGGATTTAATAATCATCAGAGGGAACTATTTGGCATAAAGTGCGACTAACAGAGTGAGAGCCAGCTCTGACAGTGACAAGGAACAATAATGAGAATTTTCAAAAAGTACCTGCCTCTGATGATCGCCCGTTATGTCAAAACCTTCTTCAAGGGTCGTCTGTATATCCAGGGGCGCGGTGGTTACCAGTTTGAACAGGGCAAGCTGATGATGCCCATGCAAGCCGATACCCTGCACAAGCACACGGTGCAGGAGATCAACCAGACCATCGCCAACTTGAACAAACAGGCTGCCTAGCCGGTTTGAGCCTCAGCAAGGGGAAACAAAAACGCCGTCATCTGACGGCGTTTTTGTTATTGGGTTCCAGA
Source organism: Pseudaeromonas paramecii (assembly GCF_039540575.1). Classification (NCBI taxonomy): domain Bacteria; kingdom Pseudomonadati; phylum Pseudomonadota; class Gammaproteobacteria; order Aeromonadales; family Aeromonadaceae; genus Pseudaeromonas; species Pseudaeromonas paramecii. The sequence goes on from NZ_BAABFC010000006.1 coordinate 114,640, forward strand.
CAAGGCAGGTTGAGCTGGATGCTGGCGCCCCCTAAGGGGGAGTCGCCGATCAGCAGCTGGCCACCGTAACTGTCGATGATTTCGGCACAGACGCTGAGTCCAATCCCCTGACCACCTGAGTTATCGGCCCTCACGCCCCTTTGTGTCACCCTGGCCCGCAGGGCTTCTCCGATCCCTGGGCCATCATCTTCCACCTGGATGATCAGCTGATTGGCCACCCGGCGCAGCCGCACCACCACCTGACTGATGGCGAACTTGCAGGCGTTGTCCAGCAGATTGCCCATCAGCTCAAACAGATCGTCCGCCTCGCCGGCAAACTGCAGCCCGTCTTCGAAGGTCAGCTCGATCTGCACCTGCTTATGGCGGTAAACCTTGCTCATGGTGGCCTGCAACTTCTGCAGCAGGGGAATGGGGTCTATGCCCTGGTTGTTGAGGGCCTGACGGCCGGCCACGGCACGACGCAGGTGGTATTGGATCATCTGATCCATCTGCTTGACCTGCTGGGTGGTCTGCTCCCGCAACTTAGGCGTCACCTTGGCCTCGTCAAAGGTGGCCTCAATCAGGGCGAGTCTCGTCTTTAGGCTGTGGGCCAGATCGTTGAGGGTGTTCTGGTAACGCAACTTCTGTTTACGCTCATTCTCCAGCAACTGGTTGAGGGAGCGGGTGAGGGGGCGCAACTCGGCTTCCACATCCAGCTCCAGCTCCTGGCGGCGGCCCTCCTGGATCTGCTCTATCTGCTGCTGGATGCGGCGCAGCGAACTCAGGCCCCAGCGGGTGCCTAGCACCAGCAGCAGGATACCGGAGAGCCAGATCAGCACGATATCGCGCAACGAGCGCTTATCCTGGCGCGCCAGCTTGTCCAGCAGCGGCTTAGCCGGGGAGAGCAGCACTATCATGAAGGTGATGGGCTTGCCGATGTAGCGTTCCAGCCGCAGGTCGTAGATGAAGAAGGGCGCCTGGGGATCCCGGTCATCCAGCCGGAAGGCGAAATCGTTGGTGACCAGCTTGCGCTGGCGGGCGAAATCCACACAAAAGTCTTGCGTGGCATGTTGAAACTGCGGTTGGCGCAGGTAGTGCCAGAGGGTGTGGCCATCATCCTGGCAGATCACCACGTCCACGTCCTCATCCAGTGCCGCCAGTTTCAGATCCTCAAACGCCAGGGGCTGCTTGGGCTTCTTGGTGGGCACGGTGCGGCTGGAGGAGAAGAGCCGGGCCAGGTTTTCCTGCAGCTCCTGCTCCGTGGTCTGGTAGGCCTGATCGTGATTGCGCTGCCACTGCAGCATCAAAATGAGCAGCAGCAGCAGGGTGATCAAGGCGACGGCGGCGGCCAGCAGCTTGAAGTGCAGGGAGCGCAGTATCACTGGCATGGCAGGTTGAACAGGTAGCCTTGCCGACGAATGGTGCTGATGGGTTGCAGATCGCCCTCGGGATCCAATTTCTTGCGCAGCCGGCTGATCAGCACCTCCAGGGTATTGGGATCGCCTTCGCCATCGTCATACAGCTGATCCATCAGCTGCTGCTTGGAGATCACCTGGCCGCTGTGGCGCATCAGAAACTCGAGGATGGTGTATTCAAAATGGGTCAGCGCCATGGGCTCACCGTCAATGGTCAGCTCCTTGCGCGTCAGATCCAGCTGATAATGGCCGGCGGTGACCTTGGGGGAGATGAAACCGGCGCTACGACGCACCAGGGCGTTGAGCCGGGCCATCAGCTCGTCCTTGTTGAACGGCTTGACCATGTAGTCATCGGCGCCGGCATCCAAGCCAGCCACCTTGTCCTGCCAGTTGCCCCGGGCGGTCAACACCAGGATGGGGAAGCCGATCTGCCGCTCCCGCAGTTGCTGGATCAGCAGCAGACCATCGCAATCGGGCAGACCCAGATCCACGATAGCCACATCCACGGGGTAGTCTTGGGTGTAGTGCAGTGCCTCGTCGGCCCGGCTGGCGGCATACACCTGATTACCGGCTTCCTGCAGTATGGTTTTCAGGTGATGGTTCAGCAGCTTGTCATCTTCGACCAACAATATCTTCATGGTACGGCCTGGTTAGGTATGCCTTCTGACGGGCTATTGTTAACCAGGCCCGCCACACTGACAAGCTGTAACCGATTGTTATATCGGGGTTGCCCAGAGGTCGTATTCGTCGGCGTGCTCCACCTTGACCCGCAGTCGGTCACCCGGCTGCACGCTGATGACGCCGTTGAGATAGACGACGCCGTCGATCTCGGGGGCATCGCCGGCGGTGCGGGCGATGGCGCCTTCCTCGTCCACCTCATCCACCATGACCCACAGGGTCTGACCTACCTTGCGGGCCAGTTTGCGGGTGGAGATGGCCTGTTGGGTGGCCATGAAGCGATCGAAGCGGGCCAGCTTCACCTCTTCGGGGACGGAGTCGGACAGCTCGTTGGCCTTGGCGCCTTCCACCGGGCTGTAGGGGAAGCAGCCCACCCGATCCAGTTCCGCCTGCTCCAGGAAGTCCAGCAGCATCTGGAAGTCTTCTTCGGTTTCGCCGGGGAAGCCGACGATGAAGGTGGAGCGCAGGGTGATCTCGGGACAGATCTCCCGCCAGCGGCGGATGCGCTCCAGGGTGCGCTCCACCGAGCCCGGCCGCTTCATCAACTTGAGGATGCGCGGGCTGGCGTGTTGCAGCGGCAAGTCCAGATAGGGCAGCACCTTGCCTTCGGCCATCAGGGGGATGAGATCATCCACATGGGGGTAGGGGTAGACGTAATGCAGGCGCACCCAGATATCCAGCTTGGCCAGTTCCTGACACAAGGCGGTGAGGTGGGTTCGCACCGGTTGGCCGTCGTAGAAGCCGGTTCTGTGCTTGAGATCGGCGCCATAGGCCGAGGTGTCCTGGGAGATCACCAGCAGCTCCTTGACCCCGGCTTCCTTGAGGCGCTTGGCCTCGGCCAGCACCTCGCCGATGGGCCGGCTCACCAGATCGCCCCGCAAGGAGGGGATGATGCAGAAGGTACAGCGGTGGTCACAGCCTTCGGAGATCTTCAGATAGGCATAGTGGCGCGGGGTCAGCTTGACCCCCTGGGCCGGCACCAGGCTGACAAAGGGATTGTGCTGGGGCTTGGGCACATAGCGGTGCACGTGATCCAGTACCTGCTCGTAGGCGTGGGGGCCGCTGATCTCCAGCACCTTGGGGTGCACGGCGCGGATCTGATCTTCCTTGGCGCCCAGGCAGCCGGTGACGATCACCTTGCCGTTTTCTGCCAAGGCCTCACCGATGGCCTCCAGAGACTCCTGCACCGCGCTGTCGATGAAACCACAGGTGTTGACGATGACCAGCTCGGCATTGTCGTAGCGGTTGACCACCTCATAGCCTTCGGTGCGCAACTGGGTCAAGATGCGCTCGGAATCCACCAGGTTCTTGGGGCAGCCCAAGGAGACAAAGCCGATGCGGGCGGCGCCGGGGGCGGCCTGGGTCGGTGCTGCCGGTTGCTCCTCCAGCATCTGGCCGAGGGTGGTGGTGGCGCAGCTGCTAGGGGCGTTGGGGTCGAAGGTGTTTACGGTCATGGCGAAGGCGGCATCAGATGTTAAAAAAGATGGCGGATTATACCCGATGCGCAGCAAAGGGGAAGGCAAGGGTTGTTGCTTTTTTGCGCAGTCACGGTGGCGGGGGCGGCGATCCAGCGCGTCTGGATCGCCTTGTTGGCCGGCTAGGCGAGGGGTGCGTCAGCGGCAAAGCGGATACCCGCACTGCGGCGGCCTTGCTCCAGCACCTCGGCGACGATCAAGGCCGTCTCCAGCCAGGCATAACAGCGGGCCAAGTCCTGCCGTTGCAGGCAGTCGGCAAAGGCCCGGAATTCATGCACCATCTGATTGAGGCTGCTGCTTTCCGCCTGGCCACCGGTTTCCCCGGCGACCTGCCATTCCACGGCATGACAGCTGTTGGGGGCATCATTGATGCGGCCGTAACCCTTCTCTCCCTGGATGGTGACATGGGATGGGCTGGCGGAGTCTTTGGCGCCACAGCACACGGCGGTAAAGCCGGGATAGCTCAGCAGCAGGACGCCTGAGGTGTCGATGCCGTTGTGTCCCCGCTGGCAGTGATAGCTGACCTGCTGCGGCTTACCAAACAGGCCGCAGACCAGGTAGACGTTATAGAGGTTGATGTCGTACAGGGCGCCGCCGGAGCTGGCCGGGTCGAAGGCGGCGTGCACCTGGCCTTGCAGGTAGTCATCGTAACGGCTGGAGTACTGGGAGTAGTTGCATTGCACCAACCGAATCGGCCCAAACCGGGGCAGCTGCTGCTGGATGGCGGCAAACTGCGGGCTGTGCAAATTGGTGATGGCTTCGAACAGGAAGCATTGCTGGGCCTTGGCCAGGGTCACCAACTGCTGCAATTGCGCCAGGTTGGAGGTGAAGGGTTTTTCGCAGATCACGTGACGACCAGCCTGCAAGGCCGCCCGGGTATAGTCGAAGTGCAGGTGATTGGGTAGGCCCAGATAAACCACCTCCACCTCTGCGTCGGCCAGCAGCTGGGCATAGTCGGTATAGAGACGCTGGATGCCATAGCGTTGTTGCAGAGCCTCGCCTTTGGCCTGGCTCTGGGGCCGGACACACAGGGCGACCAGGGTGATACCGTCAAGCTGACTTAGGGCATCCAGGCAAGACAGGACTATCTTGCCGGCACCCACCAGGGCGAGTTTCATGGCTGACTCCTAAAGGGCAATGGGGTGACACGGCGCCGTGCCACCGGTGCCAGGCACCATGCCTGAAACCGGTTGTGACGACAAGGGGCCGGCGGCGCAGGCCCAACCGCCGCATAAAAAACGGGAGCCTGAGCTCCCGTCTTGGACTGCTGGTAGACCTATCAGGCGGCCAGGTTGGCGGCCACGAAGTCCCAGTTGACCAGGGCCCAGAAGGCTTCCATGTACTTGGGACGCAGGTTACGGAAGTCGATGTAGTAGGCGTGTTCCCACACATCCACGGTCAGCAGCGGGGTGACACCGTCGGTCAGCGGGCAGCCGGCATTGGAGGTGTTCTGCAGGGCCAGGGTGCCATCGGCCTTCTTCACGAGCCAGGTCCAGCCAGAACCGAAGTTGGTCACGGCAGACTTGGTGAACTCTTCCTTGAACTTGTCAAAGGAGCCGAAGGCGGCGTCGATGGCGGCCGCCAGCTCGCCGGTGGGCACGCCACCGCCGTTGGGAGACAGGCAGTGCCAGTAGAAGGTGTGGTTCCAAACCTGGGCGGCGTTGTTGAAGATGCCACCGCTGGAGGTCTTGATGATCTCTTCGAGGCTCTTGCCTTCAAATTCGGTACCCGGAACCAGGTTGTTCAGGTTTACCACATAGGTGTTGTGGTGCTTACCGTAGTGAAATTCCAGGGTTTCTTGGGAGATATGGGGTTCCAGAGCATTCTTTTCGTAAGGCAGGGCCGGCAGTTCAAAAGCCATAAGTACACTCTCCATGGTCAATTAAGGCTGAGGGTATCGAAAAGGTCCCTCAGATAGCCCTTGATTTATATCAAAGGTGCAGGTTCAATACCACAATAATCGCCATAAAATTTAACACCTCCGTTACGCCTTCTGCTGGCGCGGCCTGCCCTGCTGCAGCGCGCCAACCTTGAGTCGGCAAGGCGTTTTTGTAGAATGCCGGTTTGACGGCAAACCAGAGCGAGACCTAGATGGAAACCATTGATAAGATCAAACAGCAAATCGCGGATAACGCCATTCTGCTTTATATGAAGGGCTCGCCCAAGCTGCCCAGCTGCGGTTTCTCCGCTCAGGCGGCCCAGGCCCTGATGGCCTGCGGTGAACCCTTCGCCTACGTGGATATTCTGCAAAATCCCGATATCCGCGCCGAGCTGCCCAAATATGCCAACTGGCCAACCTTCCCCCAGCTGTGGGTGGCCGGCGAGCTGGTGGGCGGTTGCGACATCATGCTGGAGATGTTCCAGCAAGGCGAGTTGCAACCCTTGATCAAAGAAGCGGCCGCCCGTGCCAGGGAAGCCCAGGCCCAGTAATCTGCCGGCGCTGGATGATGAAGAGGGCTCGCCTAGGCGAGCCCTCTTGCATGAGGTGGTGACGGATGCTTAGCCCTGACAGTGGCCCGCCTCGCCGCTTTCACTCACCTGACACAAGCCGCCGGCCACCTGCGGGAACAGACAGCTGCCGGTCAGGCTGAAGTCATGCACCTGCAGCTTGCCATCGACAATATCCTGCTGGAGCTGTGTCAGTATGCGGTAGTGGGCTGGGCGGATCTGGCCGGCATTGCTCTGGTCATCCACCCAGCCCACATAATCCTCTGCCAGCCCCAACTGGCGGTTGCCCGCTTGCCATTGCCCGGCTTGCGCCTGTGTCAGGCTGGTCAATACCGCCTTGGGCACGTTCTGGTAGATGGCGGTGAGCATGGTGCCAGGATGCAGGTCGGCTTGCTGGAACGTGGCGCCGATGGCGCGCACGCTGGCATCGGCAGCGGCCTGATAGACCCCCAACCCCGTGCCGTGTGCGTCGGCGAACAGCACATCCACGCCCTCGTCAATCAGCTGCTTGGCGGTAAAGGCCCCCTTCTTGGGATCGTTGAAGGCCAGATCCAGCGTCGAGGTAACGTATTGCTCGCTCACCTGAACGGAGGGGTTGGCGTAACGGGCCCCCTGGGCAAATCCACAGCCGGATTTGTGGATTGCCGGCAGATCCATGCCGCCGACAAAGCCCAACAGGCCCGTCTCTGACACCATGGCGGCCAGGGCACCCACTAAGAAGGCGGCCTCTTGCTTGTTAAACTGCACCGATTGCACATTGGGCAGCGCCAGCTGACCATCGATCAGGGTGAACTTTGCTTGGGGGAACTCGCTGGCGACCTGTTGCAGGGTGGGGAGTTGGGTGTTGCCTATCACCACAATCGGGCTGTAACCGTCACTGGCCAGTTGGCGCAGCTGAGTGAGGCGGTCGGCGGCCCCGACGGGGGTGATCTCCTTGACCGACACGCCGCTCATCTGGGTAAACAGCGTGACGGCTTGCTTGTGGATCTGGGCGTTTTGCTGCTCGGCGATGAAGTCGCCGCCAGTGTAGACCAGGGCTGGGCCGGTCGCGGCCCAGGCCGGCAGCAGGCTGGCGGACAGCAGGAGGGGGAGCAGAGGGCGATACAGACGCATGACACATCCTTGTTAAGATCGAAACTGCGGCGGATTTTCCTCGCAGAGCAATCTGTGATCAAGCGCAAATTACCTGTCAACTTATTGAAATCGCTTGCAATACCACCTGGATCATCTCAGTTGCGATTTCGCGCTCATCACAACAGCCATTACCCAATGGTGCGGCATCGCAGGGAGTATGTTAAATGCATGACGGCCGCTCTCCATTCGCTGCGCCTCTGGCAAGCCGAATGCCACCGGTAATGGCTGGTGCTCTTTTGAATCTAGCGATAGTGAGATATGTGTATGAAATGACATTTTTGCAGTGCCAAAGCGGATAAACGGTTGCCATTGGTGGTGGGATTGTTTAGAAAAGCGGCCTAATTGCCCTATGCCGGCTTGTGAGATTGTTCGGCAAGGATGGAACCGAATTGACTATAAACCAAAAGGACGTATCCCGTGATTAAGAAAAGTCTTGCCAATATCGGCGTTCAAGTGATGATCGCCATGATCATCGGCGCCTTGGTGGGGGCCATGATGGGGGAGCAGGCCGCCATGTTTGCTCCTTTGGGCAGCCTGTTTATTCACCTGATCAAGATGCTGGTGGTACCCCTGGTGGCGGTCGCCATCATCTCAGGCGCCGCCAACCTGGGTCTGAGCCCCTCTGCCGGCAAGCTGGGGGTTACCACCCTGCTGTTCTTCCTGGTGACTTCCGCGCTGGCGGTGATGCTGGCGCTGGCCATGGGGCACCTGTTCCAGCCGGGCGTTGGAGTGGATTTCACCGACTATCAGCATATGTTCACCAACGAATATGCCGACAAGGGTGAACTGCCGGGGGTGGTGGCGACCATTCTGGGCATGATCCCCACCAACGTGTTCCAGTCCCTGAACGAAGCCAACATCCTGCAGATCCTGGTGTTCTGCCTGTTCTTTGGCATCGCCCTGGCCAACCAGCCGCGGGATCGGGTCAAGCCGCTGGTGAACGGTATCAACACTGTCGTGGAAGCCTTCGTGTGGATGATCAACAAGGTGATGTTGATTGCGCCGCTGGGGGTGTTTGGCCTGATGGCCGATGCGGTGGGTACCTTTGGTTTTGGCGTGCTGACCGTGGTGATGAAGCTGTTCTTCGTCTACTTGGCCGCCATCCTGATCTACGGCTTCGTGGTGTATCCGCTCATCATCAAGTTCTTCTCCGAGATGCCGGTGGGCCGCTTCATCTCCGCCATGAAGAAGGCCCAGATCGTGGCCTTCTCAACCGCCTCTTCCATGGCCACCCTGCCGGTGACCATGGAGGTGTGTGAAGAGGAGCTGAAGGTGAGCAATACCACGGCCGCCTTCACCCTGCCGCTGGGGGCCACCATCAACATGACCGGCAACGCCATCTACTACGGTCTGGTGGCCATCTTCTTTGCCCAGGTGTTCAACGTGGATCTGAGCCTGGGGGCCTATGCCGCCATCGTACTGACCGCCACCCTGGGTGCCGTGGGGCAGGCCGGTGTGCCGGGTCCGTCTTTCCTGGTGGTGGCCGTGCTGCTGGCTGCCGGCATTCCCATTGAAGGCCTGCCGCTGCTGTTTGCCCTGGATCGTATCTTCGACATGATACGTACCGCCCTGAACATCACAGGCGACGCCGTCTGTGCCGTGGTGGTGGACAAGTACAGCCCGGATTACACCCGCTTTAACTAACCCAACGAAAACCCTGATTGCCCGCCGTTTGGCGGGCTTTTTTTTTATGCTATTGCTCGACTGGTTTAGGGGGCTGTGGCATCCGCATGGGTGAAGGGGCCAATTTGGCTAGGGCTTGATTGAGGCCATCGCGCAACTGACGACCTTGCTCCGTGTGGCGAAAGCAGACCACCAGCTGTTTGAATTCCAACAACCGGGGGGACATGGTGAGCTGGCTGGCCAAGGGACGCAGTTCCGGGTCATGGCGCAACAGGTAGCTAAACACCAGGGGATCCACCACCGCCAGATCGATACGGCCGGCGGCCAGCTTGCGCAGGTTGTTGCGATCCGAGTTGGCCGCATCGGTATGCAGCAGGCCGGCGCTGGCCAGGGTATCGAAATCCTCGGTGTTGACGTAACCGGCTACCACGCCGATGCGGTAGGGCTGCAGCTGGAGTAGCCGTTGCCAACGGATGAGTGGCTGATCTCGACGCTGGGCCAGCCCCAAGGGGGCGGGCATCAGGGGATCGCTGCAATAGAAGTTCTTCGTCAGTCGCGGCGAAGCATATTCCGGCAGGTAGCCCACATAGGGAGAGTCGGTTTGCACCAGCCGCAAGGCCCGGCGCCAGGGGTAGTAATCGATCTGGGCCTGTTTGCCCAACCGTGCCATGGCCTGGTGGAGCCGCTGGCCGACCAAGCCATCTTGAGGGAGGCGGGCGCCCACATAAGGCGGCCATTCCAAGGAGGCGAAGCGCAGCGACTCGGTTGCCTGGGCCGCCGAGCATAACAAGCCGATACCCACCAGGATAGCGCCAACCCGCCCCAAGCCCTGCTCCTCACCTGTCATCCATGACCAGATAGTAATCAAACTGTTACTGACTTTATCACCCCAAACAGGTCCCTGCCGAACCATAAACTGGCAAACGCCAATTACCCGATAAAATGTGATCCATGTCACACCATATTTCCATATTCGGCGTATGGTGTCGCGGTTCATTTTGTCTCTTGTTCCTGTGCGGAGCTCCTATCTGATGTATTCACAACGACAACGTATCCGGCTGGCCAGTGCCCTGCGGGAGGCTTGCCTATCCGAGTCCTATGGTTTGCAGCGGTTGTTCAAGGATATCTTGGCCGGGTTGACCGTGGGCATCATCGCCATCCCACTGTCCATGGCCCTGGCCATCGCCAGTGGTGTGCCGCCGCAACACGGCCTCTATACCGCCGTGATTGCCGGGGTGGTGATTGCTGCGCTGGGCGGCTCCCGCTTCAGCGTCTCCGGCCCCACGGCGGCGTTTGTGGTGATCCTCTACCCGGTGGCACAACAATTTGGTGTCGCCGGTCTGCTGGTGGCCAGCCTGATGTGTGGCGCCATGCTGGTCATGATGGGCTTGGGCCGCCTGGGTCGGCTGATCGGCTATATCCCCATGCCGGTGACCCTGGGTTTTACCATGGGCATCGGCATCGTCATCGCCACCTTGCAGATCAAGGATTTCTTCGGGCTGACCCTGCTGGAGATGCCGGAACATTATGTCGATAAGGTGCAGGCCCTGTGGCAGGCACTGCCCAGCTGGCAGGGGGGCGATACCCTGGTGGGAGGCGTGACCCTGGCTACCTTGTTGATCTGGCCGCGGCTGCACTTGCCCTTACCGGGGCATTTGCCGGCGGTGCTGTTGGGCTGGGGCGTTGCCTACCTGCTGGCGGGGCAGGGGGTCGAGGTGGCGACCATCGGCAGCCGTTTCAGCTATACCCTGGCGGATGGTACGACCGGTCACGGCATTCCCTCCAGCCTGCCGGCCTTTGCCTTTCCCTGGAACCTGCCGGGGCCCGATGGGCAGCCATTGCACTGGGACTGGTCGCTGTTTCGCGCCTTGCTGCCGGCGGCCTTCTCCATGGCGCTGCTGGGTGCCATTGAATCCCTGCTGTGTGCCGTGGTCCTTGATGGCATGACGGGGCGCAAACACCACTCCAACACAGAGCTCATCGGCCAGGGGATCGGCAACCTGTTGGCGCCATTCTTCGGCGGCATCACGGCCACCGCCGCCATTGCCCGCTCCGCCGCCAATGTGCGGGCCGGCGCCAGCTCGCCGGTGGCGGCCATGGTGCATGGCCTGGTGGTGCTGCTGGCGTTGCTGGCCCTGGCCTCACAGCTCTCCGCCCTGCCGTTGGCGGCCATGTCGGCCCTGCTGTTGATGGTGGCCTGGAACATGAGTGAGGCCCACAAGGTTTGGGGCCTTATTCGCAAGGCGCCCTTCAACGACATCGCCATCATGCTGATCTGCATCAGCCTGACGGTGCTGTTTGACATGGTGGTGGCCATCACCTTTGGCATAGTACTGGCCTCCTTGCTGTTTATGCGTGACATCGCCAAGATGACCCGATTGGTGGATCTCTCGCTGGATCGCCGCCATAGCCACCGCATCCCCGAGGGTTGGCAGGCCTACAAGATCTCGGGCCCGCTGTTCTTTGCCGCCGCCGACCGGCTGTTTGCCGAGCTGCAAGGCCGGGCCCAGGGGCTGCAAGGGGTGGTGCTGCAATGGGATGGGGTCTCCATCCTGGATGCCGGCGGCTTCAACGCCTTCGAGGCCTGCTGTCGTCAGTTGCGTCAGGATGGGGTGCGGCTGCTGATCGCCGAGGTGCCGTTTCAGCCTTTGAAGACACTGGCGCGGGCCAAGTTCAGCGCCGAACCCGGCTGGCTGGAGTTTGTCCCCACTCTGGAGGAGGCCTGGGACCGGCTCGACGGACCAAGGAGCGCGGTGGCCTGAGTCCGACGCGACGCGGGTGTTGAGACAGGGCTGGAGAAATAATCGGCAGTCGACAGCGGCAAGGGAAAAAGCCCTTGACCTCCCCAGCCCTTTTTCTTACATTACCGCCCGTCCAATCGGCCAGGCCGTGCGACATCAGCGTCATACGCAAGGTGAGATCTCACGCCTTAAACAAGAGATCAAAAACGGTGAGGTGTCCGAGTGGCTGAAGGAGCACGCCTGGAAAGTGTGTATACGGCAACGTATCGAGGGTTCGAATCCCTCCCTCACCGCCATCTTCTAAAGAGAGCTGCAGTATTGCGGCTTTTTTTGTATCTGAATTTTGTGTACGGGTTCGTGGGATGAGAACTAGCGTGGGGTTCGAGCCGCGCGTAGCGAGACAAGGTCGCGGCGCGACGGCCCCGCAGGGCGCGCATTAGCGCAGGCTCCCTCACTCAGCGCCGTATACCTCTCTCAACTACCGGATAAGCAGATCCGGTTCGGTGCCCGGCAAGCGTACTGTGTCGGACTGCCGCAGGCGGCCTGAAGGCGGGCGCCAGGCAGGTGCCGCTCAAACCCGATCGCGTCTGTCGCATCTCTTATTGATGTCGAGTTTAGCGATATCGAACCGGCGTTAGCGGGTGGCTGCACGCCCTTCCAGAGCGGCGGCTAAATGATCCAGCAGCATGCGTACCTTGGGGGAGAGGTGACGGTTGTGGGGATAGAGGGCCCAGACGCCCTCCTCGTCGGGCTGATACTGGGGTAGCAGGGCCAGCAGACTGCCGTCTTGCAGCAGATCCTGTACGTAGTAATCCGGCAGTTGCACCAGCCCCAACCCCTTGAGGGCGGCATCCACCAGCACCTGACCGCTGTTGCAGCGCAGATTGCCGTGCACCCGCACGTTGCGGGACTGGCCACCCTCTTGAAAGCGCCAGTAATCCAGGGTGCCCAGCAGGCAGTTGTGGCGCTCCAGCTCCCCCAGGCTGTGGGGGGCGCCGTGGCGGGCGAGGTAGGCGGGACTGGCACACAAAAACAGCCGGCGGCTGGCCAGCCGGCGGGCCATCATGGTCGAGTCGGTGAGCCGGCCCAGGCGAATGGCCAGATCATAGCCCTGCTGCACCAGATCCAGGGTCTGGTTGGTGAGCTCCAGCCGCACCTCCAGCTCGGGGTAGCGGGCGACGAAGTCGTTGATCAGCGGTGCCAGGGTGCGTTCGCCATAGGTGACCGGCGCCGTCATCAGCAGCCGGCCCATGGGGCGCTGCTGCAGGTTGGTCACCAGCCGTTCGGCGGCCTCCAGGCCATCGAGCACAGGGCGGCACTGCTGGTAATAGAGCTGGCCGGCCTCGGTGAGGGCCACCTTGCGGGTGGTGCGGTTGATGAGCCGCACCGCCAGTCGCTCCTCCAAGGCACTCACCTGGCGGCTGACCTGGGCGGTGGAGACGCCGAGCCGCCGTCCCGCGGCGGTGAAGCTCTGGCACTCCACCACGGCGACAAATTCACAGACCCCATCCCACTGCACCATTGGCTCACTCCTCCTGCTGACCGGCAGATTATTACCATCTGGCAAAAGTCATTTGCAAGTTGCCTGGATTATTTCAGTTTTAACCGGCTCCTATAATGAGGCACCGCCGGCCCTCTGCGCCGGCCATTCCCCTGAGGAGTCTTCCATGAGTGATGTGATCAAATGCCGGGCGGCCATCGCCTGGGGCCCGGGCCAGCCGCTGCGTATCGAAGAGGTGGACGTGCTGCCGCCCAAGGCCGGTGAGGTGCGGGTGCGCATCGTGGCCAGCGGCGTCTGCCATACCGATGCCTTCACCCTCTCCGGTGACGATCCCGAAGGGGTCTTCCCCTGCATCCTGGGCCACGAGGGCGGCGGCATCGTCGAGTCGGTGGGCGAGGGCGTCACCAGCGTGCAGGTGGGGGATCATGTGATCCCGCTCTATACCCCAGAGTGTGGCGAGTGCAAGTTCTGCAAGTCTGGCAAGACCAACCTGTGCCAGAAGATCCGCGAGACCCAGGGCAAGGGGCTGATGCCGGACGGCACCACCCGCTTCTTCAAGGATGGCCAGCCCATCTATCACTACATGGGCTGCTCCACCTTCGCCGAATACACGGTACTGCCGGAGATTTCCCTGGCCAAGGTCAACCCCAGCGCGCCGCTGGAAGAGGTCTGCCTGCTGGGTTGTGGGGTCACCACCGGCATGGGCGCCGTGGTGAACACCGCCAAGGTGGAAGCCGGCGCCAGCGTGGCCATCTTCGGCCTGGGGGGCATAGGTCTGTCGGCCATCATAGGGGCCACCATGGCCAAGGCCGGCCGCATCATCGCCATCGACATCAACGAGAGCAAGTTCGAGCTGGCCCGCAAGCTGGGTGCCACCGACTGCATCAACCCCAATGACTATGACAAGCCGATCCAGCAGGTCATCGTCGAGCTGACCGACGGCGGCGTGGATTACTCCTTCGAGTGCATCGGCAACGTCAACGTCATGCGCTCCGCCCTGGAGTGCTGCCACAAGGGGTGGGGCGAGTCGGTGATCATCGGGGTGGCCGGCGCCGGCCAGGAGATCGCCACCCGGCCGTTCCAACTGGTGACCGGGCGCGTCTGGCGCGGCTCCGCCTTCGGCGGCGTCAAGGGCCGCTCCGAGCTGCCCGGCATAGTCGAGCGCTATCTGGCCGGCGAGTTCAAGCTGGATGATTTCATCACTCACACCATGGGGCTGAGCGAGATCAACGAGGCCTTCGAGCTGATGCACGCCGGCAAGAGCATCCGCAGCGTCATTCACTTCTAAGTACCAGGGCGCGGGCCAGGCCCGCGTCGTCAAGGAGAGCTCCATGACGCTTGAAAACATCAGCTGCAACAAGAGCTTCGGCGGTTGGCACAAGCAGTACCGCCACGACTCCAGCACCCTGGGTTGCACCATGCGCTTTGCCATCTTCCTGCCGCCCCAGGCCAGCGAGCAGCAGCCGGTGCCCGTGCTTTACTGGCTGTCAGGCCTCACCTGCACGGATGAAAACTTCATGCAGAAGGCCGGTGCCCAGCGGCTGGCCGCCGAGCTGGGCATGGCCATAGTGGCGCCGGATACCAGCCCCCGCGGGGAGGATGTCGCCGATGATGCCGCCTACGATCTGGGCCAGGGGGCGGGGTTCTACCTCAACGCCACCCAGGCGCCCTGGGCGCGGCACTACCGCATGTATGACTATGTGGTGCAGGAGCTGCCGGCCCTGATCGAGGCACACTTTCCGGTGAGCCAGCGCCGGGCCCTGGCGGGGCACTCCATGGGGGGGCACGGCGCCCTGACCATAGGCCTCCGGGAGGCGGCGCGCTATTGCAGCCTGTCGGCCTTTAGCCCCATCAGCCACCCGGTGGCCTGTCCCTGGGGGAAGAAGGCTTTCACCGCCTACCTGGGGGAGGCGCCGCAACACTGGCGAGAGCACGATGCCAGCCTGCTGATGCGCGAGGCCAGCCAGGGGCTGCCGACCCTGGTGGATCAGGGGCTGGACGACAGCTTCCTGACCGAGCAGCTGATGCCCGAACAGCTGGAGCTGGCGGCTCAGCACAGCGGTTATCCCCTGACCCTGCGTCGCCATGCCGGCTACGATCACAGCTACTACTTCATCGCCAGCTTTATCGAGGATCATCTGCGCTTTCATGCCCGCCATCTGGGGTTGACCGGCTAGGTTTTACTCCACCTCCATCAATAAAAAGGCACGCCAAGCGTGCCTTTTTCATCTGCGGCGCGAACCCTGTTCCCGGCGGCTTAGCGCACCAGGGGGTTGGTCAGGCAGGTGGGGCCGCCCTCACAGGCCATGCACAGGGCATCGCCGGCAAACACGCTCACCCGGGTGCCGCTGGCCTCCATCGCTGCCCGGGTCTTGGGGAAGCCGTCGATCATGATGCAGTGATCGGGGCTGGTGGGCAGCACATTGAGATTGAGGCCGAAGGAGGCGGTGAACTCGTCTTCCGGCGCCACCACCATCTGGATGCCGACATCCTTGAGCAGTTGCCACAGGGCCGCAGGAATGAGCGGCGGGTGCACCAGGTACTTAGTCTCGGTGAGGGGGGAGATCACCGACATCAGGTGCAGGCAGGCCGCCTCGCCGCCCCAGTAGGGCATGTCAAAGCCCAGCACCTCGATGCCATGGGGATTGAGCAGGGCGTTGAGCTGTCGGACCCCCTCGCGGTTGGAGCGAAAACCCAGGCCCACCAGCAGGGTATGTTCGTCCAGCCAGATGGTGTCGCCCCCCTCGACCTTGGCTTCGCCTTCCAGCTGGCCCAGCACCGGGATGCCCTGGGCCTCGAAGAAGCGGCGGTGCAAGGCGGGCTCGGCGGTGCGCAGGGGCTTGCCCATCCGCAGCGGGATGGCGCCAAAGCGGGTGATGAGGGAGGCGTCGCGGGTGAACATGGCATCGGCCAGGCCGTCGTTGTCATCGGGCAGCCAGTGGATCTGGGCACCGGAGGCCTCGATCAGGCTGGCGAAGGCGTCGTACTGCGCCAGGGCCTGCTGGGCATCGAACAGGCTGTTGTAGTGCCACTTGTCGGGATCGGCGGCCAGCAGGCTGGGGCCGGGGCGGCGCATCAGCACCTGGGTCATCGTATTTGCCATGCTCTGGCAGCCGTATTGGTTCATGGGTTCCTCCTGATCCTGCACTGGTCAAAAACTCATTGACATACACGTTATACGGACGCATAAAGTTATGCAACTGTATAAATCAGTGCGTCGGTAAATGGCAAAACAGGCAGCAGCCAGGCCCACCAGGCTTGCATGCAGCAGGTTTTTGCCGAGGATTAACCACTTGCGACCCTAGGGTCATTCACGCTCAAGGAAGAAACTCATGAACCGCAAACAGCTCGTACTCGTTACCGGATTGTCCCTGGCTTCCCTGTCCGCTCTGGCCCAGCCCCTGCGCATCGGTG
The DNA here is from genome assembly GCF_039540575.1 of Pseudaeromonas paramecii. Classification (NCBI taxonomy): domain Bacteria; kingdom Pseudomonadati; phylum Pseudomonadota; class Gammaproteobacteria; order Aeromonadales; family Aeromonadaceae; genus Pseudaeromonas; species Pseudaeromonas paramecii. The sequence continues at coordinate 131,048 of NZ_BAABFC010000006.1, forward strand.
TCGCTACCGAACCCTATCCGCCCTTCGCCGTGGCGGACGCCGCCGGCCACTATTCCGGTTGGGAGATCGACATCACCAAGGCGGTCTGTGCCCAGGCCAAGCTGGATTGCCAGTTCGTGGCGGTGGCCTGGGACGGCATCATTCCCTCCCTGCTGGCGGACAAGATCGATGTCATCGCCGCCTCCTTGTCCATCACGGATGAGCGCAGCCAGGTGATCGACTTCTCCGACAAGTACTACCAGACCGGCGCCATGCTGGCGGTGGCCGCCGGCAGCGACATCAAGCCGACCCCGGCCGGGGTGGCGGGGCGCAAGATCGGCGTACAGTCCGGCTCCATCCACCAGGCCTATGCCCTGCAGTATTTCAAGGACGCCACCATCCAGGAGTATCAGACCCAGGATGAGGCAGATCAGGATCTGTTTGCCGGCCGCATCGACGGCACCCTGGCGGACGCCCTGGTGCTGGAGACCTTCCTGAAGAGCGACGAGGGCAAGGGCTGCTGCAGCGATGCCGGCCTGGTGGCCCAGGACGATGCCCTGCTGGGCAAGGGGATCGGCTTTGGCTTGCGCAAGGGCAACGATGCCTTGAAGAGCAGCCTGAACCAGGCGATCCAGGCTATCCGTGCCGATGGCACCTATGACAAGATCACCGCCCAGTACTTCAACTTCAACATCTACGGCGAATAAGCCGGGGCCGGACAGGAGACCCGCGTGACCAACTATCAGACCATGAGCCTGGGCCAGCTGCTGGCCCTCGCCCCGCCAGGCTGGGGCGGCACCCTGCTCAGCGGCCTGGGGGTCTCCTTGCTGGTGGCGGGCCTGGGCTACCTGCTGGGCCTGCTGATTGGCTTGGGGGGCGCCCAGTTGCGCCGCAGCCGCAGCCTGCTGGGCCAGGATCTGGTGACCCTCTACACCACGCTGGTGCGGGCGGTGCCTGAGCTCGTGCTGATCCTGCTGGTCTATTTTGCGCTGCCCCAGGCGCTGAACAGCCTGCTGGGCTGGCTGGGGCTGGGCAAGCTGGCCATCAACGGCCTGGTAGCGGGGGTGCTGGTCATCGCCTTCGTCCAGGGCGCCTACGCCACCGAGGTGATCCGCGGCGCCATGAATGCGGTGCCCCTGGGGCAGCTGGAGGCGGCCCACAGCTTTGGCATGCGGCCCTGGCAGGTGTTTCGTCGCATCCTGCTGCCGGCCATGCTGCCCGGCGCCTTGCCGGGGCTCTCCAACCTCTGGCTCATCGCCACCAAGGACACGGCGCTGCTGGCGGTGGTGGGCTTTGCCGAGCTGACCCTGGCGGCCCGCCAGGCCGCTGGCGCCACCAAGCATTACTTCCTGTTTCTGATGGCCGCGGGTGTCCTCTACCTGCTGGTCTCCTTGCTGTCCAACTGGCTGTTCAAGTGGCTGGAGCAGCGGCTGCTGCCGGGGAGGGCCCATGCTTGACTCCCTGCTGAGCCGGCCCCACCGCCTGTTGCTGCTGGGCATCGGCGTGGCGTTACTGCTGGCCATGGTGTTTGGCCTGCAGTGGGCCTGGCTGCTGCGCTATTGGCCGGCGATCCTCGCAGGTCTCGGCCATACCCTGCTGCTGCTCATCGGCAGCGTGCTACTGGGCTTTGTGCTGTGCATTCCCCTGGCGCTCATGCAGGTCCAGGGGCCGGCACCGCTGGCCTGGCTGGCCCACAGCTTCTGCACCCTGATCCGCGGCACGCCCATCCTGTTGCAGCTGTGGCTGCTCTATTACGGGGTGGGTTCGCTGTTTCCCTATCTTCCCGGCATACGGCAAAGCTGGCTGTGGCCCTATCTCACCCAGGTGTGGCCCTATGCCCTGGTGGCGTTGACATTGTCGTTCGCCGGTTACGAGGGGGAAGTGATGCGCGGCGCCCTGAAGGGGGTGCCTCGCGGCCAGCTGGAGGCGGCCCGCGCCATGGGCATGACTCCCTTCACCCTGCTGCGGCGCATCTGGCTGCCCTGCGCCATCCAGCGGGTGCTGCCGACCCTGAATGGCGAGCTGATCCTGCAGCTCAAGGCCACACCGCTGGCCGCCACCATCGCCTTTATCGATGTCTATGCGGTGTTCGGCCGCATCCGCCAGGAGACCTTCATCGTCTACGAGCCCCTGCTGCTGCTGGCGGCCGTGTACCTGGTGATCGCCGGGCTCATCACCCTGGGCTTTCGTCACCTGGCCGGGCGCTATCCGGTGGGGGAATAGGGCGGGGCCGATCCGGCTGGCTGATCCGACCGGCGAGACATGCTAGGATCGCCGGCCAAAGAATACTCACTCGAAACCGGTTGACCGGGCGAGTCGGCGAATTGAACCATGCGAAGCACCATGAACGAGAAACACAGAACCCCACGCAAAGCGATGTCCGAGAGTCGCAAGGCTGAGCTTATCGAGGCCACCCTGCGGCTCATCGCCCGGGACGGCGTCAAGGCTGCTACCGTGCGCTCCATCGCCGACGAGGCCAACGTCACCCAGGGGCTGATCCGCTATTACTTCCGCAGCAAGGAGGAGCTGATCATTGCCGCCTATGAGAAGCACATGACGGATCTCATCGACGTGGCGGCCCAGGCGGCGGAGGGCGAGTTCGCCTCGGCGGGCAGCCGGCTGGCGCGCTTCGTGGAGGCCTCGGTGCGACCGCCCATCATAGCCCCCCAGGTCATCGCCCTGTGGGCCGGCTTCTTTCAGATGCTGTTTCACCACGACGCCATGCGCGAGAGTCACCGCAAGACCTATAACCTGCTGCGGCGGCACATCAAGGCGCTGATCGCCGATCTGTTTGCCGAGCAGGGGCGGGCGGTGGACGAGCAGCAGCTCAGGGAGCTTTCCATCGCCTGTAACGCCATCCTGGATGGCCTGTGGATCGAGGGCGGTGCCCTGCCGGAGGAGTTTGCCGGCGATGAGCTGGTGCGGGTGGCACTCCATGGCTTCGGCGCCCTGCTGCAGACCGATCTGGCGGCCTGCCTGGCGGGTTGAGTCGTCCCGCCGGCTAGCTTGAACAAGCCCGCTGCTGCGGGCTTTTTTGTCATCCATAAACCACCTCCTATGGAGGTGATGATCATTCCGTCGGGGCTATGTCCGTAGCGCGCCCATGCTCGGGCGTCTGCATCACTATAGGCATGTTGAATAAACCATCTGGTGCTGGCGTGTCATCATGCTGCCTAAGGGGTTGTTATCCCTTGTCGCTGGCCGAGGCGAGCGGGCCGGCCGGGCGCGAGGCAGGGAAGCCGAGCGAGTTATCGCCGTGTTGGGAACAAGTCGATAACGACCGAGAAGCCGGCTCGATGGACGAGGGAACCCGCAGGGCCGGCGAGTAGGGATTGCTGGGGATTGCCAAGGGGGACAGCAAGGTCCCCCTTGGCCCGCCACCGCCAAGCAGGGGGTAGAAAGAGCGCAATAGTGGAGCAAGGCGGCACGGACAAAAATCAGCATCAAACAACGAGGTTCATTTGATGCCTAAGGTTTAATGAACCTACGCCTGAGTGAGACAGCACCCTTCCTGAGGGGCAATCAAAGCCACCTGCTATGCAGGTGGCTTTTTACTTGCTGGCGAGGGTGCCTAGCGGGCGGCTTGCATGGCGGCGGCGGTGTCCAGCATGCGGTTGGCGAAGCCCCATTCGTTGTCACACCACACCAGCACCTTCACCAGGTGGCCGTCGCTGACCCGGGTCTGGCTGCTGTCGATGATGCTGCTGTGGGGATCGTGGTTGAAGTCCACCGACACCAGGGGCGCCTCCACATAATCCAGGATCCCCGCCAGCGGGCCCAGGGCGGCGGCCTGCAGCGCCTGATTGATGGCCGCCACGGTCACAGGTTCACGGACGGTGACGCTCAGGTCCATGGCGGTGACGTTGATGGTGGGCACCCGCACGGCGATGGCCTCGAACTTGCCGGCAAACTTGGGCAGTATCCGCTCCAGCCCCTTGGCCAGCCGGGTGTTCACCGGGATGATGGACTGGCTGGCGGCGCGGGTCAGGCGCAGATCCGGGCAGTAGGCGTCGATCACCTGCTGGTCGTTCATCGCCGAGTGGATGGTGGTGATGGTGCCACACTGCACGCCAAAGTGGCGATCCAGTTCGTCGATCACCGGCACTATGCAGTTGGTGGTGCAGGAGCCGTTGGAGACTATCCTGTGCTGCGCCCGCAGATCGGCCTGGTTGATGCCATAGATGACGGTGGCGTCCAGGTCGGCGTCCGCCGGGTGGGAGAAGAGCACCTTGCCTGCCCCGGCAGCCAGATGCAGTTCGGCGTCCTGCCGGCTGTGCAGCTTGCCGGTACACTCCAGCACCACATCCACCGCCAAGTCGCCCCAGGGCAGCTTGGCAGGATCCATTTCATGGAACAGGGCCATGCTCTGATCGCCGACCCGCAGGCGTGGTTTTCCATCCTCGCCGGAGTGCAGGCTCACTGGCCAGCGGAAACGGCCGTGGCTGGAGTCGTATTGCAGCAGGTGGGCTATGCCTTCTGGGGCGGCAGGTTCATTGATGGCGACGATCTGGATATCCTGGCGGCCGCTTTCAAACAGGGCCCGCAGCACGCTGCGGCCAATACGGCCAAACCCGTTGATGGCAATGCGAATGGGGGACATACAACTTCCCTAAAAACAGCCAGTGTAATTCATAAGTTGGGCATTGTAACCGTGGGCGGTTTAACATCACCGTCAGTGCGTTTAGGCAAAGCACCCGGCAGAAGGCGCTACCGCCGCTGGTCAGATGGGAGATAGCTCACCATTCCAAACGGCAGCGTGAGATTGCCGATAGCCCCAGTCCCGCCGATGGGTAGAATGTCTAAATTAGCCTCAGGTGAGTCGATGATGTCAGGGCCAGGGTGACAAGGCGGGCTCGGTGGCCGGCCATTATGCCAGCGCACACATGGCGGGGGACATCGCGGGGGATGAGTCGGACGTTAACCGCCTGCTGCTGCGCGATATGGCCAGCAATTTCGCCGGCGGCTGGGCTGAGAACAGTGCCCGCCAGTGGTTAGGCGTAGGCGGCAAGCGCGAATGGAGCAATATCGCCATCGATGCCTTTGGCAATGCGCTGGGCAACAGCATTGTGGGCAGTTATCAAAAAGAGGCTGGCGAGAATATGACCGCCGCCTTGCGGGAGAGAACCTTGGCCACAGACCAAGAGAAGATCCAGGCACACTATGCGGCGTTGGGACAAGAATTACGCAGAAGTCGTGAGATACAGGCGCAGTTGGCAAGCGCGGCACCCAGTGCTGGAATATCACCGCAAGCTACTCAAACGCAGGCTGCCAAAGTGCAACCAAGCCGAGTCATGACGAAGCAGAAAATTCAAAATGCAACAGGTGATAACCCAAGCTTGATTGGGGTTTGTACGGCGGAAGAAACGCTCAGTTTGACTAATGGCTTTAAGTTGACAGGTGATGGTTTTGCTTCTCTATTTAATATCCGTGACAGCAATCTGAAGGCGTTGCCGGGCGAGGTTACATTGCTGGATGGAGTGATGCCATTGAAGTTTATGACAGCGAAAATGGGTTGCTTCCCTACATCTCACGCATTGGGCGGGGCTGTTTCCGCAAGAGGTGTTTTAAGTGAGTTTATACGTGACATCCCATGGCTAGATTCTGATGAGCTGAAACAGAATATTTCAGAAGGGGTTTATGGAGAGAAGCTAATCGGCCTATCAAAGAATGGTAAATATGATTTAGGTGATCCAGATTCAATATCATTCGGTGATGGTGTGGAGTTCTCAGAAGGTTACATAAATGTTCAGTATTGGCGAGGCGGAGGGAAGGAAAGTAATCAATATCACTTCACATCGAGGGTTATCCATCCTGTTACGCATGAACTTGTTTACGAAACGACAGATGGACAAGCAACCACACTAAACTTTCACACATTTGAACAGCTCAAAAAACATCTTGGTATGACGCGAAGCCAAAGAGCGGAAGCAGTAAAAAAGATGGATATCTAGATATGACAATCAACTCTCACATAACAGACTTAACTAAACTCTCTAGTGAAGCATTGTCGTCAGGGCCAGTCTATAAATTTGAGTTTGCTTATGGCTATAAAAATGACAATCCATGGGGAGGACAAAGGTGAAGGTTTTATTGCTAGTTGTGATTTTGTTGTTTTGCCATGGCATATCATGCTCGGAATTAGTGTATCCAAGATCAATAGATGTAGTTTTTGTCGGAGGGGTAACCTGTGAGGGATATAAAGGCATTGTATACTCACCTGAACAGTTTATTGCACACCTAAAAGAGAGAAAACTTATCTGGTGGCTGATCAAAAGCAGAAGAGGGCTTCATTTTTGCGACAAGAAGTCAAAAGAGCTTGTGTATTCCGCCTTGAATCATGTTGACGGTGAGCTGTTCCAGTGGTTTAAATCCTCATCAGCCTTTTTATGGAATGAAGTGAATATTAATAGCGGTAACCCCGAGTACGAGAATTATACATATGGAGTTGACTTCAAACACAACGTTGAATTTGGAAAACTACTTGAAAAATGTGGTAGAAACAGCCGTGGGGCCTTGGCGTGCTATGAGTCTGGCAAAGTCACGGCATTCAATGGTGATTTAGAACAGTCAGCGTATAAGAGTGATGTGGCATTCATTGAATCAATTTTCATGAGTAAAGGTGAGCGTGTAATAACTCCAGGATATGGGCGATACTACCTTTCACTATATAGCAGGCAACACCCTGAAATCATAAGGCTTACAGAAGCGGCATTTAGAGGGAAGATTAAATCCGGTTCTATTTTTCCACCATCCGAAGAACGGTTTATTGGTCTTACTGACTTAAATTGGCGATCAATGGTTGGACTCAAAAGTAAGGATCTGGCTTTCTCATACTATCTTGAACTATTCAAGTTTGCCAAACGTGAACGATTGCATCCTTCCAGTTCGGACTACCGCGGAATTGATTTGATTTTTAGTGAGTTTTCTAAACGGGAGCGAGAAAGTTTAATAGATGAAATACATATTTCCAATGATGTCATTAACTACGAAAATGGTTTTTCATGTGGCAAAGAAATAAAACATTCCAAACCTAAGGGAATTGATGTTGACTTATTGTTGTGGGCAACAAGAGAGAAACTAATACTAGATAATCAAAACACAATGGAGCTTGATAAAAAATTCCTACTAGAAGCCTTGCAATGTCCGGCAAAAGAGATACCGCCTATGACGTTTGGTGCTATCATCAATGACTTGCCTACTTATGCAGGTGATTATATTGTTAGTGGGCATAAGGATTGGATTGAATTAGTAGTTAAGGTGATAGCGCTGTCTAATCATCACGATTATATCAGTGGCCTGAAGGTTAATTATAGCATGAGAGGCCAATGTTATTCTAAAGTGCTGCATGAATTATACTTTAATAATGAAGCTGGTCGTAAAATATTCTCCTTGCTTGAGCCAGGAATAAAGGCGAGTATTAAATCGATTCCAGAGGATAAACTATTTTGTAGGGGCAAAATACATACCATATTTGCACTGTGATATTTCATGTGTGTCATTAATGGCACGTGGATTAAGCTGAGCTGGTAAAGCCAAAACGTCGCCGCGGGGCGGCCCACCGCATGGGCTAACGATAGCCATTGCGAATATGCAAATAGTTTAGGCGGAGCCTTTGCCACATCATGGGCCTATGGGGGCAACTGAGATAGCCTTGGGCGGTTTAACATGACCGTCAGTGCGTTTAGGCAAAGCACCCGGCAGAAGGCGCTACCGCCGCTGGTCAGATGGGAGATAGCTCACCATTCCAAACGGCAGCGTGAGATTGCCGATAGCCCCAGTCCCGCCAATGGGTAGAATGTCTACAGTTTAGCCTCATGTGAGTCGATGTTGTCAGGGCTAGGGTGACAAGGCTGGCTCGGTGGCAGGCCATTACGCCGGCGCACACATGGCGGGGGGCAGTCGGACGCTAACTGCCTGCTGCTGCGCGATATGGCCAGCAATTTCGCCGGTGGCTGGGCCGAGAACAGTGCCCGCCAGTGGTTCGGCGTAGGCGGCAAGCGCGAATGGAGCAATATCGCCATCGATGCCTTTGGCAATGCGCTGGGCAACAGCATTGCTGGCAGTTATCAAAAAGAGGCCGGCGAGAATATGACCGCCGCCTTGCGGGAGAGAACCTTGGCCACCGACCAAGAGAAGATCCAGGCACACTATGCGGCGTTGGGACAAGAATTACGCAGAAGTCGTGAGATACAGGCGCAGTTGGCAAGCGCGGCACCCAGTGCTGGTGCAACCCAGCGGTTTGATGCCGAATACAGGAAAAGAGTGATTGAACAATCAATGTTAAGTGGTAACTGGATGTCATCTGAAGGTGGTAGCTGGGGAGCTCGGCTCAGAGCAGAATTGGAAAAGAATGTTTTTCATTACAACCGGTAGCCTTTGACGTTAGTAGTGATATGACGAATTCTAGTGAGTTGTTGTTAGAAGTTCCTTCTGATTCGTGGATGAATGACACTAGTAAGTTTTGCTTGGAAACTGCAAACAGGGATGATAAAGCTCTATACGGTATAATGGCTCAGCCAACTAATGTGAAAGCCTTTATTAGTGCTCTACAAGCGTATGATAATAAATATAAAAATGGCTGAATTGCAATATACAGTGAGGATGGTTTTTATACAATCGATAGCAACCCAAATGAATACGACCCAGGCAAGGGATTTGGCAAGGATAAAATAAGCATTCAATACTGGGCTTCGGGTAGTGGGGAAAACGTTGAATATCACTTCACGTCAACAATGATTTTGAATGATGGACGCCGAGTCTTTGTTACTAAAGATGGTTCATCGAAAGCCATAATTTTCGATGACTTCGAAAAAATGAACAATTATTTAGGGGCGAGCTTTGAAGGAAGGGTTAAAATGGCAGAGTATAATGATTGCGTGAATATGGAAGTAAACAAGCACTTGAAAAGTCGCCAAGAACTATCGGATGATATCATGAAATATAGGAAGCCCAGTTACAAATTCCAGTTTGCGTACGGCTATAAGCCCGGAGGAGCTATATGACTGGAAGAGTGATTGTAGTGATTTTTTTGGTTTTCACTGTAAGTGCTTTTGCTGGTGAAATAACAATGGATGGCTTGATTCTAATTGGTCAAAATGATTCTTGTGGTGATTTTTTACATTACAATCACACATTTGAAACCACGGAGAGCATAGTTAAGAAAATAGATGAAAATAAAAGTCTCTGGGAGATTTTTCATTATAACAAAAGATTGCTGTTTTGTGACAAAAAAACAAGGGAGACTATTGAACAGTTTATTGCAACATTATCTACTAGAAGGCGAGGTAGGTTTGAATATCTTTTGAGTGGTGCACTAAATGTGTATGAGCTAGACGAAAGCGAAACTTGCAAAAAACTTGGGCGATGTAATCTCGCAAATGAATATATTCATAATGCTACTCTCGGTAGGGTGGTTGAAGAATGTACTAAACTAAGTGAAGATTGCTTGAGAACTAGGCTGGCATATTATGGTCTTCCTGAGGGAAGAGTAAAAAGTTTAGCAAAAATGATATCGCAATGGGATGAGGCTCCTGATGTGATTACCTTGGCCAGTATGGGTGTAGACCGTTTTTCTGCTGTACATCCAGCGGTAATGAAATTTTTTGAAAGAAAAATTAAGAAAGATAGCATTGAGAACGGACTTTTTTTATCTTCAAGAAAAAATTTGCAAACGCTTGATGCGGCCTGGATGATAACTCTAAAGTTTTCTGATTTGGAAATGGCAGCAATCAACATCAACTACGCATTTGAGTACTCGACGAAGCATAAAACAAAAGTGTATGTAACCGATTATGCTAATCTTGCTGAAGTAATGAATTCAGTAAGTGAAAATAGTAAAAATAAGTTAACTTCGGTTATATTGTCATGGGCTAGAAGTCAAGCTTATAGCTTGAAGGCTTGGGAGTCTTCACTCTGCATAGCGCAAGGCAGGAGTAAAATAAATTCTTATGCTGCCTGGTTGCTAGTAAAGAGAGAAATGCTGGATAAAGACGAAAGATTAGAGTTCGATTTTTATGTTTTGAATAAACTATCTGGTTGTCCGGGAGACAGTGGTTCATGGCTGGATATGGGGCATACATATCTTAGTGAAGTTATCATGAGAGATATATCAAAAATGATCACGCCAGAGCAGTTGCTGAATGACAAAGCTATGCTTAAAAACCTTGCACTTTTGCTTTTTTCAAATGTGCATGAGATGTACCCTGTTAAATTAGATGGAAATGGATGTGTTTCGAAATTTTTAAGTGACATTCATTACTTAAATCCGCAGGGGGGGACAATAGTTAAGTTGATCATGGCAAAGTACGATGAATTAGCCAAGAGGAAAGAGAAACCGTCTTTTTTAAAATGCGAAGGCACATTCGGTTTTCTATAGAATAACGCAAGGCGTAGCGTGCAATAGCATAGCGATGTTATACCGACTCAGTAAACTATGTGCTATCAACACGTAGGTTTTGCTGAGCTTGCGAAGCCCAATGTACGTCGCAGAATATAACAGCCATCGCCTAAACCTGAGAGCCTGCTCCCAGCTTAAGGGCGATAATCGAGCAGGCGGCCGCGTGACGCTGGCCGAATGGCCACCGCAGTGTAAGCTAGGTTTTTTTTAAGAGGTGACCCTGTCTGACACCCACTTTACCGATAATGAACTATTCCATCTGGCCATCGCCGCTGCCCGGCAGCAGCAGCATGAAGACACCCAGCGCCATCTTAAAACCCTGCTGGCCCGCAACCCGGAACACGCCGAGGCTCACTACCTGCTGGGCACCGCCTATGTCAGCCTGGGCATGATGCCGAGGCGGTCGTCAGTGAGTTTCAGCTATAAAGCACCAGTCAAAAGCACCACCATCGGTTGTCAGATGGGAGATAGCTCACCATTCCAAACGGCAGCGTGAGATTGCCGATAGCCCCAGTCCCGCCAATGGGTAGAATGTCTACAGTTTAGCCTCATGTGAGTCGATGTTGTTGAATCGCCACCAGTGATTTAGACACTTCCCAGCCGTTCCCGATAGCGGGATTCAAACTCTACTGGACTCAA
>NZ_BAABFC010000007.1:0-143466 GCF_039540575.1 Pseudaeromonas paramecii
GCCAGTCTGGACTACCTGCCCCCAATCAGTCGTCTTCAATCCGTGAACAACCTGGTGGGTTTACACAGCTAGGTGGCAAAGCGCGCCACCAGTTCGTCGAGCCGGCTGGAGAGCAGTTGCAGCTGTTCGGCCTCCTTGGCCACCCGTCCCGTGTGTTCCTCACCGGATTGAGACAGGGCGTGGATCTCGCCGATGTGCCGCTCCATCTCCTTGACCGTGCTCTGCTGCTGCCCCAAGGCCGTGGTGATCTGGGCGTGCCTGTCCTGTACATCCCCCACCAGTTGGCGCAGCTGCTGGATCTCGCTGGCGGTCTCTTCCACCAGCTGCAGGCTGCTCTGGGCATGCTGCCGGGTCTGGTTGCCCTGGCTCACCGACAGCTCGGCGGCCTGGCGCAGCTGGCCGATGCGCTCCTGGATGTTGACGGTGGCACCCTGGGTACGGGCGGAGAGGGAGCGGACCTCGTCCGCCACCACCGCAAAACCGCGGCCCAGCTCGCCGGCCCGGGCGGCCTCGATGGCGGCGTTGAGCGCCAGCAGGCTGGTCTGGGCGGCGATGCCGTTGATCTCCTCCAGCACGCTGCTGATGTCCTGGATCTGCTGGCTCAGCTGGCCCATGGCGTCGGCCGAGGCCTGAGTGCCCTGGGCCAGTTGCTGGATGTCGCCGGCGGAGCGGTTGGCCTTGCCGGCACCGGCGGCGGTCACCGCATCGGCCTGGGTCATGGCATCGAAGGTGTCCTGGCTGTTGCGGGCCACCTCGTCGATGGAGGCGGCAAACTCCGTCATGGCGCTGGCGATGTTCTGGGACTTGGCCCGCTGCTCCGTCATGCCGCTCAGGGTCTGGCTCATCTGCTGGCGTTGGCGCTGGGCCACCTGCTTGAGCTCGCCGGCAGCCGCCGTCACCTCCAGCACGATCTGGCGTATGTTGCCGATGAAGGCGTTGAAGGCCACCGACAACTCACCGATCTCGTCCTGGCGCCGGGCACTGGCCAGCTGGACCCCCAGGTTGCCCTGGCCGCGGGCCAGCTCCTGGAAGGAGTCCACCAGCTCCCGCAGGGGCGACACCAGCTTGCGGGCCGTGGTGAGGCCCACCAGCACCGCCAGCACCACCACCACCAGCAGTATGATGAGGGTATCCCGGGTGAGGCTGCCCAGTATGCTGAGCAAGGAGGCGTTGGCCTCGTCCCGCATCATCTGGGCCACCACCAGCCAGGTCTGGCCCATCACCTCCACCGGGGCAAAGGAGAGGATGGCCTGCCGACCGGCATAATCCGTCCCCTGGATCACCGCCGACTCACCGGCCAGACCCCGTTGCACCAGATCCTGGTCCAGCTGCAGGTAGCCGGTGGCGATGTGGCGATCCGCCATGGCCTGCAGGGCGGCGGGGCTCTGCTGCCCGCTGGCGCCCACCTCCGCCAGGAAGCGGTCCGGCTCGGTCAGCAGCAGGCGGCTGTCGGAGCGCGCCAGGCCGTCGGCCCCCACCAGGAAGGCCTCGCCGGTCTGGCCCAGGCCCAGGTTGGTCCACTGCTGGCGGCTGGTCATCAGATCGTTGAGCTGAGCCTGGGGCAGCTGCACTATCAAGCTGCCGAGGCGGCTCTCCCCCTCGAAGATGGGCACGCTCAAGAACGCCGCCGGGGCGCCGTAGGAGGGGAAATAGGGGCTAAAGTCGGTGAGGCGCACCTGACCGCGGTCCGCCTGCTGGGCGGCGTGCCAGGCGCGGGCCAGGCCGGAACTGGCCAAGGCCCCGCTGGCCAGGGGGGCGGCAAAATCCGCCTCCTTGAACACCGAGTAGACCACCCGGCCTTGCTCGTTGATGAGGAAGAGATCGTAGAAACCGAACTCGTCCAGCATCTTGCGGAACACCGGGTGATAGGTGCCGTGGTAGCGATCGTAGCGGGAGGCGAACTTGCCCTTGGCCGCTGCCTGATCCAGCTTGGCCTTGGCCCCCAGGGGGTTGGGGTTCTGTGCCAGGTAGCGGGCCTGATAGAACTGCATGGCGCCGTCGGCCTGACTCAGATAGTCGTCCATCAGGCGGGCGTCCGCGGCCGGATCCTGCTGCTGATACTGCTTCAATACCGTCTGCTGATAAAAAACCTTGAGCGCAGCCTGCTCCTGGGCGTCGGGCTGGGCATCGGCCTCGAAGCCGTTGGCCAGATCCCGCATGGCCAGCGCCGTATTGGGGCTGTCCGCCAGGCTGGTGACTATGGTCTGCAGTTGCTGGAAATAGTCGTGGATCTGCTCCCGCCGCACCTCCCGCACGGCGGTGAGCTTGTCGGCGGACTGCTGGTACAGGGCGCTGCCCAGCTGATCCGAGATGGAGAAACTGATCACCCCCATCGCACAAATAAGGGGCAACACGCCGGTCCCTAAAATGGCCAGCATCAGCTTGGTCTTAATTCTCATCCCTACTCCTAACCACCAGGATATGTTCCATCCATTACGGGCAGAGGCAGAAGCAATAACCAAGCCAGCGAAAGTCCCCAGTTCGGCTAGCCCGGCCAGAGGGCTGGCCAGAGGGGCAACGGGCTCAAAAGACCGGGCCCTTGCGCGTCAGCGCCAGCGGCACAGGGGCGCAGCTGGCCAGGCATGGGATGAAAAACCAGGGCGGACGCCCGGGCTTACTGTTCCTCCACCGGACTGGCGTTGCCCTGGCGGGCCGCCGTCTGCGGGGAGGCCACCAGCGGGGAAGGAGCGGGCTCCGGGTTGGTGAAGGCGCCATGGCGGTAGTGTGGCGAGGCCTGCAGGCGGCTTAGCCGCTCGCCGATGGGCTCGCCGCCGCTCTGCTGGGCTGGAGAAGTCTGCGGGGCTTGCCGTAATTTGATAGCCGCGACGATGGCGAGCAAGTGTGCAGGGTAGCCAATCGAAAAAGAGGGGGATGAAGCCACAAAACACAAAGGGTCAGCCTCATGAATAAGCTAACCCTTTGTTTTATATGGTGCCGGTAATAGGAGTCGAACCTACGACCTTCGCATTACGAATGCGCTGCTCTACCAACTGAGCTATACCGGCGGCTGCTGTATTTTGCCCTTATTGTCTGACAGATCAATCCCCTGGAGTTGTCTTGTCTCACAATCTGCCGGTTTGGCGGTGCGTTTGCCGCTTTTTTGTGCGCTTAGCCGCCGGCGGGGCTGGGCCCACCGTCAGTCGAGGAAGTCGCTGACCTCTTTTTGCTGGTAGTCGGTCAGCTGTTGCCAGGGCAGGGGGCTGGGCAGGGCCGGCGCCAGGGTGGCGCGCATATGGTACTGGCGATAGCCGTCCTGGGTCTGACGGTCGATGGCCAGGGCCAGCTGCAGGCTGTCGGACCAGAGCACCCGCAGGATCTGGTCGCCCTGACGGCGTTCATACCAGCGGCTGTCGTGTTCGCCGGTCTCGCCGGTGGCGGTCAGCTCCTTGAGCTGGGCCGGGTCAAACAGCCGGCTCAGTTGCGCCCAGTCGGGGCGAAAGCCCGCCTGGCCGTATTCGGTGGCCGGGTAGAAGACTCGCTGTTTATGGTCGCCGTCTACGTATTCCAGATGAAACTGGCCATCGGCATCCTGGGTGACCCAACGGGCCGCCATCTCGGGGATGAAGTGCTTGTGAGGGGTCTTGCTGTGTTCGTGCTGCTGCTCGAAGGCGTGACGCACGGACTCGGGGATCTGGCGTTCGCTCCACAGGGTATGGCCCTGGCGGATCCAGGTCTCGCGGTAGCTGTGGCGCTGGTCGATGCCGTCGGCACTCATCTCGCGGCTGTCAAACTGCAATGTGGCCATCAGATCCGGCATTGGGCTGGCCCACAGGGCCGGGCTCAGCAGGGCCAGCAGGCCGAGGAGGGGGCGGAGGGATTGCATAGGGTGTCCTTGTCGCATGAAGGGGCCACGGCAGGGGCTTGCCGTGGCCGGATGGATCACAGGCCCATGGCGCTCTTGATCTTGCCGAACACCTGGGTGTTGTCCAGGGTGCCCTTGAAGGTTTCGGCACCGGCGCCGTCGGCAAACAGCATCACATCGCCGCCACCGTGGGTTTCGGAGGAGAGCTTGACGCCGCTTTCTTGCAGGTAGTCATCGGCCATCACCTGCTCTGAGGTCAGGTCTTCGCGGACTTCCTTGCGGTTGGGGCCGTTGCCGAAGGCCAGGGTGGTGATGGCGTTGCCGTCCAGATCTCGCTTCACAGTGAGATCGCTGCCTTCCTTCACCAGATCCAGGATGGGGTTGCCCAGGGCGGAGTAGCCGTTGATGGTCATGGTGTGGTCGTGATCCGCGGTCACCACGATCAGGGTGTTCTCCCGATCCACCTTGTCCAGGGCGGTCTGGATGGCCTCATCGAAGGCGACGGTATCCTGCAGCGCCCGCTTGGCATTGGTGCCGTGCAGGGCGTGGTCGATACGGCCCCCTTCCACCATCAGGAAGTAGCCCTGCTCGCCGGTGGCCAGCAGGTCGATGGCCTTGGCGGTCATCTCCGCCAGTGACGGCTCTGTGCTGCTGGCGTCGGCCTGGCGATCCAGGTCGTAGGCCAGGTGGGAGGTCTTGGAGAAGAGGCCGATCACCCGGGACTGGCTGGCCGGATCCAGGGCCGCCAGTTCGGACTGGGTGGTCACGCTGCTCCAGCCCTGGCTCACCAGCTCGGCCGGCAGATCCCGGCCGTCGGCGCGGCCCTTGGGGTTGCTGGTGGCGTCATAGGGGGTCCAGTAGTTGGCGCCGCCACCCATCAGCACATCCACTCCATCACCCAGGGCGCTGTTGAAGCCGCTGCCGCCGGGGATCGCTTGGGCGGCGATGTCGTAGTAGGCGTTGCGATGACAGATGTGGGCGAAGGTCGCCGCCGGGGTGGCGTGGGTCAGCTCGGTGGTGGTGATGGCGCCTACCTTCTTGCCGGCGGCCTTGGCCAGCTCCAGCAGGGTGGTGGCGGCCTCACCATTGCCGGTGCTGCAACCGGACAGACCGGAATTGCCGTTGGCGTCCTTTTTCACCGACTCGGCCACCGTATCGCTGCTCATGGAGATGACTTCGTTGTTCATCTTCACCCCTGTCATGTAGGCGGACATGGAGGGCGCGGAGTCGGTGGTCTGGGCATCGTTGGAGAAGGTCTTGATCCGCGCGGTGCGGGGCAGGGTCTCCATGGTCAGCTGGCCGGCTTCACCCACCTTGTAGATGCGGCTGGCGGTGACAGTGGTGGGGCCCATGCCATCGCCCAGAAAGAAGATGACGTTCTTGGCGGTGGCGGCCGAGGCCTGGGTGGCCATCAGAGCGGACAGCAAGGCGCTGGCCAGCAGGGTCTTGTTAAACATGGGTGTAGGCTCCTTGAGTCGGTTACAGAGCGGCCGCGGCCTTGATCTTGTCGAATACGGCGGTGTTTTCCATCACACCGTGGAAGCTGTCGGCCCCCTGGCCGATGGCGCCGAGAAACACATCGGTGCCGCCGTGGGACTCGCTACCCGGGGTGCCGGTCTTGAACACCACCTCCTGGCGGTAGTCGTCGGCGCTGGTGGTGTCGTCATCCAGGGCCTCACGGGGGCCGTCGATGCGGTTGGAGCCGTTACCGAAGCCGATGATGGTGTAGGGGGCGCCATCGGCGTCGGTGGCGGGTTCACCGGCGCTGCTGCCGCCGTAGTTCTTCACCACCCCGAGGACGCCGGCCTGGCTCGCGGTGGTCTTGCCGGTCCGTTGGGCGTAGCCATTGAGCACCAGCGTGTGGTCATGGTCGGCGGTGACCACGATCAGGGTCTCGGACAGGTCGGGGTCGATCACCTTCATCTTGTCCAGCGCCGTCTTGATGGCGTTGTCGAAGGCGACGGTATCCTGCAGGGCCCGCTTGGCGTTGGTGTCGTGCAGGGCGTGGTCGATGCGCCCGCCTTCCACCATCAGGAAGAAGCCCTCTTCCTTGCTGCCCAGCATGTCGATGGCCTTGGCAGTCATCTCCGCCAGGGACGGCTCCGTGGGGGCATCCCCGTTGAGGCGGTCCAGGTCATAGGAGAGGTGGCTGCTGTTAAACAGCCCCAGCAGGCGCTTGCTGGTGTCGGCGGCCACCAGCTCGTTGAGGTTGCTGGCGTACTGGTAGTCCAGGGCCTGCAGCTCACTCACCAGATTGCGCTCGTCGCTGCGACCGCCGCCGGCACTCTTGGGCAGGAAGTATTTGCGGCCGCCGCCGAGGATGAGATCCACCCCATCACCCAGGGCGCTGTTGAAGCTGTCGGTGCCCGGTACCAGTTGGGCGGCGATGTCATATTCCAGATCCCGGTTACAGATGTGGGAATAGGTGGCGGCAGGGGTGGCGTGGGTCACCCGGGTGCTGGTGACCACACCTGTGCCCATGCCCTTGGCCTTGGCCAGCTCCAGCAGGGTGGTGACGGCGCTACCGGCGCTGTCGGCACAATCGTCTTCCTGGGTGGCGTTGGCATCCATGCTGATGACGCCGTTGTTGCTCTTGACGCCGGTCATGTAGGCGGCCATGGAGGGGGCGGAGTCGGTGACCTGGGAATCGTGGGAATAGGTCTTGAGAAACGCCGTCTCCGGCAAGGTATCTATGGTCAGGTTGCCGTCTTCCCCTACGGCATAGATGCGGGCAGCGGTCAGGGTGGTGATCCCCATGCCGTCGCCCAGGAAGAAGAGCACATGTTTGGCGGTTTTCACGCTCGGGCTGCTGCTGCGGGCGCTGTCGTCATCACTGTTGCAACCGGCCAGCAAGAGGCCGCCACACAGCAGGGCGAGGGGGGCAAGTCGTTTCATTCTGCGTAAGCTCCTTTTGGATATGCTCCTTTGTTCAGGCGGCTCGATGCTAGGCGGCTTATGTGACAGCCAATGTGAAAACATGTGAATAATCTGCAACATTGGGCGGTATTGTTACCGTCTGGCACTGTGATCAGGGCCAAGGGCTCAATTAACGGCCAGTTGCTCACAAAACTTGGATTTTTCAGCAATTTTTGAGGGAAACAGTGGTATCTTGTCGGCCCGTTGCTAAAAAAGTGTTCATGGTAAGGAAGATAAAACACTCCATTTGAGCCATTTAAGAGGAGAAAGAGCATGTTGAACTTTGAATTTCAGAACCCGACCAAAATCCTATTTGGTGAAGGCCAGATCGCAGCCCTTGGGCGAGAAATTCCAGAGAATGCCCGTATTCTCATTACTTATGGTGGCGGCAGCGTGCTGCGCAATGGTGTGCTAGATGAGGTGAAGAGTGCCTTGTCTGGGCGCCAACTCTTTGAATTCGGCGGTATCGAGCCCAATCCCACCTATGAGACCCTGATGAAGGGACTCGAGATCATCAAGGCCGAGAGCATCAACTTCTTGCTGGCCGTGGGCGGCGGCTCAGTGATCGACGGCACCAAGTTTTTGGCGGCGGCGGCCTGCTGGGAACTGGGTGATCCCTGGGACATTCTGCTGCACGCCGGCAAGGGTATTCATCGTGCCCTGCCATTAGGAACCGTGTTGACCCTGCCGGCCACGGGGTCGGAGATGAACTGCGGCGCCGTCATCAGTCGCGCCAATCGCCAGATCAATCTGCCTGCAGGCGGCGGTTCGGTGAACGCAGGGGTGCAATCTGTGATCACCCAGAGCTACAACGAGAAGCTGTTCTTCACCAATCCCCTGGTCTATCCGCGCTTCTCCGTGCTGGATCCCAGCAAGTGCTATACCCTGCCGGCCCGCCAGGTGGGCAATGGCATCATCGACAGCTTCGTGCACGTCACCGAGCAATACCTGACCTATGTCACCGGGGCTAAGGTGCAGGACCGGCTGGCCGAAGGTCTGCTGCTGACCCTGATCGAAGAGGGGCCGCGGGCTCTGGCGGAGCCGGAAAATTACGAGGTGCGGGCCAACCTGATGTGGACCGCCACCCTGGCCCTCAATGGCCTGATTGGTGCCGGTGTGCCCCAGGACTGGACTACCCACATGATTGGCCATGAACTGACGGCCCTGTTCGGCATGGATCATGCCCAAACCCTGGCGGTGGTGCTGCCGGCTCTGCTGACCCTGCAGCTGGATGAGAAGCTGGACAAGCTGGTGCAGTATGGCGAGCGGATCTGGGGTATCACCGAGGGAGCGGACAAGGCGCGTGCCGAGGCGGCCATCGCCCAAACCCGCGCCTTCTTTGAATCCGTGGGGGTTGCCACCCGTCTGTCCGATTACGGAGTGAAGGAGGAGAATCTGGGGGAGGTATTGGAGCGCCTCAATCAGCACGGCTTCGTGATCCTGGGGGAGCACCAGTCCGTCACCCTGGAGCGGGTGCGTCAGATCCTGCTGGCAGCCCTCTGAGGCCGCCTACACTCAAGGGAGCCGAACCGGTTCCCTCTTTCCTGCAAGGAGCCGCTATGGCTCCTTTATTTTTGGCCCAACACAGGAGAGTGCACATGCGATGGCAATGTGAGGTATGCGGCTTTATCTACGATGACGCCCACGGACTGCCGGAAGATGGCATCCCTCCGGGCACCCCGCTGGACACCCTGCCGGAGGATTGGGAGTGCCCCGAGTGCGGTGCGGCGGTGGAGGAATTTATTCCGCTCGAGGAGTAGGGGCGCGGCGCACCGCCGGCAACTGCCAGTCGGCAATGGTGCCCATGATCTCCCGCCAGGCGGCCTCACTGGGGGCGCCGTGATGGGCAAACACTCGGGCCATCAGCTCCCGCTGGCTGCCGGACAGGCGTTGTTCCAGCTGATGGCCTGTCTCGGTCAGTTGCAGCCGCTTGATGCGTCTGTCCTGGGGATCCTGACTGGCCTGGATCAGGTTCAGCTCCAGCAGGCGACGCAGGGGGGCATTGAGCGCCTGTTTGCTCACCGAGAGGATACCCAGCAGATCGTTGATGCTGAGATCCGGATAGCGACCGACGAAATAGAGGATCCGATGATGGACCCGCTGTAGTCCCTGTTCAGCCAGCACGGCATCCGGTCCCAGGGTGAAGGCGCGAAAGGCAAAGTGAAACAGCTCCAGGGCCTGATTGAGGGTGGCCTGCTCCTGTGGGTCAATCATATTGACTTAATCCTTGCTGCTGGCAATATACGTCAACCGAGTTGACCTACTTACCGGCTTAGCCCGGCAAATGCAACCCGTCTACAGGGACCTTTTTGCCACGGAGCCTTTTATGTTTGCCCAGCGGATCAGCACGCTTTCTTCTTCCATCATTCGGGAAATACTGGCTGCGGCCCAGCAGCCCGGGGTGATTTCCTTTGCCGGTGGTCTGCCGGCCGCCGACAGCTTCCCCGAGCCCAACTGGGCGGCCCTGCCACCGCAAATCAAGCAATATGGCATGAGTGAAGGGGAGCCCGAGCTGCGGGAAGCCATTGCCGCCGCGGCCCGGGAGAAGGGTCTGCAGTGCGAGGCCAGTCAGGTGCTGGTGATCTCCGGTTCCCAGCAGGGGCTGGATCTGGTGGCCAAGCTGTTCCTGGATCCGGAGAGTCCCGTGCTGGTGGAGTCCCCCACTTATCTGGCGGCGCTGCAGTGCTTCCGGCTGTTCCAGGCCCGCTGTGTCGGTGTGCCCCTGGGTGAGACTGGGCCGGATCTGGCGCAGATGGACGCGGTGATCCGCAGCCAGGCTCCGCGATTTAGCTATCTCATTCCCAGCTTCCAGAATCCGTCTGGTCTGTGCTATTCGGTGGCGGCGCGCCAGGCGGTGGCCGCCTTGCTGGATCGCCATCAACTGCCGCTGCTGGAAGACGAGCCCTACTGCGAGCTGGATTATGATGGTGTGGCCAAGCCGCCCATCTGCTCCCTGCTCAAGTCCGCTCCCTGGATCTACCAAGGCAGCTTCTCCAAGATACTGATGCCTGGCATCCGGGTCGGCTATCTGATTGCCCATCCCAGTCTGATGCCGCACCTGGTGCGCCTCAAGCAGGCCTCCGATCTGCACACCAACCGACCCGGTCAGTGGCTGGCGCTGGAGTACATGCGCTCGGCGGACAAGCAAGCGCGATTGGCCAAGCTGCAGGATTTCTACCGCCTGCGCCGTGATGCCTTTGCCAAGGCACTGGCCGAGCAATTTGCCGATCTGGCGGACTGGCAGGTGCCCTCTGGCGGCTTGTTTGTCTGGCTCAAACTCAAGCGCCCCATGGACACCCGGCCGCTGCTCAAGCAGGCGCTGGCCAATCAGGTGGCCTTCATGCCGGGTGAAGCCTTCTTTGCCGATGATGAGCCGCCGGTAGGCTACTTGCGTCTGAACTTCAGCCACACGCCGCCCGAATTGATCGAAGAAGGTCTGCGCCGGCTGCGGCAGGTGTTCGAGGAGGCCTATGCGGCCCAGGCCGTGACGGCCTAAGCCCTTGTCCAGATAAACAAAAGGCGCCTGATGGCGCCTTTATGTTTTGGAGCTTATTCGGCCGGCGGATAGCCCAGCTCTTCGAGCTTGCGGGCAATGACGGAGCGGGCCAGCTGGCTGGTCACCTCCAGCTTGTGGCTGGGCAGTTCGAAACGCAGGGCTACGGTGGGATC
The DNA here is from genome assembly GCF_039540575.1 of Pseudaeromonas paramecii. Classification (NCBI taxonomy): domain Bacteria; kingdom Pseudomonadati; phylum Pseudomonadota; class Gammaproteobacteria; order Aeromonadales; family Aeromonadaceae; genus Pseudaeromonas; species Pseudaeromonas paramecii. Next base: position 10,388 of record NZ_BAABFC010000007.1, read on the forward strand.
TGCCTGGGTGAGCGTTTCCGTGATGGTGTTGACGCAGTGTTGACAGCCCATGTCGGGCAGGGTGAATTCGTACATGCTGTTCTCCTTCTTTTTCTATGCCATCTGCTCCGAGCATAACAGGGACCGGACCCGACTGCCCATGCCTTGGGATCAGACGGGACGTTGCAGGCGGGTCTGGGGGGGATTGTTGTCTGGCTTGTTGCGGGTCTGTATCTGCTCGGATTCGATGATCTGTACCCCTGGGATATCGTGCTGGATCGCGGCCAGCAGGGTGGCGGCCACGGCACTAGGTGTCACTGGACGATAGCGGGCGGGCAGCAGACGGCTCACACGCCGGCTCAGCCAAAGCCCGAGGGCCTCCATGGGGCGTGGCTCCGGCCTATTCGGAGCATCCAGCAGGGCGGGGCGGATCAGTACCAACTGCTCGAAGTCCAACTGATGAACGGCTAGTTCCAGCTCGCCCTTGATTTGAGGGTAAGGCACCCAGGATTTGGCATTGGCGCCCAGGGCGGAAACCAGGCCGTATCGTAGGGTCCCGTGCTGACGGGCGGCGTGGGCACAGGCCAGATTGATGGCCAAATCCACGGCGCGAAAGGCGGCCAAGGAGCCAGCCTGCCGGCGGGTGGTGCCCAGGGCACTGAGCAGGGCATCCGCCTGCCACCACTCTGCCTCCGTGGGCAGCTGGGCAAAATCGATGACCGGGTTGCACAACTTGTCATGGAGGGGCAAGGGTTGGCGGGTGGGGGCCGTGATCTGTGTAATGGCTGGCTCAGCCAGGGCCTGTTGCAACAGTGCTTGACCTACCTGACCCGTGGCGCCTAACAAAATTATCTTCATGTTTTTGGTCCGATCATCCTGCACAACCGTGGGACTGTGACGCACCCGGCTATGGCATCCGGCCAGCAGCAGGCCTGCCATTGCGCCTGTCTACCTGAACCCTGTGGTGAGGTAGTCCTTCATCTTAGGGGAGGCTTAGGGGTTAAGAACCTGATGTCCATCTAAAATCGTGAACCATGAGACAGTTTTTCATCTTTTTGAAAAATAGATTCTTTTTGCTCATGGATTGGCCGGTTTGCTGCATTATTGGGCCCTGAAATGAGGCCAGCTTTGTCGACAGTGATTTCGTTACAAAATTCCCGGAATTCTTGAAAATAAGTCGATTGACATGCCTAGGGCATTGGTTACAATGCAAACAGCTTGTAGCGGTCGTTAGCAATAGTTTGCTGCCTCTCAAGCTGGTACTGCCTGAACAAGGCATCTAGTTATTTTGATATTTAGGAAATTGATTATGTCTGACGTCCGCACTGGCAAGGTTAAGTGGTTCAATGAGACCAAAGGTTTCGGCTTCATCGAGCAAGACCAAGGCCCGGATGTATTTGTACACTTCAGAGCGATCAACGCTCCCGGTTTCAAGACTCTGACTGAAGGTCAACGCGTGCAGTTCAGCGTGACTCAAGGCCAAAAGGGTCCTCAAGCTGAGAACGTCACCATCGTTCAATAATGGTGATGAGGTGCCCGGAATGGGTGCCGTCAGAGTCGATTAAAGCGCCCTAAGGGGCGCTTTTTGTTTATACGCGATCGCGGATGATACCACAGGAGAGACCATATGAGAGCAACATGGGTGCTGTTGGGCGGACTCTATTGTCTGCCGGGTCTGGCGGCCAACACGGGCGGTCAGTCCCTGGGGGTGCTGGTGGAACCCGGGGCGCTTAACCAGCGAGTCTGCTGGTTTCAGGGTCAGCAATATTCTGTGGGGGCGCGATTGCAGATGGCAGATCAGTGGTTTATCTGTGCGCCGGAGCAACCACAGGAGCTCAATGGCGCCGTGAGCTGGCAGACGGCCGAGGAGATCGCCCTCAAGCGTCAGGGGCAGTCCAAGGTGCAGATCAACCTCAAGTAAGCTTGAGGCAGACGGGGGTGCTGGCGTGGGCACAGCAGGTCAGCACCTCGTTATCCTCATGCCAGGCCAGGGGCGGTCGCAGGTACGTCAATGCCTGTGGTTGAGATTCGTCCGCCAGTGGCAGCCGGCAGGCACCACAGTAGCCCTGCCGGCATTGATATTCCACCCGATGGCCTTGCCGCTCCAGTGCGCTCAGCAGGCTCTCGCCCGCCTCACAAGCCACCGTCACGACCTCCTCCACCAGCTGGCTCATCAGAGCGTCAACTCTGCCAGGTCGCCGGCACTGACTTCGGCATCGATTTGCCCCACCAGATAGGAGCTCACCTCCACCTCTTGCGGGGCCACCTGCACCTGATCGGAGCTGAGCCAGGCGTTGAGCCAGGGCAGGGGGTTGGGACGAGGAGCGAAGGGGGCGGGCAGCCCCACGGCCTGCATGCGCACGTTGGTGATGAATTCCACGTACTGGCTCAGGATCTCCTGGTTGAGACCTATCATGGAGCCGTCCTTGAACAGGTAGGCGGCCCAGTCCTTCTCCTGCTGCGCAGCACTGACAAACAGTGCTATGCATTGCTCCCGGCACGCCTGGGCTATCTCCACCATCTCGGGATCGTCTTTGCCGTGTTGCAGCAGGTTCAGCATGTGCTGGGTGCCGGTGAGGTGCAGGGCCTCATCCCGGGCGATCAGCCGGATCACCTTGGCATTGCCTTCCATCAGCTTGCGCTCGGCAAAGGCAAAGGAGCAGGCAAAGCTGACATAGAAGCGGATGGCCTCCAGGGCGTTGATGCTCATCAAGCAGAGGTAGAGCTGCTTCTTCAACTCACGGCTGGCAGCCTGCGCGCCACTGGCCTGCCACGCCTGCACCCCCTGGATCAGCGCATCGTAGTAGCCGGCGATGTCGTCGGCTCTGGCTATGATGTGGGGGTTCTGCACTATCTCGTCAAACACCTTGCTGGGATCGGCAAACAGGTTGCGGATGATATGGGTGTAGGAGCGGGAATGTATGGTCTCAGAGAAGGCCCAGGTCTGGATCCAGGTTTCCAGCTCCGGCAAGGAGACCACCGGCAGCAGGGCGACGCTGGGACTGCGGCCCTGGATGGAGTCCAGCAGTATCTGGTACTTGAGGTTGGACAGGAAGATATGCTGCTCGTGGGCCGGCAGGGCGGCGAACTCGATGCGATCCCGGGACAAGTCCACCTCTTCGGGTCGCCAGAAGAAGGAGAGCTGCTTTTCGATCAGCTGCTCGAAGATGGGGTGCTTCTGCTGATCGTAACGGGCCACGTTCACCGGTTGACCGAAAAACATGGGCTCGGCGAGGGCGTTATTGGGGGTCTTGCTGAAACTTTGATAGGCCATGGGCTCTTCTATTCCGAAAGAGGGCGGCGAGCCGCCCTGGTCAACATCAGATCTTGCAGGCGCCACCGGCGCAACTGTCATCGGCGCTGTGCTGGGCATCCTCGGCACCGTCCCGGGTGTTGTGGTAGTAGAGTGTCTTGATGCCGAGCTTGTAGGCGGTAACCAGATCCTTGATCAGCTGTTTCATGGGCACCCGCCCGCCCTCGAAGCGGCTCGGGTCATAGTTGGTGTTGGCGGAGATGGACTGATCGACAAACTTCTGCATGATGCCCACCAGCTGCAAATAGCCGTCGTTGCCGGGTTGCTGCCACAAGAGCTCGTAGGCGTCCTTGAGCTGGGCGTAGTCCGGCACCACTTGGCGCAGTATGCCGTCCTTGGATGCCTTGACGCTGATGAGGCCGCGGGGCGGCTCTATGCCGTTGGTAGCGTTGGCGATCTGGCTGGAGGTCTCGGACGGCATCAGGGCGGTGAGGGTGCTGTTGCGTAGCCCGTATTGCCGGATCTCGGCCCGCAGGGTTTCCCAGTCCAGGTGTAGCGGCTCGTCACACAGGGCGTCCAGATCCCGCTTGTAGGTGTCGATGGGCAGTACGCCCTGGGCATACTGGGTGTCGGCAAAGCGCGGGCAGGCACCCTGCTCCCGGGCCAGTTGGTTGGAGGCCTTGAGCAGGTGATATTGCAACGCCTCGAAGGTTCTGTGGGTCAAGGCCAGGGCAGAGCCGTCAGAGTATTTCACGCCATGCTTGGCCAGGTAATAGGCGTAGTTGATGACACCCACCCCCAGCGGTCGGCGCCAGAGGGCGCCATTCTTACCGGCCGGCACCGGGTAGTCCTGATAATCCAGCAGGGCATCCAGGGCGCGCACCACCAGATCGCTCAGGTTGGCCAGTTCATCCAGGCTCGTCAGGGCCCCCAGGTTGATGGCGGACAGGGTACACAGGGCAATCTCGCCGTGGTCATCCTTCAGATCGTTCAGCGGCTGGGTCGGCAGGGCGATCTCCATGCACAGATTGCTCTGGCGGATGGGTGCCTTGACGGGATCGAAGGGGCTGTGGGTGTTGCAGTGATCCACGTTCTGAATGTAGATACGACCCGTGCCGGCGCGCTCCTGCATCAGCAAGGAGAAGAGATCCAGCGCCTTGAGCGTCTTCTTCTGGATGGCCGGATCGGCCTCGTACTGCCGATACAGGCGCTCGAATTCGTCCTGATCGGCAAAGAAGGCGTCATAAAGACCGGGCACGTCCGCCGGGCTGAACAGGCTGATGTCGCCACCTTGCAGCAGACGCTGATAGAGCAGGCGGGAGATCTGCACGCCGTAGTCCAGATGCCGCACCCGGTTATCTTCCACCCCGCGGTTGTTCTTCAGCACCAGCAGGGATTCCACCTCCCGATGCCACAGGGGATAGAAGACGGTGGCCGCGCCACCGCGCACGCCGCCCTGGGAGCAGCACTTCACCGCCGTCTGGAAGTACTTATAGAAGGGAATGCAGCCGGTATGGAAGGCTTCACCGCCGCGAATCGGCGAGCCCAGGGCGCGGATGCGGCCGGCGTTGATGCCGATGCCGGCCCGTTGGGAGACATAGCGCACCACGGCCGAGGCGGTGGCATTGATGGAGTCCAGGCTGTCATCGCACTCGATCAGCACGCAGGAGCTGAACTGGCGGGTCGGTGTGCGCACCCCGGACATGATGGGGGTGGGCAGGGAGATCTTGAAGGTGGAGCAGGCGTCGTAGAAGCGCTTGATGTAGCCCAGCCGGCTGGCCTTGGGATAGTGGGAGAACAGGCAGGCCGCCACCAGCATGTAGAGGAACTGCGGGCTCTCGAAGATCTGGCCGCTGACGCGATCCTGCACCAGGTATTTGCCTTCGAGCTGTTTGATGGCGGCGTAGGCAAATTGCAGGTCCCGGTTGTGATCCAGATGCTGGTCCAGCTCGGCCCAGTCGCTGGCATCATAATCCCGCAGCAGGTGGGCATCGTAGCGACCGGCGGCCACCTGGGTCTGTACCTGGGCTAACAGGCTGGGCGGGGTGAATTCGCCATAGGCCTTCTTGCGCAGGTGGAACAGCGCCAGGCGTGCCGCCAGGTATTGATAATCCGGGGTCTCTGCGCTGATGAGGTCGGCGGCGGCACGGATCAGGGTCTCATGAATGTCAGCGGTCTTGATGCCTGCGTAGAACTGGATATGGGCCCGCAGCTCCACCTGGGAGACGGAGACGTTGTCCAGACCCTGGGCGGCCCAGGTGACGACGCGGTGGATTTTTTCCAGATCCAGCGGCTCGGTCCGACCGTCCCGCTTGGTGACATTCAGATTGGTGTTCATGGCGCTTCCTTAGACAAAGAGTGGACACCCAGTGCTCACTACATATGGTGTCAATTATCTTGATGAGGCACAACATAGTGTGATGACTGGGTGCGTTCAAGCCCCAAAAATGAAAGGTATGCTGTGGATAGATCTTTTCAGGCCAGCCGGAGTCGGCGTTTGGGCGGGATAAAAAAAAAAGCCGGGTTATTTAACCCAGCGGTTTACTCGTCAAGGCTGCCTCAGCCAGTGGTGCAGACTTTGTACATCAGCAAAGCAGTGATCGGCCTGCCAGTCGCTCAGTGACTCGTCAGGATCCAGATAGCCCCAGCCGGCGATGGCGGTCTGCATGCCGGCGGCGCGACCCGCTTCGATGTCCCGCACATGATCCCCCACATAGAGGCTCTGCTTGGGATCCACCGCCAACTGGCGGCAGGCAAAGAGCAGGGGATCGGGGTGGGGCTTGCGCACCGGCAGGGTATCGGCGCTGACGATGACGCCGCAGCCGGGCAGCTCAGTCACCTGGGCCATCAGGGGCTCGGTGAGAAAGGCCGGCTTGTTGGTGACTATGCCCCAGGGGATGGCGTGCCGGTTGAGCCAGGCGATGAATTCCACCATGCCCGGATAGGGGCGGGTGCCCTCATAGAGGTGGGCGGCATAGTGATCCAGCAGCGCCTGACGCAGGCTGGGGGTGTCCAGTTGGGCTAGCTGCTCCTCGCCAAAGCCGGCCTTGAGCAGCCCCAGGGCGCCGTCGGAGGCGATGCGCCGAATATGGGCCTCGGCCAGCGGCGCCTGCCCCTGGGTGTGCAGCACATGGTTGACGGCGGCGCCCAGATCCGGCGCCGTGTCCAGCAAGGTGCCATCCAGATCGAACAGCACGGCGGCAAAATGGCTCATAGGGGTCGCTCACAATAAAGCTGATAGTTGACGTCCACATCCGGGCTTAAGCGGAACCGCCCGGTCAGCGGGTTGTAGACCACACCGCTCATCTGGCGCAGCAGCAGGCCGGCAGACTCGCAATAGCGGGAGAGTTCGGCGGGCTGGATGAACTTGGCATGATCGTGGGTGCCCTTGGGGACCATCTTCAGCAGCTGCTCGGCGGCCACTATCATCAGCAGTTTCGCCTTCAAGGTGCGGTTGATGGTGGAGAAGAACAGCTTGCCGCCGGGTTTGACCAGGCTGGCGCAGGCCCGCACCACCGAGGCCGGATCCGGCACATGCTCCAGCATCTCCATGCAGGTCACCACGTCGAACTGACCCGGCCGCTGGGCCGCCAGCTCCTCCACCGTGCCTTGCTGGTAACTGAGCTCCACCCCGGTTTCCAGGGCGTGCAGGCGCGCCACCTGCAGGGGCTCGCGGCCCATGTCCAGTCCCAGCACCTGGGCACCCCGCAGGGCCATGGACTCGGCCAGTATGCCGCCGCCGCAGCCCACATCCAGAACCTGCTTGCCGAACAGGCCGTCGCAATGGTCGCTGATCCAGTCCAGCCGCAGCGGGTTCAACTGGTGCAGGGGCTTGAACTCCCCTTCCGGATCCCACCAGCGGTCGGCGAGGGCTTCAAACTTGGCAATTTCCTGGTGATCCACATTCATGGGGCTGTCTCTTGTTGGCGGTTACGGCGTGTGCCAGGGAAACGCCATTATAGCCAAGCGGTTAAGCTGTGACAGCCACCCAGGTTGGATGCTGGGGAAACGGCGTGAGCTGTGGTAGAATGCCCGGCTATTGCGTTCAAGACATTTGAAGTTAGGGACACAGGATTTATATGAGTGATCTAGCCAGAGAGATCACGCCGGTCAACATCGAAGAGGAGCTCAAGAGCTCCTACCTGGATTACGCCATGAGCGTGATCGTGGGTCGGGCGTTGCCGGATGTGAGAGACGGGTTGAAGCCGGTACACAGACGCGTGCTGTTCGCCATGAACGAGCTGGGTAACGACTGGAACAAGCCTTACAAGAAATCCGCCCGTGTGGTGGGGGACGTGATCGGTAAGTACCACCCCCACGGTGACAGTGCCGTCTATGACACCATAGTGCGGATGGCCCAGAATTTCTCCATGCGCTACATGCTGGTGGATGGTCAGGGCAACTTCGGTTCCGTGGATGGCGACTCCGCGGCAGCCATGCGTTATACCGAAATTCGCATGGCCAAGATTGCCCACGAGTTGCTGGCGGATCTGGATAAAGAAACCGTCAACTGGGTGCCCAACTACGATGGCACCGAGCAGATCCCCGCCGTGCTGCCCACCAAGGTGCCCAACCTGCTGGTGAATGGCTCCTCCGGGATCGCCGTGGGTATGGCCACCAACATTCCGCCCCACAACCTCACCGAGGTGGTGGACGGCACCCTGGCCCTCATCGACAACGGTGAGCTGACCATCGACGAGCTGATGCAGCTGGTGCCGGGTCCCGACTTCCCGACGGGCGGCATCATCAATGGCCGCTCCGGCATCATAGATGCCTACCGCACCGGCCGTGGCAAGATCTATGTGCGGGCCCAGACCCACATCGAGACCGACGACAAGAACGGCAAAGAGAGCATTATCGTCACCGAGCTGCCCTACACGGTGAACAAGGCGCGCCTCATCGAGAAGATTGCCGAGCTGGTCAAGGACAAGAAGATCGACGGCATCACAGCCCTGCGCGACGAGTCCGACAAGGACGGTATGCGGGTGGTGATCGAGCTGCGTCGCAATGAAGTCTCCGAGGTGGTGCTCAACAACCTCTACGCCCACACCCAGATGCAGAACGTGTTCGGCATCAACATGGTGGCGCTGGTCAATGGTCAGCCCAAGACCCTGAACCTCAAGGAGATCCTCGAGGCCTTCATCGATCACCGCCGTGAAGTGGTGACCCGTCGCACCGTGTTCGAGCTGCGCAAGGCCCGGGATCGCGCCCACATCTTGGAAGGTCTGGCCATCGCCCTGGCCAACATAGATCCGGTCATCGAGCTGATCCGCCACTCCGCCAGCCCGGCGGAAGCCAAGGCCGGTTTGATTGCCCGCGCCTGGGAGCTGGGCAACGTGGCCAGCATGCTGGAGCGGGCCGGCGATGACGCCGCGCGCCCCGAGTGGCTGGAGCCGCAGTTCGGCATCCGTGATGGCCACTATTACCTGACTGAGCAGCAGGCCCAGGCCATCCTGGATCTGCGCCTACACAAGCTGACCGGCCTGGAACATGAAAAGATCCTGGATGAGTACCAGGAACTGCTGACCCTGATCGCCGAGCTGCTGCATATCCTCAACAGCCCGGTGCGCCTGATGGAGGTGATCCGCGAGGAGCTGGAGGCGGTCAAGGCCCAGTTTGGCGATGCCCGCCGCACCCAAATCCAGGCGGCCAGCGTCGAGATCAACATGGAAGACCTCATCACCCCCACCGACGTGGTGGTGACCCTGTCCCATGAAGGCTACGTCAAGTACCAACCGCTGTCCGATTACGAGGCCCAGCGTCGCGGTGGTCGCGGCAAGTCGGCAACCCGGATGAAGGATGAAGACTTCATCGAGCGCATGCTGGTGGCCAACACCCACGATACCATTTTGTGCTTCTCCAGCCGCGGCAAGGTGTACTGGCTCAAGGTGTATAACCTGCCGGAGGCCAGCCGTACCGCCCGGGGTCGTCCCATCGTCAACCTGTTGCCGCTGGACGAGGATGAGCGCATCACCAACATACTGCCGGTGAAGTCCTACGACGACGACAAGTACGTCTTCTTCGCCACCGGCGACGGCACCGTGAAGAAGACCGCCCTGTCGGCCTTCGCCCGTCCCCTGAGCTCCGGCATCCGGGCCATCAACCTCAACGACGGCGACGCCCTCATCGGCGTGGCCATCACCAATGGCGGTGACGAGATCATGCTGTTCTCCGACGCCGGCAAGGTGGTGCGTTTCCATGAAGAGGACGTCCGCGCCATGGGCCGTACCGCTACCGGGGTGCGCGGCATGAAGCTGGGTGACGACGACAAGGTGGTGTCCCTGATAGTGCCGCAAGGCGAGGGGGCCATCCTCACCGCCACCGCCAACGGCTATGGCAAGCGCACCGCCCAGGCGGAGTACCCGACCAAGAGCCGCGCCACCCTGGGGGTTATCTCCATCCAGGTGAGCGAGCGCAACGGCAAGGTGGTGGGCGCCATCCAGGTGGACGAGCAGGACGAGATCATGCTCATCACCAACGGTGGCACCCTGGTGCGGACCCGCGTCAGCGAGGTGAGCATCATTGGCCGCAACACCGCCGGGGTGCGCCTCATCCGTACCATGGAAGGGGAAGAGGTGGTCAGCCTGGAGCGGATTGCCGAGCCGGCGGAGGATGACGACGCCGACCTGGGCAACGACGCCGAATAAACGGATGTCCGTTAAAAGGGCGACCCAATTGGGTCGCCCTTTGTCTAGCGGGATCCGGACAAAGAAAATGCTTTGCGCCGCGTCACAGTTAGGTGTAAAAGCAGTGATCCTCACGGAACGCCAACGGAAAAGGATGATGATGGATAAGAGCGTTTACAACTTTTGTGCAGGTCCGGCCATGCTGCCGGTGGACGTCATGGCTCAGGCCCAACGGGAATTCGTCAATTTTGCCGGCCTGGGTGTCTCGGTGATGGAGCTGTCCCACCGGGGCAAGGAGTACATGGCGGTGGCCGCCGAGGCGGAAAAGGATCTGCGTGAGCTGATGCAGGTGCCCGACAACTACAAGGTGCTGTTCATGCACGGTGGTGGTCGCGGCCAGTTTGCCGCCGTGCCCATGAACCTGCTGGGCGGCGCCAATCTGAAGGCCGATTACCTGCTGTCCGGCAACTGGTCCCAGGCTGCCCTGGCCGAGGCCAAGAAGTACGGCGACATCCAGGCGGTGGAAGGGGTGATCAAGGGTGACGACGGCAGCTTCAGTCTGGTGGCGGCGCCTCAGTTCCGCGCCGATGCCGCCTACGTGCACTATTGCCCCAACGAAACCATCGAAGGGGTGGAGATGTTCGACCTGCCCCAGACCGGCGGTGTGCCCCTGGTGGCCGACATGTCCTCCACCATCCTCTCCCGCCCCGTGGATGTGAGCCAGTTCGGCATCATCTATGCCGGCGCCCAGAAGAACATAGGCCCGTCTGGCCTGTCCGTGGTGCTGGTGCGGGATGACCTGCTGGGCAAGGCCCGTCCGGATACCCCCGGCATCTTCGATTATCAGGTCACCGCCGACAACGACTCCATGTTCAACACCCCGCCCACCTACTCCTGGTACCTGGCCGGTCTGGTGTTCAAGTGGATCAAGGCTCAGGGTGGTCTGCAGGCCATGGAAGCCCGCAACCTCGAGAAGGCGTCTTTCCTGTACGACTACATCGATGCCAGCGACTTCTACAGCAATAAGGTGGCCAAGAACTGCCGCTCCCGCATGAACGTGCCGTTCCAGCTGAAGGATGCGGCCCTGGATGCCGCCTTCCTGGCGGAGTCCAAGGAGGCCGGTCTGCTGGCCCTCAAGGGGCACCGTATCGTGGGCGGCATGCGTGCCAGCCTGTACAACGCCATGCCGCTGGAAGGCGTCAAGGCACTGGTGGCCTTCATGGAGCGTTTTGCCAAGCAGCACGCCTAGGCGGCCCCGGATTACACCTAAGGGCCCTACGGGGCCCTTTCATCATCACATCAATCTCTATTGCCGTATCAAGAGGACACTATGGATTATCTGGCGCAGGCCAATGCCGGGGTGGCGGGGTTGCATCCCTACCAGGCCGGTAAGCCCATCGAGGAGCTGGAGCGGGAGCTGGGGATCAGCAACTGCGTCAAGCTGGCTTCCAACGAAAACCCCCTGGGGCTGAGCCCCAAGGCCCAGGCGGCCATCAGCGCGGCCCTCAAGGATCTCACCCGCTATCCCGACGCCAACGGCTACTACCTCAAGCACAAGCTGGGGGACTGCTTCGATTTGGATCCGGCCGGCATCACCCTGGGCAATGGCTCCAACGAGGTGATCGATCTGCTGTTCCACACCTTTGTGGGGCAGGGGGATGAGGTGATCTACGCCCAGTACTCCTTCATCGTCTATGCCCTGGCCACCCAGGCCCATGGCGCCAAGGCGGTGGTGGTGCCGGCTCGCGACTGGGGTCATGATCTGGATGCCATGCTGGCGGCCATCACCGATAAGACCAAGCTCATCTGCATCGCCAACCCCAACAACCCCACCGGAACCGTGTTGCCGCCGGCCGAGCTGGAAGCCTTTCTTGCCAAGGTGCCGTCCGAGATCCTGGTGGTGCTGGACGAGGCCTATAACGAATACATGGATCCGGCCCTGCGGGCACCCAGTGCCGACTGGGTCAAGCGCTTCCCCAATCTGGTGGTCACCCGTACCTTCTCCAAGGCCTACGGTCTGGCCGGCCTGCGCCTGGGCTACGCCCTCTCCACCCCAGAGTTGGCGTCTGTGCTGAACCGGGTGCGCGAGCCCTTCAACTGCAACAGCCTGGCCCTGGTGGCCGCCCAGGCCACCCTGGACGATGCCGACTACCTGGCGGAGGCGGTGCGCCTCAATCGCAGTGAGATGGGTCGCTACGAGGCCTATTTCAGCGCCCGTGGTCTGGGCTATATCCCCTCCAGTGGCAACTTCATCACAGTGGATCTGGCGCGTCCCGCCGGCCCCGTGTACGAAGCCCTGCTGCGCGAGGGGGTGATAGTGCGGCCCATCGCCGGTTACGGCATGCCCAATCACCTGCGGGTGAGCATAGGTACCATGGCGGAGAACGATCGCTTCTTTGCCGCCCTGGACAAGGTGCTGGGCTAACGGTGCTCACAGAGGGGCAGGACGCCCCTCTTGGCCCCACTCGCCTTGCCCTGGCCGGCACCGCCTGCTAAGTTGCTTACCTTCCCATAGTCGTTGAGATGTTAGAACAGGATGTCTATGAATAGCCTGACACTGGACCCCATTGCCCGGGTCGAAGGCACCGTCAATCTGCCTGGCTCCAAGAGCGTATCCAACCGTGCCCTGTTGCTGGCCGCCCTGGCCCACGGCACCACCCGTCTGACCAACCTGCTGGACAGTGACGATATCCGTCACATGTTGAATGCCCTGCAGAGCCTGGGCGTGCGTTACGAGTTGTCCGCCGACAAGACCCAGTGCGTGGTGCAGGGGCTGGGACGGCCCTTTGCCGCCAAGGAACCGCTGCAGCTGTTTCTGGGCAATGCCGGCACCGCCATGCGCCCCCTGTGTGCGGCTCTGTGCCTGGGCTCCGGGGAGTTTACCCTCACCGGCGAGCCGCGTATGGAAGAGCGCCCCATAGGGCACCTGGTGGATGCCCTGCGGGAAGCCGGGGCCCAGATCCAGTATCTGAAGAACGAAGGCTATCCGCCGCTGACCATAGACGCCAAGGGGCTGTGGGGTGGCGAGGTACACATCAATGGCTCGGTTTCCAGCCAGTTCCTCACCGCCTTCCTGATGGCGGCACCCCTGGCCGCTGGCGATACCCGGATCAAGATCCAGGGCGAGCTGGTGTCCAAGCCCTACATCGACATCACGCTGCACATCATGCAGCAGTTTGGCGTGCTGATTGAGCACGACAACTACCAGACCTTTTACATCAAGGGTAACCAGTCCTATCAGTCACCCGGTGACTTCCTGGTGGAAGGGGATGCCTCTTCGGCCTCCTACTTCCTGGCCGCCGGCGCCATCAAGGGCAAGGTCAAGGTCACCGGCATTGGTCGGCACAGCATCCAGGGGGACATCCGCTTTGCCGATGTGCTGGAGAAGATGGGGGCCAAGATCACCTGGGGGGATGACTATATCCTGGCGGAGCAGGGTGAGCTCAAGGGGGTGGATCTGGATCTCAACCGCATTCCCGATGCGGCCATGACCATCGCCACCACGGCGCTGTTCGCCCAAGGCAAGACGGCCATCCGCAACATCTATAACTGGCGGGTGAAGGAGACCGACCGGCTCACCGCCATGGCCACCGAGCTGCGCAAGCTGGGGGTCGAGGTAGTGGAAGGCGAGGACTTCATCGAGGTGACGCCGGCCGCTCAACTCAAGCACGCTGCCATCGATACCTACAACGACCACCGCATCGCCATGTGTTTCTCGCTGGTGGCCTTGAGCGACACGCCGGTGACCATCAATGATCCGGGCTGTACCTCCAAGACCTTCCCGGATTACTTCGATAAGCTGGCCAGCATCAGTCATTGAGGCTGTTGCTTACCCCGACAAGGCCGGCTTAATGCCGGCCTTGTCATTGGTGCTGGCTGGTCAGAGGCGCATAGCGCGGCCGAATGGGCTACAATGGCCCCTTTACAGTCTTGTCAGGGTGGCCAGGTGTTTATCTTTCACTGTACAGGGACAAACGGGGGCGAGGCCCAGATCCGCATCCAGGCGCTGGATTGGACCCAGCAGGGTGAGGTGCAGTTTGCCTGCAACGACGATGGCCTGGCCTGCTTGCTGCTACAGGGCTGCCGTAGTGACATCGGGGGCTATTTCAACCTGCTGGCAGGCTGCAAACCCGTCTATGTGGAGCAGTGGCTGCACTATCTGGAAGAGGCGGGAAAACTCAAACAGGTGAGCTGCCAGGTATTGCAGGCAGGGGAACCGGAGTATGCCCGGCGGGCACTGCCGGAGGACGGCGAGCTGCAGGGGTTACTGGAGCTGGTCTATCAGGTGGGGGGCTTCAACCGCCTGCAGATCGCCCGTTACCTCAAGCTGCGCCAGAAACCCTCAGCCCTGGCGACCCGTTACAGCAAGCCGGAGCTGGAACGCTACCGGCTGCTCAATGAGGTCATCTGCCGCTTGATGCGCCTAAAACGTCCAGATGGGGCGCCGTCACCGGATCGGTGAGAGGGGCCGGTTTGGCCACCAGGTAACCCTGGATGGCATCCACGTACATGTTTTCCAGCAGCTGCTTCTCGCTGAGTTTCTCCACCCCTTCGGCGACCACCACGCAACCCATGCGGTGGGATAGCTCCACTATCATGCGGATGAACTGCTGATTGGTGCTCTCCTGCTCCAGGTTCTGCAACAGGCTGGGATCCAGTTTGACAAAGTCGGGCTTGAGCTCCCGGTAGAGGCGGAATGAGGCCAGCCCCTTGCCGAACTTGGAGATGCTGGAGCGGCTGCCGGCCCGACGCAACAACTCGAACAACCGGCGGCTGGCCGCTAGGTTGCGATCCAGCAGATCCTCTTCCACCTCGAACACGAAGGAGGCGGCCAGGGTGACATCCCGCAACAGCAGCCGCTCCAGCCACACCAGGAAGGCGTTGCTGGTCAGGGCACTGCTGCTGAGGTTGATGCCCCAGCGCTGGCCTGGCGAGGCGTAGCTGGGGTACTTCTGCACGATAGTCTCTATGATGAGCTGCTCCACCTTCACCAGCAGATCATGGCGTTGGGCCATGGCCAGCAGGGTTTCTGTGGGGAGGCTCTGTTGCTCGCTGCCCACGAAGCGGGCGAAAATCTCATGGTAGTTGTGGTTGGCGATGCTCAGGGATTGAATGGGCTGGCGCATCAGCACCAGGGACTTTTGCTCAATCACCTCATTGATCACCCGTTTCCAATGGCTCTCGCCCTGCAGAAACTCCACCTCACTGCCTTCCTGGTAATAGCTGCCGTTGGACTCGCCGGTCTGAGCGCGGGCCAGGGCCAGATCGGCCCGGGCTATGACCTCTTCCGGGGATTGGCCAGGGTGGAACAGGGTGATGCCGGTATAGGCCACGCTCTCCAGTTCAAATTCCAGCTGCTTGCCGTCGAAGGCCTGCTTGAGCTCCCGCCCCAACAGGCTGGGCAGCTGGTTGCTGTTTTTGCGGATCAGCATGGCGAAATCACTGCCGCTTAGCCGGTAAGCCTGGCTGTCTGCCAGGGGCCGCAGGCTGCGGGACAGCTGATTGGCCACCTCCTGCAGGTATTTGTCCCCCACCGCATGGCCGCGCAACTCGTTGACGCTCTGCAAGGAGGAGGCGCGCACCATCACCAGATAGTGGGGCTGGCCTTGATCCTCCGCCTGCAGTATCTCGGTGAGATCCCGACGGAAGCGCTCCCGATTATACAGGCCGGTGAGGGGGTCGCTGCTGGCCTGGCGGGCCAGGTGCTCGGCGTCCTGCTTGAGGGTATCCAGCTGCTGTTGCCATTGTTGTTGCCATTGGGCCAGGCCTTCGGTCACACAGGGAAAGGGGCCCTCGACGAGGTTATGCTGGTTCAGCAATTGATCCATCTGGTGTTGCAACTGGCGACGCAAGTGGCGCATTAATCCCCGGTGGCTGGCTAACAGCAACAGGCTGCCCAACAGCCAGACGATGGCAATCACCCCCATTGTTTGCAGCAGGGTTTGACGCTGGCTGGCGAAATTGAGCTGGTAATTAAACAGCACCTCCTGGGTGCTCATATGCTGGGGCTGTGCGGCTTCGGCATAGAGCTGCTTGAACCAGGCAGGGGCCGGGGTGCCCTGACCACCCGCCAGCCAGGTGTTTTTCTGCCGATCCCGCACTTCCAGCCAAGCCAACTCCCAACGCGTTAACAGAGCCTCGGACGCGGCGGGTTTGTCTCCCTGCTGGCCCGTGAGTTGGCGGGCCAGCTCATCACTCACCTGTTGGGCGTGGCGGTTCAATGCCTGCCCTGTGTGGTGGATGGCCAGCAGGGCGAGTAACAGGCCGACGGCCAGCCAACTGGCGAGGCCCAGATAGAGGCCATGTCGGTATGTTTTTTTCATGCGAAGATCCTGTGGTGGAGACGAGGGGAGTGAGCGAGTCATTAAGGCTACAAAAATAATGGATAAGCCGCTGTTTGACCATTTATTGTTCGCAAATTTTGTTAGTGTCATACGAATACTTTGTTAACAGTCACGCACTGAAATCGCTTTCGTGACGAGGGCGACAGTGCGCTGCGGCATAAGCAGGGATGATAGAGGCAGACCGGCCGACGCCGCCGGCCTGTGATTCTTAAAAAGAGATAAGGAAATTGGATTTTGGCAAACATTGACACGAAAGGGCTGGGTATGGCGCGAGAAGCCATACAGCAGACCATGGCCCTGGTGCTGGCCGGAGGTCGGGGTAGCCGCCTGATGCAGCTGACCGACACACGCGCCAAGCCGGCCGTCCACTTTGGCGGCAAGTTTCGCATCATAGATTTCGCGCTCTCCAACTGCATCAACTCGGGGATCTATCGCGTTGGGGTGGTGACTCAGTACAAGTCCCATAGCCTGTTGCGCCATATTCAGGCGGGCTGGTCCTTCCTGCGTTACGAGATGAACGAGTTTATCGATCTGCTGCCGGCCCAGCAGCGGGTGGATGAGGTGAACTGGTATCGCGGCACCGCCGATGCCGTCTATCAGAACATGGACATAGTGCGGGACTATGGCCCCAAGTACGTGTTGGTGCTGGCGGGGGATCATGTCTACAAGATGGATTACGCCAACCTGCTGCTGGATCATGTGCGGCGAGGCAACCCGGTGACCGTGGCCTGCATTGAGGTCCCCAAGGAGCAAGCCAGCGCCCTGGGGGTCATGCAGGTGGATGAGGAGGGACGAATCACCGACTTTGTGGAGAAGCCTGTCGATCCCCCCACGCTGCCGGGGCGGCCGGATACCTGCCTGGCCTCCATGGGCATCTATGTGTTCGATGCGCGCTTCTTATACGCGATGCTGGAGGCGGATCAGCAGGATCCCCATTCCTGCCGGGACTTTGGCCGGGACATCATTCCTGCCGTGGTGCAGGCCGGTCAGGCCTATGCCCATGCGTTCAGCCAGTCCTGTGTGCGCAATCGGGGCAGTGGGGACGCCTGCTACTGGCGGGATGTGGGGACGGTGGACTCCTTCTGGGCGGCCAACATGGATCTGGCCTCGGTGATCCCCGAGCTGGACCTGTACGATGAGCACTGGCCCATCTGGACCAATCAAAAGCAGCTGCCGCCGGCCAAGTTCGTGCAGGACTACACGGGGCAATCCGGCAGCACCAAAAACTCGGTGTTCTCCGGTGGCTGCATCGTCAGCGGCTCCCATATTCAGGACTCGGTGCTGTTTACCGGGGTGCGGGTGCACTCGGGCTGCCATCTGGAACAGGCGGTGGTGTTTCCGGATGTGGTGATCAATCGGGGCTGTCGCTTGAAGCGGGTGATCATCGACAAGCGCTGCGAGATCCCCGCCGGCCTGGTGGTGGGGGAGGATCCCCAGGCGGATGCCCGCTTCTTCCATCGCAGCGAGCAGGGGGTAGTGCTGATCACCCGCAGCATGCTGCAGGCCCGGGCCCGAATCTTGGCCCAGGAGGCCGAGGTGCAGACCGATCCGGCCTGAGGCCGGCGCAGCAACGACAAAGGGCCGCAAGATGCGGCCCTTTGTGCGATAAGTGGCTCCTCCGACTGGACTCGAACCAGTGACATACGGATTAACAGTCCGCCGTTCTACCGACTGAACTACGGAGGAAGCGTGCCTGCAGACCCCTGCAAGACGGTGCGCATGTTACTCATAGCGCCTCTGGCTGTCAACCTGGGGGTGGTTGGTCGGCCTGTTGTGGCCCTCTGGGGGGAGCACGTCTGGCTAACGGGCTTTTTATCATGCTGATCTCGGCGCCAGACCGGTTTTTTTGCCACAAAAGAGGCTGCCCCACCGACTAGCAGCTCGCCGTTGTGGTGCAGCTTGCTGGAAAATTCGCCGGCACCATAACCCCTCGCCAGCCTGTGAAAATCCCGTGTAACTGGCGGTCATTATCTGGGGCTTGGTTATGCACAAGGGCTGCAAGCCCTGTGGCAACAGGCTTGCGCTCACTTATCCACTATTTCTGTGGATAACGGTGTGGGTTGTTTATAGAAAACAGCCGCAAAGCCGCATGGCATAAGGCTTTGCGCTTGAATTGAGCAAAAGAGTTGCAAATAAAAAGTATTGATAAAACAGTATGTTACTCTTGATGCGGCCAAATGCTGCTGAGCTGTTAAATTTCACTGGACAACGGAAACAGAGAGGCCGCCATTGTGCATTGTTTTGGCGCAATAGCAGGAAATGCGTGGATAACTGGTATGGGAAAGGTAGGAAAAAAGCCCAAGTAGTGGCTCCCCCGACTGGACTTGAACCAGTGACATACGGATTAACAGTCCGCCGTTCTACCGACTGAACTACGGGGGAATCGCAGGCAGGGGGCAGATGATAGCCGCGGGCAGCCACCAGGGTCAAGAGAGCAACTGGCTAAAAAGTCGGGCTTTTTGCCTGTGGCACACAAAACCTCATCGGGGCGCAGGAATCTTGGGGATGATCCCGGCGGTTGGCGGGGCTAAAATGCCGGACTGTCCTTGTCGGACCGCAGTCAGGAGAAGCCATGAGCAAGCCATTTGAGCTGGTGAGTCAGTTTGCCCCGGGGGGCGATCAGCCCCAGGCCATCGCCCGGTTGAGCGAGGGGCTGGAAGACGGCCTGGCCCATCAGACCCTGCTGGGGGTCACGGGCTCGGGCAAGACCTTCACCATGGCCAATGTCATCGCCAAGCTCAACCGGCCCACCATGATACTGGCCCACAACAAGACGTTGGCAGCTCAGCTCTACGGCGAGATGCGGGAGTTCTTCCCCAATAACGCGGTGGAGTACTTCGTCTCCTACTACGACTACTACCAGCCCGAAGCCTATGTGCCCAGCACCGACACCTTCATCGAGAAGGACTCGGCCATCAACGAGCACATAGAGCAGATGCGCCTCTCCGCCACCAAGGCATTGATGGAGCGGCGGGATGTGGTGATCGTCGCCTCCGTGTCCGCCATCTATGGCCTGGGGGATCCGCAAGCCTATCTGAGCATGATGCTGCACCTGCGCCAGGGGGACATCATCAACCAGCGGGAGATCTTGCGCCGGTTGGCGGAGCTGCAGTACAGCCGTAACGATGCCGCCTTCGCCCGGGCTACCTTCCGGGTGCGGGGGGAGGTGATCGACATCTACCCCGCCGAGTCGGACAAGCTGGCCCTGCGGGTGGAGCTGTTCGATGAGGAGGTGGAGCGATTGTCGCTGTTCGACCCCCTGACCGGGGCGGTGGAGAAGCAGGTGCCGCGCTTCACCATCTTCCCCAAGAGTCACTACGTCACCCCGCGGGAGACGTTGCTGAACGCCATCGAGCAGATCAAGGTGGAGCTGGTGGACCGCCGGGCCCAGCTGCTGGCCGCCAACAAGCTGGTGGAAGAGCAGCGGCTGACCCAGCGCACCCAGTTCGACATTGAGATGATCCAGGAGCTGGGTTATTGCTCGGGCATCGAGAACTATTCCCGCTACCTCTCCGGCCGGGCCCCCGGGGAGCCGCCGCCCACCCTGTTCGACTACCTGCCGGCGGACGGCCTGCTGATCATCGACGAATCCCACGTGACCGTGCCGCAACTGGGGGCCATGTATAAAGGCGACCGCTCCCGCAAGGAGACGCTGGTGGAGTATGGCTTTCGCCTGCCCTCGGCGCTGGACAACCGGCCCCTCAAGTTCGATGAGTTCGAGTCCCTGCAGCCCCAGACCATCTATGTCTCGGCCACCCCGGCCAACTACGAGCTGGAGAAGTCCGCCGGCGAGGTGGTGGAGCAGGTGGTGCGGCCCACCGGCCTGCTGGATCCCCTCATTGAGGTGCGGCCGGTGGCCAGCCAGGTGGACGATGTGCTTTCCGAGATCCGCGCCCGGGCCAAGCAGGACGAGCGGGTGCTCATCACCACCCTCACCAAGCGGATGGCCGAGGATCTCACCGAATACCTGGAGGAGCACGGGGTGCGGGTGCGCTACCTGCACTCGGACGTGGACACGGTGGAGCGGGTGGAGATCATCCGCGATCTGCGGCTGGGCAAGTTCGATGTGCTGGTGGGGATCAACCTGCTGCGGGAGGGGCTGGACATGCCCGAGGTGTCCCTGGTGGCCATCCTGGATGCGGACAAGGAGGGCTTCCTGCGCTCCACCCGCTCCCTGATCCAGACCATAGGCCGGGCGGCCCGTAACCTCAATGGCAAGGCCATACTGTATGCCGATCGCATCACCGACTCCATGCGGGCGGCCATGGGTGAGACGGAGCGGCGGCGGGCCAAGCAGGAGGCGTTCAACGCCGCCAACGGCATAGTGCCGCAAGCGCTCAAGAAGCGGATCGTCGATGTGATGCAGGTCGCCGGCAGCGCCCCGACCCAGGAATCGCTGCGGCGCCAGGTGGCCGAGTCTGCCGCCTTCTATCAGCCCGAGAGTCCCGAGTCCCTGGCCAAGCAGATCAAGCAGCTGGAGGGCCAGATGTACGAGCACGCCCGCAACCTGGAGTTCGAGCAAGCCGCCGCCCTGCGGGATCGCATTCAGCTGTTGCATGAGCAGCTGATCCAGGAGGGCTAGGGCCGGGCCGGCAGGTTGGCGTCATCCTTGCAAAAGCGGGTCAGCATCAATCAATGGAGGATGACCCATGTTGCTGGATACCTATGAAAAGAACGGCCTGCTGCTGAATATGAACTTCAAAGAGCCCGCCGCCGCTGGGCTGACCGGCTACCGGGGGGAACTGGTGCTCAAACAGGGCGAAGTGGCTGACGACGCCGGTCGGCGCCTGCCGCCGGAGGCGGTGTTGAAGGCGGTGGTCATGCTGACCGGTGCCGACAAGCTGGCCCTGGTGGCCGGTCTGCTGGACGATGCGGCCAACCTGCCGCTGTTCTTTGCCCTCTACGGCCAGGATGTCGCGGCTGATACCAAGTTGATCTTTTTTGTCGCAAATCTGCCCAAGCCGGCCCAGGTCAACCTGGGCGAGTTCGGCTGCGAGCTGATCCCGCTGCCCGAGGGCATGGTGTGGAACGAGCTCGTTGACATGCTCTACCTGGAGAAGGGTGACTTCAAGGGCCAGACCAGTGGCGAGAAGATCCATACCCTGTATCAGGCCTTCGCCGGCTATCAGGCCAAGTCCCCGCTGATGAGCTGGGAAGAGGTACTGGCCGGTCGCATCGAACACAAGCGCGAGACCCGCGGCGCCCTGTAAGGCCGAAGCCCTCCCCAGGCGGCCTGCGGGCCGCCTTCTTGTTTGCTGCGCCCCGACTGGCGGCCTTCCTGTTTACCCTCGGGTCTGGCCGCCGGCGCCCGTCTTGGGCGTGCCGGCAGAGTGTGATACATTTCAGCCACTGCTAATCAGGGAACCGGCCCATCCGGTTGTTCCCCCTGCCAATCGATTCAACGACACACGGGAAATACCTATGTCTGTAAGCCTGTTTGGCCGCCTGCGGCTGTCTCTGCATGTCCTGTTCAATGCCCAGGCCGCCCAGCGTCTGCTGGCGTCCCAGGCCGTTGCCACCGTTGCGGAAGCTGTCCCGGTTGAGCCGGCGCCTGTGGCCCCGGCCGCCCCTCAGATCGATCGCGCCCTGCAGCTGCTGGCGCTGCTGCAACAGGAGGGGCGCCTGCTGGACTTCATCCAGGAGGATCTGACCGGCTTCGACGATGCCCAGATCGGCGCCGCCGCCCGGGTGGTGCACCAGGGGCTGGGTAAGGTGATCCGCGAGCACGTGACCCTGGCGCCGGTGGCCCAGGTGAGCGAAGGGCAGGCCATCAGCCTGCCGGCGGGCTTTGACAGCCAGCGTTACCGCCTGGTGGGCAACGTCAGCGGTCAGGGACCCTTCAACGGCACCCTGCTGCACAAGGGCTGGCAGGCCAGCGCCATCCAGCTGCCCCAGACCCTGCCCGGCTATGACGCCAGCGTGCTGGCCCCGGCGGAGGTGGAAGTATGAGTCAGGCCAAATACGCGGTCGGCATCGATCTGGGCACCACCCACTGCGTGGTGGCGGCGCTGGAGCTGGGGGAGCCGGGGGCCAGCCCCGAGCTGTTCCCCATCATACAGCTGGTGGCGCCGGGGCAACTGGAGGCCCGGGATGCCCTGCCGTCCTTCTTGTACCTGCCCAATGACAACGAGCTGGCCCCCGAGCTGCGCCGGCTGCCCTGGGGCGACAGTGCTGCCGTCTGTGGCCAGCTGGCCCGGGAGCGCGGCGCCAAGAGCCCCAACCGGCTGGTGAGCAGCGCCAAGAGCTGGCTGTGCCACGGCCAGCTGGACCGCCGCGCCGGCCTGCTGCCTTTGCAGGCCGCGGAGGATGTCATCCCCATCTCCCCTTATGACGCCAGCCTGCACTATCTCAACCACCTGGTGGCGGCCTGGCAGGAGTTCTACCCCGAGGCGCCCCTGGCCGAGCAGCAGATCACCCTGACGGTGCCGGCCTCGTTCGATCCGTCCGCCCGCGAGTTGACCGCCGAGGCGGCCCGGGCGGCGGGCCTGGGCCATGCCACCTTGCTGGAGGAGCCGCAGGCGGCCCTGTATCACTGGCTGGCGGTGCACGCCGAGCAGTGGCGTGAGCAGGTGCAGGTGGGGGATTGCATCCTGGTGGTGGACGTGGGGGGCGGCACCACAGACCTGTCCCTCATCAGCGTCCGCCAGCAGGACGGTGCCCTGGCCCTGGAGCGAATCGCCGTGGGCGAGCACCTGCTGCTGGGGGGCGACAACATGGACCTGGCCCTGGCCAACGTCATCCGCATGAAGCTGGCCCAGCAGGGCACCCAGCTGCAGCCCTGGCAGATCCTGGCCCTGGCCCATGGCTGTCGCCAGGCCAAGGAGCAGCTGTTTGCCGAGGCCAGCCTGGAGCGCGCCCCCATAGTGGTGCCCAGCCGCAGCTCCAGCCTGATCGGTGGCAGCCTGCGTACCGAGCTGACCCGGGCCGAGATCGAGGCCGTGCTGCTCGAAGGCTTCTTCCCGGCGGTGGCGGTGACGGATCCGGTGCAGCAGCGCCCCCGGGCGGCCCTCACCACCCTCAGCCTGCCCTATGCCCAGGATGCGGCCATCACCCGCCATCTGGCGGCTTTCCTCACCCGCCAGCGGGAGGCGCTGCCCGGCCAGGGCGGCCAGTTTGTCCATCCTACCGCCGTGCTGTTCAACGGCGGCGTGATGAAAGCCGCCCCCTTGGTGGAGCGGCTCGAGTCGGTATTGAACGGCTGGCTGGCCGCCGAGGGGGCACCGCCGGTGCGCCGCCTCACCGGCACGGATCCGGATCAGGCGGTGGCCCGGGGGGCGGCCTATTACGGCGGCGTTCGCGCCGGCCAGGGGATCC
The DNA here is from genome assembly GCF_039540575.1 of Pseudaeromonas paramecii. Lineage (NCBI taxonomy): Bacteria > Pseudomonadati > Pseudomonadota > Gammaproteobacteria > Aeromonadales > Aeromonadaceae > Pseudaeromonas > Pseudaeromonas paramecii. The sequence goes on from NZ_BAABFC010000007.1 coordinate 33,904, forward strand.
GCATCCGTGGCGGCACCGCCTGCAGCTACTACGTGGGCATCGAGAGCGCCCTGCCCACGGTGCCGGGGCTGCCACCCATGATGCAGGCCCTGTGTATCGCGCCCTTTGGCATGGAGGAGGGCAGTGCCTGTGCTCCCAGCGAGGCGGTGTTCGCCCTGGTGGTGGGGGAGCCGGTGCGCTTTCACTTCTACAGCTCCACGGTGCGCCGCGAAGATGTGCCCGGCAGCCTGCTGGAGTTCTGGGCTGAGGGGGCGCTGGACGAGCTGCCCCTCATCGAGGCGCTGCTAAGTGCCGAGGGTCGACAGCCCGGCGAGCTGGTGCAGGTGCGGCTGCAGGCCGCCATCGATGAGCTGGGCACCTTGCTGCTGGAGGCGGTGAGTCTGGATGGCAGCCAGCGCTGGAAGGTGCAGTTCGACACCCGCGGTCAGGCCTGTTAAGCATGGGGGCCCCGGCCTTCCTGGTGGCCATCGATCTGGGCACCAGCAATATCGTCCTGGCCTACACCCCTTTGGGGGGGGCTGAACCCCAGGTGCAGATCCTGCCCATCCCTCAGTCCACCGGGCCGGGGCAGTGGCAGGCCCTGCCCAGCCTGCCGGCCCTGCGGTTTCACCCCGGCGCGGATCTGGATCCCGCCCTCATCAGCCTGCCCTGGCCAGTCGGCCCCCTGGCGGCCAAGCAGCCCCCGGCGGTGCTGGGGGCCTGGGCCCGCCAGCTGGGCCAGCAGCAGCCAGAACGCCTGGTGCACAGCGCCAAGAGCTACCTGGCACTGGAGCAAGCCGAGGCCCTGCACCTGCCTCCGGCTCTGCCGGCGGAGCAGGGCATCTCCCCCCTGCTGGCCAGCGCCGGGTATCTGGAGCATCTGGCCCAGGCCTGGCACTGGCAGCATCCCGACCATCCCCTGGCGCAGCAGCAAATCGTGCTGACCTTGCCGGCCTCCTTCGATGAGCAGGCTCGTCAGCTGACCCTGACGGCGGCGCATCTGGCCGGGCTCACGCACGTCACCCTGCTGGAAGAACCCCTGGCCGCCTGTCATGCCTGGTTGCAGCAGCCCGACGCTCAGGCGCAGCTTAAGCAGTGCCAGCGGCTGCTGGTCTGTGATGTGGGGGGCGGCACCAGCGACTTCAGCCTGCTGCAGGTAGCGGAGGACGGCAGCCTGCGCCGCCTGCGGGTGGGGGAGCACCTGATGCTGGGGGGGGACAACATGGACTTGGCGCTGGCGTTGCAGGCAGCCAGTAAGTTAGGCGCGGCGCAGCGACTCACGCCGCGCCAGTGGCCGGCCCTGGCCCAGGCCTGTCGGCCGGTGAAAGAAGCCCTGCTGGGGCCGGCGGCCCCGGAGGCCCTGCCGGTGACCCTGCTGGGCCGTGGCAGCGCCCTCATCGGCCAGAGCCAGAGCTCCCGGCTCAGTGCAAAAGAGGTGGCGCAGCTGCTGCTGGAGGGCTTCTTCCCCCTGGTGCCCCTGACCGCCCGGCCCCAGGGGGCCCGCTCGGCCCTGCGCCAGACTGGCCTGCCGTACCCTGCGGATGTGGCCATCAGCCGCCATCTGGCGGCCTTTTTGGATGCCGGGGGCGAGGAGCCCCTGCCGGACGCCCTGCTGCTCAACGGCGGACCCTTTGCCAGCCCCGCCCTGGCCCAGCGCCTGGCTCAGCAGCTGAGCCAATGGCGCGGCGCGCCGGTGCGTCTGCTGCAACAAACGGATCTGGACTCGGCGGTGGCCCGGGGCGCGGCCCTGTTTGGCTGGCATCGGCAACAGGGTGAGCGCCTCATCCAGGCCGACGTGGCCCGGCACTACTTTGTGCAGCTGGCAGGGCCCCAGGGGCTCAGCTGGTTGTGCCTGCTGCCCAGAGGCACTCCGGTGGGGGCCGAGTGTCCGTTGGCGCTGCCCTTGCAGCTGCAATGCGGCGCGCCGGTGCAGTTTGTCCTGGCCAGCTCTACCGAGACGAAAAATTATGCCCCCGGCGAGCCGGCCCAGGCGCCGGCTAGGCTGCATCCGCTGCCTCGGCTCAGCACCCGGCTCGCGGGTCAGGGCCAGGTGCCGGTGGCGCTCAGTGCCCACCTCGACGAGATAGGGCTGCTGGCGCTGCACTGCGCCGCCACGGACGGCTCGGCGCGACGCTGGCCCCTGCAGTTCAACCTGCGCGGCCATGAACAGGCGCAGCCAGCGACTGCCGCGCTGCCGGCTACTGTCCTGGCGCCCATCCAGGGCTTGTATGGTGCCCGCCAGGCCACGGCTGGGCTGATCCCGCGGCATCTGCGCCATCAGTTGGAGCAGCGGCTGGGGCCCCGCGCCCAGTGGACCAGTGAGCAGGCCCGCTCCTTGGCGGACGCCCTGCTGATTGGCTTGCCGCGGCGGCGGCGCAGCGCCGAGCACGAGCAGATCTGGTTTAGCCTGCTGGGCTACTGCCTGCGGCCCGGCCTGGGTATGCCCGGCGATCCAGACCGGGTGGCCCAGCTGTGGCCCCTGTTTGCCCAAGGGCTGCAGCACGGCCATCAGGCCGGCGCCTGGGATACCTGGTGGATCTTCTGGCGGCGGCTGGCGGCGGGGCTCGACGAGGCGGCGCAGCTGGCGGTGCTGGACGAGGTGGGGGCGGCCCTGATGCCGACGCCGCCGGCCAAGGTGCGTGGCGACGAGCCGCTGCGGCTGATCGGCGCCCTGGAGCGCATTCCCGTAGGCCTTAAGACCCAGGTGGCGGAACTGGTGCTGGCCCGCCTGTGCCGGCAACCGGCGGCGGCCGACGCCTGGGCCCTGGCCCGCCTCGCGGCGCGGCAGCTGGCCTATGCCGAGGCTGACTATCGTCTGCCGGCCGCGACCATACGCCCCTGGCTAGCGGCACTGCTGGCGCTGGACTGGGGGGCTGTGCCAGAGCTGGCCTTTGCCGCCGTGGCCATGAGCTGCCAGGGGGCCGATGGGCTGGAGGAGCCCCTGCGTCAGGCGGTGCTGGCCCGGCTGGACAGTCGGCAGCGGGAACGCTGGCAGGGCTGGCTCAATGGTGAGACGGCGGCAGATGCGGATCTGCTCAGCCAGCTGTGGGGGGACAGCCTGCCGCTGGGACTAAGCCTGGCCTGAGCGTTGTGAGTCAGCAGACCAGGCTCGATGTGAGGAACGGGGACAGCAAGGTAGCGGTAAATGCCTTAGTCTTGGTTCCGCTTGGGTGGGGTAAACAGCTCGTCACCCAGCTGATCGATCAGCCGCTTGGCCTTGTCCACCATCAGCTCCTCGGCCTGTTGAGCGCTGGGCAGCAGATCGGCACGGATAAAGGTATGACTCAGGGTCTCGTCGCCCTGCTGCCGGGTGATGCGACCGGCCAGACGGAACTGGCTGCCTTCGGCCTTGGGCTCGGGGTAGATGAGATAGCCCTGGTAGGCCACGGGTTCCACGGTGGGTGCCGCCTGGGCGGTGGCCGAGGCACCAAACAGGCTGCCAAACAGTTTCTTCAACATGACACTGACTCCTTATGCGAGGCCGTCAGTGTCGCCTGATCCCGGCTGCCGCCGCAAGCCTGCCGGCGGGGGCACTGGATGATCCGCTGATTGTGGCTGCCGCGCCAGCGCAGGGCCGGGTCTGCCAGGGCCTGTTCGAAGCGGCCATCCACCAGCACATCCAGCTGCTCCACCAGTTGCCACTGGGCGTCGCTGAGTTCCTCCAGCCGGTAACCGGTCCAGCACCAGATGTCCTTGCCCGGACACTCGGCCCGCACCCGGGCCACCAGGGTCGCGACCTCCGCCAGGTTGGCCGGGTGCAGGGGATCGCCGCCGGACAGCGACAGGCCGCGACGCTTGATCCGGGGGTTGTTGAGATCGGCGATGATGCGATCGGCCAGGGCTGGGTCGAAGGGATGACCGGAGTCCAGCCGCCAGGTGCTCTGGTTGTAGCAGCCCCGGCACTGGTGCTCGCAGCCGGAGACAAACAGAGTGGCCCGAGTGCCGGGACCATTGACCACGTCGATGGGGTAGTACTGGTGATAGTGCATCGGACGGTCCTTTACATTAGATGTTGTTGTTTTATCGATAAATTTGATGTGCGTCCTTGGCTTGACGGTCGGGTCTGTATACCATTTGGCTCCAAGCCCGGATGAAGCCGGGCTTTCAATTACTCCCTCACTAATAAAGGAATCATGGAATGAACTGGTATATCTCCGTCCTGAAGAACTACGTCACCTTCAATGGCCGTGCGCGTCGCACCGAGTACTGGATGTTCACCCTGTTCAACATCATCTTCTCCATCGTCGCCGGTGTGTTGGACGCCGTGCTGGGCCTGGGCTTCATCAACCTGATCTACACCCTGGCGGTCCTGCTGCCGGCCATCGCCGTGGGCGTGCGTCGCCTGCATGACACGGATCGCAGCGGCTGGTGGATGCTCATCGGCCTGATCCCGCTGATCGGTGCCATAGTGCTGCTGGTGTTCTTCTGCCTGGAAGGGGAGAAGCAGGAGAACCGCTTCGGCGCCGACCCCAAGGCGGCCTAAGGTCTCTGAACACCGACAGAGGGCGCCTAAAGGCGCCCTTTTTGTGTCCGGTTACAGGTGTTTGACCCGCCGCTTGACCTCTTCTTGCTTGCCGGAGTTGAAGGGGCGGGCATCCGGGCTGCCCAGGTAGCCGCACACCCGGCGGGTCACCGAGACCCGGGTGGAGTCATGATTGCCGCAGCGGGGGCAGGTGAAGCCCTTGCTGGTACACTCGAACTCGCCGGTGAAGCCGCAGTCGTAGCACTCGTCGATGGGGGTGTTGGTGCCGTAGTAGGGCACCTTGTCATAGCTGTAGTCCCACACATCTTCCAGCGCCTCCAGGTTGTGCTGGATGTTGGGGTACTCGCCGTAACAGATGAAGCCGCCATTGGCCAGGGGCGGGTAGCCCATCTCGAAGTCCAGCTTGGCGTAAGGGTCCACCTTCTTCTCCACGTCCAGGTGGAAGCTGTTGGTGTAGTAGCCCTTGTCGGTGACGCCCTCCACCACACCGAACTCCTTGGCGTCCAGCTTGCAAAACCGGGTGCAGAGGTTTTCGCTGGGGGTGCTGTAGAGGCTGAAGCCATAGCCGGTCTCGGCCTTCCATTCGTCCACCGCATTACGCAGGGTCTGCACGATTTTCAGGGCCTTGTCCCGCAGCACCTGGCTGTCGAACAGGTGACCCTGTTCCCGATACAGGGCGTTGACCGTCTCATGGATGCCGATGTAGCCCAGGGAGATGGAGGCACGACCGTGCTTGAAGATCTCGCTGACGTTGTCGTCGGCCTTGAGGCGCACGCCGCAGGCCCCTTCCATGTAGAGGATGGGGGCAACCCGGGCCTTGACGTCCTTGAGCCGCTCGATGCGGGCCAGCAACGCCTTCTTGGCCAGGCGCAGGCGGCCGTCCAGCAGATCGTAGAAGTGGGCTTCGTCCCGGGCCTCCAGGGCGATGCGCGGCAGGTTGAGGCTTACCACCCCCAGGTTGTTGCGGCCTTCGTGCACCAGCTCACCGTTTTCCTCGTAGGTGCCCAGGAAGGAGCGGCAACCCATGGGGGTCTTGAAGGAGCCGGTCACCTTGACCACCTGGTCATAGTTGAGGATGTCCGGGTACATGCGCTTGCTGGCGCACTCCAGGGCCAGCTGCTTGATGTCGTAGTTGGGCTCGCCCGGCTTGTGGTTGAGACCGGCCTGGATGGCAAACACCAGCTTGGGGAAGACGGCGGTCTTCTTGTTCTTGCCCAGCCCCGCGATGCGGTTCTTCAGGATGGACTCCTGGATCAGGCGGGACTGCCAGCTGGTGCCCAGGCCAAAGCCGAAGGTGACGAAGGGGGTTTGGCCGTTGGCGGTGTGCAGGGTATTGACCTCGTACTCCAGGGACTGGAAGGCGTCGTAGCACTCCTTCTCGGTACGGGAGTGGGCATAGCCCTCGGCGTCCGGGATCCCCCACTCGTGGGCCACTTCCAGGTGCTTGTCGTAGCTCTTGGTGACATAGGGCGCCAGCACCTCGTCGATGCGGTTGATGGTGGTGCCGCCATAGATGTGGCTGGCCACCTGGGCGATGATTTGGGCGGTGACCGCGGTGGCGGTGCTGATGGACTTGGGGGTGTCGATCTCCGCATTGCCCATCTTGAAGCCGTGGGTCAGCATGCCCTGCAGGTCGATCAGCATGCAGTTGAACATGGGGAAGAAGGGGGAATAGTCCAGATCGTGGAAGTGCAGCTCACCCCGTTCGTGAGCCTGCACCACGTCCCGCGGCAGCAGGTACTGCTTGGCGTAGTGTTTGGCGACGATGCCGGCCAGCAGATCCCGCTGGGTGGGGATCACCTTGGAGTCCTTGTTGGCGTTCTCGTTCAGCAGATCCGAGTTGCTCTGCTGCACCAACCCCTGGATCTCCTGATTGAGGCGCCCTTGCTTCTCCCGGGCCAGATCCCGGTCGTGACGGTATTCGATGTAGGCGCGGGCCATCTCCTTGTGGGGGCCCGCCATCAGCTGGTTTTCCACCAGCAACTGGATGTCGCCGATGGCCACCTCATCCTGTTCGCTCAGGCGCTGGGCCACCTGTTCGGCCACCTGGGCACAATAGGCCAGATCCTTGACGCCTACCGCCTCGGCGGCCTTGGCGACCGCCTCTATGATGCGCATGCCGCTAAAGGGCACACGACACCCATCCCGTTTGATGACAACTGGTTTCACGCGCTTGACTCCTGTGAGAGTGGCAAAGAGGGCGCCGCGAGGGGGCGCTACTGTGGCGGGGGGCTGACGAAAAGTTGACCCTGCTTACACAACATGTTGGGTCTTTGTGTAGCTCCTTGCCTATATGTGGTGGGTATTAAGCACAATCGCGACGCCGAATTTATTGATCCAGCGCAGGGTTTTCGAGGGATGGGTCAAGCGTTGGCCGAAAGATGCGATCGGATTCATGGTTCCATTTGACCGTTATTTGGCCAGCTGGAATGAGGCCTGTGCGGCGGCTTTGCCAGGGATGGGGCCCAGCGTGTAAGCTAGCGCCTGCCCTGAGTGCAGTCTGTGAGGAGGTTCGCCTTGTTGCCTGGTTTTCGCCCCCTGGTGTGGGCTTGTTGCACACTTTTTCTCTTGACCTCCGGCGCCAGCCTGGCAGAGGAGGCGACCAAGCGGGTGCCCACCAAGCGCCCGCCGTCTCGCACCAATGATCCATCCTGCCGTCTCATCAGCGATGCGGTGAATCGCACCGTTTGTGAGCGCACCACACTCGTGGCCTTGGACAAGCAGCTCAAGGCCAAGATGCAGGAGCTTGCCCAAGTGGGCGGCACAGAACTCGAGCGCAGCCATGATCACTGGTTTCAGCGGCGCAATGCCTGTGCCCAGCGCCAGGACATTCATCGCTGCTTGGAGTTGATCTATGCCGAGCGAATGATCGAGTTGGACTGGCGGTATCACAGAGAGCGGATCGTCGCCCAGGGACCTATCCCCTACCACTGCCCTGAAGGGGAGCTGGCCGTGAGCTTCTTGGCGACCGAGCCGCCGGCGGTGGTGGTACAGCAGGACGCGGTGAGTGAGTTGGCCTTTTTGCATCCCGATGGCATGGGTGTGCATTACCGGGGCGTGGCCACCAACGTTGACGAACAAAAGGGGGCGGCACGTATTCAATGGCAGGGCCAGTGGCGCCAGTGCCAGCAGCAATAATGCGTTCGATGTAAACAAGAAACCCCGCCTGATGGCGGGGTTTCTTGTTCTCGGCCTACGACTAGAGCCAGCCGCGTCGCTTAAAGAAGTAATAGGTGGCAAACGCCGAGATCAGCATCAGGCCGATGGAGAAGGGATACCCGAAGGCCCAGGAGAGCTCGGGCATCCGCTCAAAGTTCATGCCGTAGATGCTGGCAATCCAAGTAGGAGGCAAGAACACCACGGCCGCCACCGAGAAAATCTTGATCACCTTGTTTTGCTGCAGGTTGGTGAAGCCCATGGCCGCCTCCAGCTGGAAGTTGATCTTGTCGAACAGGAACTGGGTGTGGGGCAGCAGGGATTCGATGTCATGCAATACCTCATCGATGGCCTTCTTCTGCTTGTTGGTCAGCTGTTGACGCACGGTGCGGCGCACGAAGCGCAGGGCGCGTCGGGTGTCGTGCAGGGCCAGACGGATTTGGCTGTTGGTCTCTTCCTGCTCCATCAGCTCCTTCAACATGTCGTAGATTTCATCGTCGTTGAGCACCTGTTCCGAGGTTTCCTCCAGGGTGGTGTAGCCGTCCTCAATCAGATCGGAGAGGTACTCCACCTTGAGATCCTGCAGCTCCAGCAGCACGTCCATGGCGTCGGTGATCTCCACCCTGTCGTGGCGCAGGTAGTGGCGCAGCAGACGCACCACACCGATGTCCTCCTCACGGAAGCTGATCAGCAGGTTGTTGCGCAGGGTGAAGGACATGTTGACGCCGCGGGTTTCGCCGCCGATGCGCTGGGGGAACAGGGAGAGAATGTGCAGACCGTCGGTGTCCCAGTAGAAACGGGCCGAGGCCTCGATCTCGTCCAGCTCCTCTTCTTCGGGCACATCTTCCAGAAACAGGCCGCTGAGCCACTCCCGCTCGTCATCATCGGGCTTGTAGGCATCCAGCCAGATGGTGTTGGGGGGCAGAACGTCGTTGGTGGTGAGGGGCACCACTTCCAGCACCTGATTATGCAGCATGTAGGCGGTAATCATTTCGTCCCCTTTTCCAACTGTTTTATGGCTCTAGTGTAAACGCCCGCACTATACTCGCCCAAGGTGACAAAGTCAGGTCTGAGCAGGCGCGACCGGCTAATTATTGGGCGCGGCATCCTCCAGCGCATGCCGGGTAGTTTAAGGGAGATCACAGAATCTCTTGCTCCTATGAGTCTCGCCTATGCTATGTTACCCCCGGTCAATAGTGTACGAAATACAATGGTTTCGGTTAATGCGTCAGAAGATGTGTAAGGATGATGCCATGACTGCATGCGGCAGGGAGTCACGGATCCGCCCCTTGGCCCTGATCCTGGGGGGCCTGCTTTTGTGTGGCACAGTGCAGGCGGCCGATCACTACGCCAACGTCAAGATCGAGCCCAAGACCAGTGTGAATTTCCGCTTCTACGATCTGGATGCGGCCACTCCGGCACAGCTGTCCAGCAGCATACTGCGCCAGGCCCCGGTGGGGCAGTCAGGGCGTCGGGCGGTAGGACGGGCCATCTACAAGGTGGACTGGCAACTGGATACCAGCCAGCGCAAGGGGGCCTGTTACCTCTATGGGGTCAAGGTAAAGACCCAGGTGGATGTATTGGTGCCCAACTGGTTGCAGCTCTCCAAGCTCAACGCCGATGCCCAGGAGCGCTGGAACGGCTTCTTGGGCAGCATGCTGGAATACGAGGCCTGGCATAAGGATCTGGTGCTTTCCACCAGTGAACGCATCGGCCAGGGCATCGCCGAGCTGCCGAAGGCGGAGTCTTGCCAGTTGTTGCGCCAGCAGGCGGACGCCCTGGGGCGCCAGGAGCTTAACGATGCCCGCCAGCAGGTGCGGCGCTATCAAAAAGAGACCGCCAACGGCAAGCATCTGGGCATGAGCCTCCCGACAGGCCTGTAGAACGGCAAACTAACAACGAAAGAAGGGGCGCATCGCGCCCCTTTTTGCTGCCTGCCACCCTAGCCGGCGGTGGAAAAGCGCTGGCTGTCGATGGCAGCCAGCAGATCCGCCGCCAGAGGAATGGGCTCGTTCAGCAGTTGCGCTGCCAGCACCTCGGCCAGCAGAGGGGCAGAACACAGGCCCCGGGCCCCCAGACCGGTGAGCAGCCACAGAGGGTCCCCGGCCGACGCCCATGGGCCCACGATGGGTAGATGATCCCGTACTGTGGCCCGCACACTCACCCGGGCCTCCTCGCCCAGCTGCAGCTGCTGTGGCCAGGACGCATTGGGCAGCGCCTGCTGCAGCTTGGCAAGATTCGCCGCCTGCTCGCTGGGGCTGTAGTCAAGCTGGTCAAACTCCCGCTCGAAGCTGGCGCCGATGCAGTGGCCCAAGGGGCCTAGGGGCGTGAGATAGCCGCCATAACACAGCACGGTATTGAGGGGCTGCAAGGCGGCCTGGGGCGCCAGATGCGTGACCTGACCGCGTACCGCGCTCATCGGCACGTCCGCCAGACCCGGCAGGTGTGGCGTCTCATGGCCGGCGGCCACCACCAAGATGGGGGCCGACCAGTGGCGGCCATGCTGGTCGGTGAGCTGCCAACCTTGCTCTGTGGGCGCACAGTGGCTTATGCGACAGTCGGTGACGAGCTCCAGCCGGCCGCTGGCCTGAGCGCGATCGAGCAACGCCTGGGTTAGCTGGGCCGGGCAGATCCAGCCGCCTTGGGGATAGTGTACCGCCGTGCCTGCCAAGGACAGGCCGGCCAGGTCGTCCCGCTGGGTCGGGCTCAAGGCCTCGACCAGCTGCACCGGGTAGCCTGCCTCGGTGAGGGCCTGCAGCTTGCGCTGGGCCTTGGCATCCTGGGCAAACTGGATGACACCACACCAGCTGTGATCCACCCTGTCGGCGAGCCCATCATACAGGCGACGGGCCAGGATGAAGGCTGTGGCGTAGAACTGGCTCAGCACAGGGGCATTGGGGTTCAGCAGGGGGTAGAGGGCGCCCTGGCGGTTGCCTGAGGCGCCTTGTGCTGGCGCTGGATCGGCGCAGAGCAGCCGTACCGCCTGGCCACGCCGGGTGAGGGCCTCGGCCAGACAGGCGGAGGCAATGCCACCACCTATCAGGGTGATGGTGGGCAGGGCGGGGGACGGTGCGGCCTGACCTGGCTTGTGGCCCGCCAGCATCTCCCGTTTGCTGCCGTGACCCGGCACCTTGGCCATGGTGAAGCCGGCGGCCTGCAGGCCGCGGCGCACGAAGCCGGCACAGGTAAAGGTGGCCAGGGTGGCGCCGGGGCGGGCCAGCCGATAGAGTTGCTCAAACAGGTCTTGCTGCCACATCTGGGGATTTTTGCTGGGGGCAAAGCCGTCCAGAAACCAGGCATCCACCCAGCCAGCCTCTTGCGCCGGCCATTGCGGCAGGCTGTCGTTCACATCGCCAAACCACAAATCCAGGGTTACGCGCCCCTCATCCAGGATCAATCGGTGACAGCCGGGCAGCGGCAGAGGATACTGGGCAAGCAGTGGTTCGGTCAGCTCCGCCAGCATGGGCCAGGCCGCCAGCGCCCGTTGCAGATCCGCCTGACATAAAGGGTACTTCTCTGTGCTGATAAAATGCAGTCGTTGTACCGCGCCTTGTGGCTGCTGCTGCCGGTAGAGGCGAAAGCTCTGCCACAGCGCCAGGAAGTTAAGGCCGGTGCCGAAGCCGGTTTCCCCCACCACAAACAGGGGCCTGTCGTGGTGGTGCCAGCGTTCGGGCAGACCATTGTGGTGCAGGAACACATGGCGGGTCTCCTCCAGCCCGTTGTCGTTGGAGAAGTAGACGTCATCAAAGGTGTCGGCCACCGGCGTACCTTGTTCGTTCCAGTGCACGCTGGCTGGGGTCAGGGCGGGAGTAGACATGCATACCTCGGCTCGGCTCACAAAAAGCGCTGGGATTCTACGTGAAAGCAGACCAGTTGTTGAGGCCAAAAACGGTAAACTCGGCTAGGGTTTGTCCATATCTATCAACAGAGACCACATTCAATGAGAAGAGCTGTTATTACCGGCATCGGTATCATCTCCAGCCTGGGTAACAACGTCGCCGAAGTCCTCGCCTCCCTGAAGGCGGGTAAGTCCGGCATTACCTACTCCGAGCAGTTCGAGCAGATGAACCTGCGTTCCCGGGTATGGGGCAACATCAAACTGGATCCCAGCACCCTCATCGATCGCAAGGTGATGCGTTTCATGGGCGAGGCGGCTGCCTACGCCTACCTCTCCATGCAACAGGCCGTTGCCGATTCTGGCCTGACCGAAGAACAGGTATCCAACGAGCGTACCGGTCTGGTGACCGGCTCCGGTGGCGCTTCCTCCAAGAACCAGCTGGAAGCCTGTGACACCTTGCGTGACAAGGGCGTGCGGCGTGTTGGTCCCTACATGGTGCCCCGCACCATGTCGTCCACCACCTCCGCCTGTCTGGCCACCCCCTTCAAGATCAAGGGCATCAACTATTCCATCAGCTCCGCCTGTGCCACCTCTTCCCACTGCATCGGTCACGCCGTAGAGCAGATCCAGCTGGGCAAACAGGACGTGGTGTTTGCCGGTGGTGGTGAAGAGCTGGACTGGACCATGGCCTGTCTGTTCGACGCCATGGGCGCCCTGTCCACCAAGTACAACGAGAACCCCGAGCTGGCCTCCCGTACCTATGATGCCAACCGGGATGGCTTCGTCATCGCCGGTGGTGGCGGTATTGTGGTGGTGGAAGAGCTGGAGCATGCTCTGGCCCGTGGTGCCAAGATCTACGCCGAGATCACCGGCTACGGTGCCACCTCCGACGGCTATGACATGGTGGCGCCGTCCGGTGAAGGTGCGGTGCGCTGCATGCGCCAGGCCATGGCCACTGCGCCGGGCCCCATCGATTACCTGAACACCCACGGCACCTCCACCCCTGTGGGTGATGTGCAGGAACTCAAGGCCATCCGCGAGGTGTTTGGTGACAAGGCGCCCAAGATCTCTGCCACCAAGGCCATGAGTGGTCACTCCCTGGGCGCCGCCGGTGTGCATGAGGCCATCTACTCCCTGCTGATGATGGAGCACGGTTTCATCGCCCCCAGCATCAACATCGACGAGCTGGATGCCGAAGCCGTTGGCCTGCCCATCGTCACCGCCTACGAAGAGGCTGAGCTCAACACCGTCATGTCCAACAGCTTCGGCTTTGGCGGTACCAATGCCACTCTGGTGATGAGCAAGTACAAGGGCTAAGCAGACGTTCTGGTTTGTCCGAAAGAAGGGGCCTGATGGCCCCTTTGTTTTATCCGCTTATCGGGGCTGGGCCAGATAGCTGGCAAAGTCCTGCAGGGTGAGGATCTTCGGATAATCCGCCTCGGGAATGATGCACTGGCTCTGTTTGCTGACCGCAGCCACCAGCCGCAGGAAGTCCATGGAGTCGAGATCGGCGGCATCCCGCAGATCTTCGTTTAGGGGTAGCTCGCCGCCCATCAGCTCAGGAGCGATGCGGTAGAGTTCGGTCTGGATCAGGGTGAGGGCGTCAGTGGTGTCCATAAGACCTCCGGTTGTTGTAGCAGCTTGTCCAGCTCGTGCAGGAAGAGGGCGCCCTGGTGGCCGTCACTCACCCTGTGATCGGCGCTCAGGCTGATGGTGATCACTGGCGCCACCGTCAGTTGCCCGTTCAGTACCCAGGGCGCCTGGCGTGGCCGGCCCAGCCCAAGAATGGCCACCTGGGGCGGATAGATGACTGCCAGCAGACGATCGGCGCCCCGCTCACCCAGGTTGCTGACGGTACAGGTGGCGCCATTGAGTTCCGAATGGCGCAGATTGCCATGGCGAGCCTTGTCCACCAGGCGGTTGAGCCAAGCCATCATGCCGGGGGCGTCCAACTGCTGAGCCTGGGGGATCACCGGCATCAGCAGACCGCCACCCCGCAGGCTGATGGCATTGGCCAGGTTAACCTCCTGGCAGCCCTGATACTGGTCATCACGCCAGCTGCCGTTGAGTTCGGGATGACGGCTCAGGGTGCGGGCGATGGCGCACAGCAGGGGGGCGGCCAGCAGCAGGCGATCCTCCACCGCCCGCTGGGCGTTGCCGGCGGTCAGTTGGTCCTGCACGGCGCCCAGGCAGACATCCAGGCTCAGGTAGTAGTGGGGGATCTCTTTTTTCGCGCGGCTGACGGTGGCACTGATGGCGGCGCGCATGGCGGCCATATCCAGCCCGCCTCCGCTGGCCGGGGCGGTGACAAGGCGTTCAGCCGATTTGGCCCGGGCCTCAGCTTGGCTGGCCTCGATATCCCGCAGGAGGATGGCCCCGTCTGGCCCGCTGCCGTGAATGCTGGCCAGGGGCAGGCCCAGTGTCGTTGCCCATGCCCGGGCGGCGGGGCTGGCGGGCAGAAAACCGGCGTGACGCAGGGGGGCACCCGGCGCCGGGGCCGCGGCCTCGGCATGGGCCGGCAGCGCCTCGCCGGCTGGTGCGGTCTGGGGCGAGACGGGAACGCTGGCATCCTGTGGCGTGGCACTGGCGGCCTCGGCAGGATCCCGCAGCCGGAGTATGGGGGTGCCGACCCGGGCGGTCTGCCCCAGCCCCAGCAGGCAGGCGTCCACTATGCCTTCTTCGAACAGATCCAGCTCGATGGCCCCCTTGTTGGTTTCGATCACCGCCACCACCTGGCCACGGCTGAGCCTGTCTCCGGGTTTCACCTGCCACTCGATCAGGGTGCCTTCGGCCATGTCGGCGCCAAAGGAGGGCATGGGGATGGTCTTCATCGGTTCGCCACCAGAGACCGGGCGGCAGCCAGGATGCGCTCCACCGACGGCAGGGCGGCCTGCTCCAGGTGGGCGGGGTAGGGGATGGGCACCTCGGCGCTGCACACCCGGGCCAGGGGGGCATCCAGCAGCCAGAAGCCCTCCTCGGCAACAAAGGCGGCAATCTCGGCACTCATGCCCCCCTGCTTCCAGGCCTCATCGACGATCAGCGCCTTGTGGGTCTTGGCCAGGGAGGCCAGCAGGCTGGGTTTGTCCAAGGGGCGCAGACAGCGCAGATCCACCACCTCGACCTCTATGCCTTCCTCGGCCAGGCGTTCCGCCGCCGCCAAGGCCTTGGGCAGGTTGCCTCCCCAGGTGAACAGGCTGAGGGTCAGCCCTGGCCGCCGCACCAGGGCCTGGGTCATGGGCGCCGCCGGGCCATCCGCCACGGACTCCTGGCGGTTATAGAGCATCACATGCTCGAACAGGATCACGGGGTCGGGATCCGCCAGGGCCTGGCCCAGCATGTAGCGGGCATCGGTGACGGTGGCGGGGCAGAGCACCTTGATCCCCGGGATATGAGCGTACCAGCCCTCGAAACTGTGGCTGTGCTGGGCGGCCAGCTGGCGGCCGGCACCACAGGCCATGCGGATCACCAGGGGCACCGAGACCTGGCCGCCGGACATGTGGCGCAAGGTGGCGGCATTGTTGACGATCTGATCCAGCGCCAGCAGGCTGAAGTTCACCGTCATCACCTCGACGATGGGCCGCATGCCGCCCAAGGCGGCACCGATGCCGGCCCCGACGAAGCCCGACTCGGACAGTGGGGTGTCCAGGATGCGCTCCGGGCCGAACTCCTCCAGCAGGCCCTTGCTCACCGCATAGCAGCCGCCGTAATGGCCCACATCCTCACCCATCAAGAATACCCGGGGATCCTGCTGCAGGGCCTCCCGCAGGGCGGCTTTGATCGCCTCCCGATAGGTCAGCTCGGTCTTGGCTTCACTCATGGGGTGCCTCCGTGACCAGGTGGTGTAGCAGGGCCTCGGTGGGCTCAAGGGGAGCCGCCTCGGCGAAGGCCACGGCGACGTCGATTTCGGCCTCCACCTGCTGCTCCAGGGCGGTGAGCTGGGCTTCCTCCAATTGGTCATTGGCCCGCAACCACTGGCTCAGTTGGTCAATCGGGCAGCGGGTCTTCCACTGGGCAATCTCAGCAGGCTCCCGGTAGAGCTGGGCATCGAACATGGAGTGGCCGCGAAAGCGGTAGGTCTGGCATTCGATAAACACAGGGCCGCCGCCGGTGCGGATGGCCTCACAGGCGAGCTGGGCGGCGCTCAAGACCGCCACCACGTTCATGCCATCCACCGACTGGGCATCCATGCCATAGGCGGCCACCCGCTGAGTCAGCTGGGGATTGCCCATCTCGTATTCCAGGGCCGTGCCCATGGCATAGCGGTTGTTCTCGCAGACAAACAAGATGGGCAGCTGCCACAGGGCGGCCAGGTTGAGGCTCTCGTGAAACTCACCCTCACTGGTGGCGCCGTCGCCGAAGAAGCAGGCGGTGACCGGACGCCGCCCCTGCATCTTGTCCGCCAGGGCCAGCCCCACCGCCAGGGGCAGGCCGCCGGCGACGATGGCATTGCCGCCGTAGAAGCGGTGGGCCACATCAAACAGGTGCATGGAGCCGCCGCGGCCACCGCTGCAGCCGCTCTGCTTGCCGAACAGCTCGGCCATGATGGCGTTCATGCTCACGCCGCGGGCCAGGGCATGGCCGTGTTCCCGATAGGTAGAAAGCAGGGCATCGGCAGGCGTCAGGGCCTGGATCACCCCTACCGCCACCGCCTCCTCGCCGTTGTACAGGTGCAGGAAGCCACGGATCTTCTCCTGCTGGTACAGCTCGGCACAGCGCTCTTCGAAGCGACGGATCCGCAGCATCTGGTAGAGCAGCTGCTGCAGCTGGGACGGGTTCAGATGTGGCTTGTTCATGACTCGTCACTCTCCAGGGTGGAGAGATCCCCCTCCGGCAACCCCAGCTCCCGGGCCTTGAGCAGGCGGCGCATGATCTTGCCACTGCGGGTCTTGGGCAGGTTGTGGCGAAAGGCGATCTCACGCGGCGCAACGGCGGGCCCCAGACGGGAGCGGGCATGGCCCAGCAACGCCAGTTGCAGGGCTTCGTCGGGCTCGTAACCCGGTTTCAAGGCCACGAAGGCCTTGACCACCTCGCCAGCCATCTCGTCCGGCAGGCCGATGACGCCTACCTCCGCCACCGCTGGGTGTTCCATCAGCACGCTCTCTACCTCGAAGGGCCCTATGAGGTGGCCGGCGGACTTGATGACATCATCCGCCCGGCCGACAAACCAGAAGAAGCCGTGCTCGTCCTGGCGGGCCAGATCGCCGGAGAGGTACCAGCCGTCGACGAAGCACTTCTGATAGCGGGCCTCCTCGTGTAGGTAGCCGCGGAACATGGAAGGCCAGCCGGGCTTGAGGACCAGCTCACCTATCTGGTTGGGACTGTCGCTGATCTGAATGCTGCCGTCAGGCTGATGCAGGGCGATGGCGGCGCGGATACCGGGCAAGGGACGGCCCATGGAGCCGGGATAGACGGGCTCGGCGGCGAAGTTGGCGATCATGATGCCGCCGGTCTCGCTCTGCCACCAGTTGTCGTGAAACGGCATGCCGAAGACCTGCTGGCCCCAGAGCACCGCCTCCGGATTGAGGGGTTCCCCCACGCTGGCCATGAAGCGCAGGGCACTGAGATCGTGGCCCAGGGCCAGGGCGGCGCCGGCCTTCATCAGCATGCGGATGGCGGTGGGGGCCGTGTACCAGACGTTGACCCGCTGCCGGGCCAGCAGCTGGTACCAATGCTGGGGATCGAACTCCTGCTCATCGATGATTAGGGTCACCCGGTTGCACAGGGGGGAGATGATGCCGTAGCTGGTGCCCGTGACCCAGCCCGGGTCCGCCGTGCACCAGAAGATGTCCCCCGGTTGCAGATCCAGCGCCATGCGCCCCGAGTAGGCGTGGTAGATCACCGCCTTGTGCACGTGCATGGCGCCCTTGGGCTTGCCGGTAGTGCCGGAGGTGAAGTGCAGCAGCGCCAGATCTTCAGGATTGCTGCGATGGGGGGAAAAGTCGTCGCTGGCCTGGGGCAGCAGGGCGTCCAGATCCAGGCAGCCGTCCGGCAGCTCTCCCTGGATGTCGAACAGCAGCACCTGCTGCAGGCTCGGCAGCTCGTGGCGCCAGCGCTGCACCTTCTTGCGGTAGAGGGCTTCGCTGGTCACCAGCACCTTGGCCTGGCCGATGGCCATGCGGGCCTGGATGGGCTCGGGGCCGAAGGCGCTGAACAGGGGCGAGAAGACGGCGCCGAACTTGAGGCTGCCGAGCAGCGCCGTGTAGAGCTGGGGCACCCGGTGGCACAGGCCAAAGACGGTATCGCCGGGTTGCACGTCCAGGCTGGCCAACAGGTTGGCGAAGCGGGCGGTGTCGGCCATCAATTGCTGGTAGCTGATGTCGACCTGCTGGCCGTCTTTGCCCAGCCAGCGCAGGGCGACCAGCTCGCCATGGCCTTCTTCTACATGGCGATCCACCGCCTCATAGGCGATGTTGAGGGCCAGACCCAGCCCCTTGATCTGGGCCTGGGCCTGTTGCCAGTCGAAGCTGGCGTAGCAGCGAGCATAGTCGTCGAGGTTGTGGCGGCTGGCCTGGGTGGGATCCTTGAGGATGGGGGGCGTGGGCATCTGGGGCCTCCGGTGACATGAACACCTATCAGAAGCCTAGACCACCCGCGCCCGCCGTGAACCTCAGTCGTGCTGGCTCATCTCATCCAGGGTCAGGGAGAAGCTGGCCATGAAGGTGTCGAGGAAGTAGCGCACCGCCGGGGTCATGCGATCAGCGAGCATGGCTTCCAGCCGGCGTTTGGCCACGGTGAATTCGTGGTTGCCGGCGGCCAGCTCCTCCAGGCATTTGCTGTAGGCGCACAGGGTATCGGCGGCCTTCACCACGGCGGCGTGGGCCGCATCCTGGCTCCCCGAGTCCAGCAGGGGACGAAAATCTTCCACAAATTCGGTGGGCAGCATGGCCAGCAGCCGCTGCTCGGCCAGCTTCTCGATCTTCTTGTATTCGGTGGCCAGGGCCTGATTTTGGTACTTCACCGGGGTGGGCAGATCGCCGGTGAGGATTTCGCTGGCATCGTGGTAGAGGGCCATCAGGGCGGCCCGCTCCGGGTTCAGCTGGCCGGCGAAGTGGCGATTCTCAATCAGCGCCAGCATGTGGGCCACCATGGCCACCTGCAGGCTGTGCTCGCTGACATTCTCGCTCTGCACGTTGCGCATCAGGGGCCAGCGATTGATGAGTTTCATCCGCGACAGTTGGGCGAAGAAATGACTGCTCATGTTCTGGCTTACTCCACCAGCTGCCAGCCGTCGTCGGCCTTGGCCACCTTGATCTGGCGGGTCTGCCGCTTGTCGCCCATCAGGGGCAGGCGACTTTGGATGTCCACGGTGCACTGCCAGGCCCCGCCCGTTTCGGCACAACCCAGCTTCTTCAGCGACAGTATCTCAATCTTGCCACTGTCCCCCATGACGGAGGTGGTGACCGCATTGGCTTCCTTGAGGTCGTGCTCCAGGGCGGCCTTGAGATCGGCTTCCGAGGGTTCGCCGCAGCCGCTGAGCAGCATCAGGGGTAACAGGATGAGGCCGGCTTGGAATAGCTGTTTCATGGGTTCTCCTAACGGGGCGGTAACACGCAGCCAGAGGCGCACCATAGCATTGGCCGCTGCGGCAAGGCAAAACGAAAGGGGCCCGGCTGGGCCCCTCTGTCGGCAAGACTATTGGTGATAGTTCTTGAGGAAGCGACCCAGGCGGCCGATGGCGTCCTCCAAGATCTCTTCTTGCGGCAGGAACACCAGGCGGAAGTGATCCGGCGCCGGCCAGTTGAAGCCGGTGCCTTGCACCACCAGCAGTTTCTCCTGCTGCAGCAGATCGAACACCATCTTCTGGTCGTCCTTGATGGGGTAGACCTTGGGATCCAGCCGCGGGAACATGTACAAGGCGCCCTTGGGTTTGACGCAGGAGACACCGGGGATCTGGTTGATCAGCTCCCAGGCCAGATCCCGCTGCTTGCGCAGCCGGCCACCGGGCCGGATCAGCTCGCTGATGCTTTGGTAGCCGCCCAATGCGGTCTGGATGGCAAACTGCATGGGCACGTTGGCGCACAGACGCATGGAGGCCAGGATCTCCAGGCCGTCGATGTAATCCCGGGCAAACTGCTTGGGGCCGCTGACCATCATCCAGCCCTGACGGAAGCCGCAGGCGCGGTAGGCCTTGGACAGACCGTTGAAGGTCACCACCAGCACATCGTCACACAGGGAGCAGACGCTGTGGTGGGCGATGTCGTCGTAGAGGATCTTGTCGTAAATCTCGTCGGCGAAGATGATGAGCTTGTGCTGACGGGCCAGCTCG
Source organism: Pseudaeromonas paramecii (assembly GCF_039540575.1). Lineage (NCBI taxonomy): Bacteria > Pseudomonadati > Pseudomonadota > Gammaproteobacteria > Aeromonadales > Aeromonadaceae > Pseudaeromonas > Pseudaeromonas paramecii. The sequence goes on from NZ_BAABFC010000007.1 coordinate 53,626, forward strand.
ATCACCTCCATCAGGAATTCGCTGCTGTAGACGGCGCCAGTGGGGTTGTTGGGATTGATGAGCACGATTCCCCGGGTGCGCGGGGTGATCTTCTTGCGCATGTCATCCAGATCCGGGTACCAGTCGGCCTGCTCGTCACAGATGTAATGCACCGGGTTGCCGCCGGACAGGGAGACGGCGGCGGTCCACAGCGGATAATCGGGCGCCGGCACCAGCATCTCGTCACCGTTGTTCAGCAGGGCCTGCATGGCCATGACGATGAGTTCGGAGGCCCCATTGCCGATGTAGATGTCGTTGACATCGGCGTTGCGTAACCCTTTTTGCTGGTAGTAGTGGGCGATGGCCTTGCGAGGGGCGAACAGCCCCTTGGAGTCGCAATAGCCCTGGCCCTGGGACATGTTGACGATGACGTCCTTGATCACCTCTTCGGGCGCATCAAAGCCGAAGGAGGCCAGGTTGCCGATGTTGAGCTTGAGGATGCGATGACCTTCGTCTTCCAGGCGGCGGGCTTCCTTGTGCACCGGGCCGCGAATGTCGTAACAGACATTGTCCAGCTTGTGGGATTTCTCAATTGAATACATCTGTGGGGGCGCCTTCTGCAATACCGCGGGCCGGCGGGGGCCGGCCAAGGCCCCCTATTCTTCCCCTTCTTGGTGCGTAACACAACGGCTGACGCGGGCTTTTTCTTCGTCGCTAGCTAGCGGTTTCATGGAAGATCTTAGTTTTAGATTCTGATTTCTGTTTAAGCTGCGAAATAAAAAACCACACTTTCTACTTGGTGTGGTTTTTTATGTAAATCGCCCGTTGAGCGGCTGGCGGTAGCTGCTGCTAGTCGGTGATCTGCACCGGTTGTTCCTTGTAGATCTGCTCCAGCACGGCACGCTCGAACGGGTAGTGAGGCGAGCTGATGCGGTGAGCCTTCAGGGCCTGGCGCACCTTGGGCGGGAAGGTGAGACCGTTGACCATCAGCACGAAGGCCTTGCGCTTGCCGCTGGCGGTGGTGAGAAAGCCTGCCAGGTTGGAGACGTTCTGCAGGGTGCCCGTCTTGGCGGTGACGTTCTTGAGCAGCGGCGCCCGCTGCACGCTGCCCCGGGAGCCCAGGGTGCCGCTCATGCCGGCCACCGGCAGCAGACCTATGATGCCCAGCTCGTCATCGTGCAGTGCCATGTAATCGAGCACCTGCAGCATCTGGTTGGCGGTGATCAGGTTATGGGCCGACAGGCCGGAGCCGTCGGCCAGCAGGGCGGAGCCCAGATCGATGCCGGCCTTGTTCTTGAGGATGAGGCGCACAGCTTCGGCGCCGGTGGCATAGCTGGCCGGCCGGTTCAGATAGAGGTGACCCAGGGCGCGGGCGATGGCATCGGCATACAGGTTGTCGGATTTCTTCAGCATCCGGTCCATCAGCTTATACAGGGGCGCCGAGGGCAGGTGGGCAATCTCCTCCAGGTTGGCCGGCGCATGGCGCACCGCCTTAACCTGACCGGTGAGGCTGAGGCCCGCCCGGGCCAGGGCCCAGGCCGACAGGGATTCGCCCCAGGCGGTGGGGTCCTGAATGGCAAACGACAGGGGCCAGGGCTTGCCCTGCTGCTGGGGCGGGATGCAGCCGGTGAGGTGGTAGTTGTTGCCGGTATTCATGTCCACCCGCAACTCGCAGCCGGCGTAATACTCCTTGAGGGCCACCACCTTGGCATCACTGGTCACCTGTATGGGCTGGCCGGCGGGCACCTTGGGCTGGGCTGTCTCGCCTATCTGGTTGGCTTCGAGCTGAGCGTAGACACAGTTGCGATCCACGATCACCGCCGACGCCGGGGCGGTGAAGCAGATGGAGAGATCGTTCCAGGACCAGCCGTTGCCTCGGTCGTAGCCGGCGTAGTTGCCGGTATCCAGTAGCAGATCCCCCTGGATCTGGCTGATGCCCTGCTGCTTGAGGTAGGCCAGCAGGTTGACCAGGGCTTGGCGGGTTAGATCCGGCGCACCGTTGAACTCCAGCACCAGATCTCCTTGCAGCACACCGGTCTGCTTGGCCTGGGCTAGGGCGCCGGTGGGGGCCAGCAGCCGGGTCTTGAAGCGCCACTCCTTGCCCAGATACAAGGAGGCCGCCAAGGCGGTGAGCACCTTCTGGGTTGAGGCGGGGATCATGAAGGCATCGGCATGAACTCCCTGGCTGCCGGCCTGGCCGGGTTCGTTGTAGGCCAGGGCGACGCGGGCACCCGTGGGCGCCTGGATGGAGGCCTGGGCCAGCAGGGGGAGGGCACACAGGCCCAGCAGTACTTTTTTCAGCATGACATTTACCTTGAATGCGGCCTTCTCACAGGGCATTGGCCAGACGAATACGGCCCTGATAATCAAAAATCTTGTCCACGATCCGCCACACGGGCCCCTGCTTGCGGGCCACCACAAAATCCGGATGGCGCAGGCAAGCGGGTTGGGCCAGCAGGGCCTCCACCGACAGGGTCGGTGCCACCAGTCCCGGCAGGTGCCAGTGGCGCTGCACCAACTGCTGTTGCAGCCGGGCCAGGCCGGCGGGCGAGCCGATATCGAACGACTCGCTCAAGCTGGCGCCATCCTCGTCGTGGTAGGTCACCCGCAACCTGGGCTGTCCCTTGACGCTGACCCGTGCCAGGCTGAGGCCGGCGCAGCGGATCACCTTGGCATCCTTGAGGGCGAGGGCGGCCTTGAGCTTGTCATCCGGATCCGCCAGGGTGGCCTGACAGCCGTGGCAGATGCGCGCGGCTATGTCGTTGGCCTCACCGCAATGCGGGCAGGACTTGGCGCGGAAACGATAATCGCAAAATTCCCGTTGTCCATCCTCTTCTTCAAAAAATCCCTGGCAGCGCCGGCCAAAGTGCTCCAACAGCTGGCCCTGGGCGTCCAGTCGGCCCCAAAACTGGTTGGCAAAGCCGCAGGCCGGACAGAGCACCTGCACCGGCACCGTATCGGCGGCGGGCCTGGGGTCGGCGGGTTCGGGGGCGTAGAGATCGTGCCGGTTGCCGGCGTAATCGACGATGAGGCACTCGTCCTTGCCCGGGAACAGCCGTAGGCCGCGGCCCACCATCTGCTGGTAGAGGGCCAGCGAGTCGGTGGGACGCAAGATGGCGATGAGATCCACATGGGGGGCATCGAAGCCGGTGGTGAGCACCGCCACGTTCACCACAAATTTGAGTCGGCGGGCGAGAAAATCCGCCAGCCGCGCATCCCGCTCCGCCTGGGGGGTGTCGCCTGTGATGAGGGCCGTCTGCTCGGCGGGCAGCAGGCCGGCCACCTCCTGGGCGTGGCGCACGGTGGCGGCGAAGATCAGCACCCCCTGGCGCTCCTGGGCATACTCCTGCACCTGGCGGACGATGGCCGGGGTCACCCTGGCCTGGCGTTTGAGCTCGGCATTGAGGGCTGCCTCGTCAAACAGGCCGTTTTGCCGGGGGGGCAGGCGGCTGAAGTCGTAGTGCACCAGGGGGGCATCGATTAGCCGCGGCGGCGTCAGGTAGCCCTGGCGAATGAGCTGGCGCAGGGGCAGCTCGTAGACACAGGTGTGGAACAGCCGCGGTTCGCGGCTCTGCACCATGCCCCTGTGGTGCAGGTTGTAGATGAAGCCTTCCCCCAGCCGATAGGGGGTGGCGGTAAGCCCCAGCACCTTGAGGGCCGGGTTGATCCCCCTCAGGTGACTGATGACCTGGCGGTACTGGCTCTCCTCGTCGGGGCCGATGCGGTGGCATTCGTCGATGATGAGCAAGGAGATGGCAAAGTCGAAGCGCGCCAGGTTGCGGGCCACCGACTGCACCGAGCCGAAGATCACCTGCTCCCCGGTCTGCTTGAGCCCCAGCCCGGCGGCAAAGCGCGCCCCCTGCTGCCCCAGGGCGGCGAACTTGGCATGGTTCTGCGCCACCAGCTCCTTGACGTGGGCCAGCACCAGCACCCGGCCCCGGGCCAGGCGCGCCAGCTCGGCGATCACCAGACTCTTGCCGGCCCCGGTGGGCAGCACCACCAGGGCGGGCTCGGGATGACGGCGAAAATGGGTCAGCACCGCCTGGACGGCGGCATGCTGATAGGGGCGCAGGCTCAGGGTGGTCATGACGGCGGGCATGGTCGGTGGCTACGGATTACACTCAAGCTGTCATATTTTACAGACGGTGGCGGCAATGGCCATTAGTAAGTCTCCATTTTACAGTCTGCTCTGGGGGGTGAGCTCGCTGGTTGGCGGTACGCCTCCGATAGTGCCGTCCATTGAGGTGCCAGTGCTGGACGAGGCACCGTTTTATTTCACGGTCAACGGGACGCCAGAGGGCTGCGATCCCGCCTTCTATCAGCAGTTGGCTGGCAAAGGGTTGTATTTCGACTTGCGGCCGTATCCCATCAATCGCCTACTGGCACGGTTTGATCGGGGTGAGGCCCAAATGATGCTGGTTCCCAGCCCGGAAGGAGGGGTACCCCAGCAGCCCGGCTACGACTACCTGGGTCCCGTGCTGACCATGCAGGATTACTTGGTGGCTGCCCATGGCATGCAGGAGGTCGATCTGCAGTTTGTGACCGGGCTTAGAGTCGGGCAGGCGCGCTCGGTGTGCTGGAAGCTCTGCCGCCAGCTGGCCACTATGTCCAGTGAGACTCGGTCGGTGCGTAGCATTCGTCAGGGGCTGAGGCTGCTTGAATCGGATCGTTTGGATCTGTTGCTGGCGCCGGATCTGATCTTCGAAAGTGCCCTGCGCCAGGAAAACCTGCCTCGCGAACGCTTTGTGGTGCGCTATCGCGACCCGGCCAGCATCCCCTTCTACCTGGCTCTGTCTACCGCATTGCCCGAGGGGGTGCGCCAGCAGATCCGCACCAGCTTGGCTAGCATGGGGCCTGACTCTTATCGTCGCCTCTGCCTGCAGAGCCTGGGTCCCCTGCAGGCAGGTAAAACTGCGGACTGATCCGACAACCCTTGGCCGGCAAATCGTGTATGATCCCGCGCGTTTACCCATTTCAATTAGAGAAGCGACCATGATCATTACCCCCAAGGTACGTGGCTTTATCTGCACCACCACTCACCCGGCCGGCTGCGAGGCCAACGTCCGTCAACAGATCGCCTACGTCAAGAGCAAGGGCCCCCTGGCGAACGGTCCCAAGAAGGTGCTGGTGATCGGTGCCTCCACGGGTTACGGCCTCTCCTCCCGCATCGAGGCCGCCTTCGGCTCAGGTGCCGCCACCCTCGGTGTCTTCTTCGAAAAGCCCGGCAGCGAGAAGAAGCCCGGCAGCGCCGGCTGGTACAATGCCGCTGCCTTCGACAAGGCGGCCAAGGAAGCCGGTCTGTATGCCAAGAGCATCAACGGCGATGCCTTCTCCAACGCCTGCCGCGAGCAGGTCATTGAGCTGATCAAGCAGGACCTGGGCCAAATCGATCTGGTGGTCTACTCCCTGGCTTCCCCGGTGCGCAAGCTGCCGGATACCGGTGAGCTGGTGCGCAGTGCCCTGAAGCCCATCGGCGAGGTGTACAAGACCACCGCCATCGACACCAACAAGGACGTCATCATCGAAGCCGAGGTGGAGCCGGCCAACGAGGAAGAGATCGCCAACACCATCAAGGTGATGGGCGGTGAAGACTGGGAGCTGTGGATGCAGGCCCTGGCCGACGCCGGCGTGCTGGCTGATGGCGCCAAGACCGTGGCCTACAGCTACATAGGCACGGATCTGACCTGGCCCATCTACTGGCACGGCACCCTGGGGCGCGCCAAGGAAGATCTGGACCGCGCCGCCCGCGCCATCGGCAGCCAGCTGGCCGCCAAGGGCGGGGAAGCCTATGTGGCGGTGCTCAAGTCCGTGGTGACCCAGGCCTCCGCCGCCATCCCGGTCATGCCGCTGTATATCTCCATGTCCTTCAAGATCATGAAGCAGATGGGCCTGCACGAAGGGTGCCTGGAGCAGATCCAGCGGCTGTTCGCCACCCGGCTCTACAGCGGCGCGGCGACCCCCACCGACGAGCAGGGCCGCATCCGCATGGACGACTGGGAGCTCAAGGACGAAGTGCAGCAGGCCTGCCGTGATCTGTGGCCGCAGATCAACGACGGCAACCTGTACCAGCTCACCGACTACCAGGGCTACAAGGACGAGTTCTTGAAGCTGTTCGGTTTTGGTTGGGACGGCGTGGACTACGATGCCGACGTCAACCCAGACGTGCAGTTCGAGGTGATCAACCTCTAATCGGCACCCCAATCAGACAAGGCCCGCTTTTGCGGGCCTTTTTGTTGCCGATCCTTTGCCAGATCGGCGGCTCTTCTTGCCACTGTCATATCTACACTCAGTCACCGAAAGCCTACCCACATCCCATTATTTAGGTCTTCTAGGACTATGCTACCTGTCGCATATGGATCCTTTTGTGTCCACATCTGCCCGGACTCGTTCCTACACGCTGTTGGTCCTAACTCAGATGGTATATGCCAATGCCGTTTAGCTCATTGATTCACCAATATGCGAGGAGAACGAAAGATGACAAGGCACCTGCGGCGCCACACCCTGTTTACCGACCAGATGAAGGCCTTCTTGACCCGCCAGTCGCCGGAGGCGCGACTGACGCTGAGTGGCGCGGGCACCAACTCGCTGGCCGCCTGGTTCTTGGGGCCTAAGGCCGAGAACAAAGCCTTGTTCACCCGGCTCATTCAGTCAGCCATCGAGGCGAACTGCGCTGTGCGGGAGACGCTGTTCGATGATCCCGCCTATGTGACGGCTGCGCGCAAAGATCAGGATTATGATCTGGCTGTCGACAGAATGGAGTGTGAGTTCAATAAGTTACTGGCCGCACTTGGCAGCTCTGTGCCCTTTTTCAGCTACCGTTATCAGGCCCATATGAATTGGGATCTGACCATGCCGGGGCTGCTGGGCTATTTTGCCGCCATGCTCTACAACCAGAATAATGTGGCGCTGGAGGCCTCGCCGGTCACGGCACAGCTGGAACATGAGGTGGGTCAGGATCTGTGTCGCATGCTCGGCTTCGATACCGACGAGCAGAATCCTGTCCCCCCCTGGGGCCATATTACCTGCGATGGTTCGGTCGCCAACCTGGAGGCCATGTGGGCGGCCAGGAATCTCAAGTATTACCCCCTCTCGCTCAAGATGGCCCTGCAGGCGGAGCCGCTGCTGCAACCCCACGCTCAGGACATACGGGTCACGTTATGTGATGGCAGTGTCGGAATACTGGTTGAGCAAGACGCCTGGACCCTGTTCAACCTGCACCAGGATGAGGTCCTCAGCCTGCCGGAGCAGATAGCCTCGGCTTGTGGCATCACCTCGTCCCAATTGACCCAGCTGTTGGATCCCTACTTGCTGCAAAGCACGGGGATCCAGGAACGGGTATTGCGCCTGACGGAAGGTACGGCGGTGCCCGTGGTCATGGGGCCGGCTACCAAGCACTACTCCTGGCCGAAGAACGCCGCCATTCTGGGCATCGGCAAGAGCCAGTTCGTCAACATCCCAGTGGATGAGATGGCCCGAATGACGGTTCGCTCTGGCAGGGGGGCCAGTCTGGAAGCCGAGCTCGAAGCCTGCCTGCAACAAAAGCAGCCTGTCTTGATGGTGGTGGTGGTGCTGGGATCCACCGAGGAGAGTGCGGTCGACCCATTGGCGGAGGTCATCCAATTGCGGGAGCAATTCCGGCAACGGGGCCTGGAGTTTGTGATCCATGTGGATGGCGCCTGGGGGGGTTACTTTGCCAGCCTGCTCAGGGGCTCGGTCGAGCGCTTGCCGACGCCAGCCGGCGATGTCGCCGAACAGGTAACGCCTGTGCTGGCGATGAGCGAGTATGTCACCGCCCAGTACCAGGCCATTGCCCAGGCGGATTCGGTCACCATAGATCCCCACAAGGCGGGCTACATACCCTATCCGGCCGGGGGGCTTTGTTACCGCAACGGGGCCATGCGCAATCTGGTGGCCTTCCTGGCGCCGGAGGTCTATCACAGCGATGGGCTGGACGCCAACATGGGGGTCTATGGTGTCGAGGGATCCAAGCCTGGTGCCGCGCCGACTGCCGTCTACCTGAGCCACAGGATCATTCGCCCGGATCGCAGCGGTTACGGCAAGATTTTGGGGCAAGCCCTGTTTAACAGTAAGCGCTTCTATTCCGCCATCATCACCATGGCCGAGGCATGGGATGACTTTGTTGTCGTCCCGGTGCAGCAGATCCCGGCAGAAAGAGCCGGTCTGTCGCCGGAACAGATAGCGGCACAGATGGATTTCATCAAGACGCGGATCGTGCCGGTGCAAAACAATGCGCTTATCCAGGATGCCGAGGCCATGGCCTTGCTCAAGGAGCTGGGTTCAGATCAGATCATCATCACCTATGGCCTGAATTTTAAATGCCAGGGCCGGCTCAACCCGAGTGCCGATCTGGCCAACCAATTCATGCAGGATGTGTTCCTCAGGCTTAGCGTGCGTCCCTCGCAGACCTCAGCCGACAAGATGGATATCCCCAATCTCATCATCACCACGTCGGATTTTACGCCGGACGAGTACGGCGATGATTTCGTCGCAACCTACATGCGGCGGCTGGGGGTCGAGGTGCCGGCCGCCGAGTTGCCGACCATGCATTTTCTTTCCTCCACCACCATGTGCCCCTGGCTCACCGCCACGGCGGAGGGCAACTTCATCCCGGAATTGATTGCGGCTTTTCGGACGGCGGTGGCGGCGGTACTGCCCGCTTACCAATAACTCAGGCAAGGAGAACACCATGTGCACAACCATGGCAGTCGGCAAGCATGCCACCCTGGATGGGTCGGTCATCATAGCCCACTCGGACGACGATGTTTCCGATGAGCGCCTAATCCAGGTGCCCGCTACCTCGGGTCATGCTCCCGCCCGGGATACTCGACCGGTTTACTACGATAATGCCGCCCTGGGCCCCATGACAGACCCTGTCAGCGGGCGGCTCTACAACGCCAGCGAACTCTACCGCTACATAGGTGGATCCCGTGGCCCCGGCTATCAGCTCACCGAGGAAGAGAAGGCCGCGCGGGATCTGTACGACAGCATTCCGCTTGGCAGCATTCCCCAGGTGGCATCCACCTACGCCTATTTTGATTCCAGCTACGGGGTGATGAATGAAAAGCGGCTGATGATTGGCGAGTGTACCTGTGGCGCCAAGGTGCATCCCACGCCGGAGCCGGGCATGCGGCTGTTTTACTCTGCCGAATTGTCCCGGGTGGCCCTGGAGCGTTGCAGCAATGCGCGCCAGGCGATTCAACTGATGGGCCAGCTCATCGCCGACTACGGTTACTACGGCACCGGCGAGACCCTGCTGATCGGCGATACCGACGAAGCCTGGGTCATGGAGATGTGCGGCTATGACATGGATGGGACCGACGGGCTCTGGGTGGCTCAGCGGGTACCGGACAACGGCTATTTTGTTGCGGCCAACCAGTTCCGCATCCGGGAGGTGCTCACTGACTCGGATGACTTCATGTATTCGGAGAACCTGCATGAGGTCTGTGAGGCGCTGGGGTGGTGGGATCCCGCCATCAGTCCCTTGTTGGACTGGTTGCCCACGGTGAGTTTCGGCGAGTACAGCCATCCCTATTATTCGCTGCGCCGGGTCTGGCGCGCGCTGACCAAGGCAAAACCCTCCGCCAACTTACCCGCCTGGGTCGAGAACGGTTACACCCGGGCTTATCCGTTTACGCTTGTGCCCGATCGCAAGCTGGCGGTGGCCGATGTCGCGGCCATCTACCGCGATCACTACGAGGGCACCGAGTTCGATCTGACCCGAGGCGCGGGGGCGGGCCCCTGGAGTAATCCGACACGCTATGAGAACAATCCGGATCAGGGCAATGCCTTTGAGATAAACGTCTATGCCCCCAAAGGCGCGTGGGAGCGGCCGCTCTCCATTTACCGATGTGGCATGATGTGGATCAATCAGGCCCGCGCTGGTCTGCCCGAGGCGCTGAGTGGCATTGCCTGGGTTGGGCTGGATCGTCCGGCGGCCAACTGTCTGCTGCCCTTTTATTGTGGCGTCACCAAACTGCCCGACTGTGTGCAGCGGATGAACCTGCTCGACTTCGACATGGAGAGTGCCTGGTGGGCGTTCAACTTCGTTGCCAACTTCGCCACCCTCAAGTACGGCTACATGATGCCGGATCTGCAGGCCGTGCAGGCCAAGCTTGAGGCTGTGGCTTATGGGAAGATCGCAGAATTTAACCAAGATGAGGGCAATCCCACACCGGAGCAGCTCACCGGCTTTTGCTGCGAGCATGCCGACGCTGTGCGCAAGGCCTGGTGGTCGTTGGCAAACCAATTGATCGTCAAATATAACGATGGATGTCTGACTAACCCGACGGTGACCATGCAGAAGATTGACTATCCCGAGCCCTGGTTGCGCCAGGCGGGTTACTATCAGGGGCCCATCAGTTACGACAGGCAAGTGTGTCGGGAGGACCGCGCCGAGTGAGGCGTCTGCCCTAGGTACATACAGACCCGCCGGTGAGCGGGTCTGTTTTATCCCAAAGGCTGACAACCCCCTCCGCCGGTGGCGTCACCGGCGCATCTGCCAATCGCCGTACCCGGGCTGGGGCATGACGACGAGCCCTGTTGAGGCCATCATCCCCTTGAATAGGCAACGGCTTCCAAAAACAGCTCATGGCTGGGGCGTACCCCGGTGTACAGCACAAATTGCTCCACCGCCTGAAGGGCAAACACCTCGGCGCCGGTCACCACCGCCTTGCCCTGGGCGCGGGCTTCTTTGAGCAACGGGGTCTGGGCCGGCAGGGCCACCACCTCGAAGATCACCTGGGCCTGGGCAATCTGCTCCTGGCTGAAAGCCAGGGCATCAGCCTCGGCACCGTCCTGCATCCCCACCGGGGTGGCGTTGATCAGCAGTTCGGCCGCTATGCCTGTCATATCGGCCTGGTAGTGATAGCCGTAGAGATCCGCCAGTGCCTGGCCGGTGGCGGCATTGCGGGAGATGATATGGCCCTGGGTAAAGCCGGCCTGTTGCAGGGCACAGGCCACGGCCTTGGCCATGCCCCCGCTGCCCTTGAGGGCAAACGGCAGGCTGTTGGGGATCCCGCGCTCCCGTAGCAACTGGGCGATGGCCAGATAATCGGTGTTGTAGGCTTTGAGATGGCCGTTGCTATTGACTATGGTATTGACCGAATGGATGAGCCTGGCTGACTCATCCAGTTCGTCCACCAGCGGGATGACGGCTTCTTTGAACGGCATGGAGATGGCGCAGCCGCGAATACCCAGGGCGCGGACCCCAGTGATGGCGCCTGTGATGTCCTGGGTGGTGAAGGCCTTATACAGATAGTCCAGATCCAGGGCATCGTAGAGGTAGTTGTGAAAGCGAGTGCCGTAGTTGCTGGGGCGGGCGGCCAGCGACATGCAGACCTGAGTATCCTTGTTTAACTGCCGGGTCATCAGAACTCCTTACGGTGAGGGCGGCCAGCATTGGCCAACGATCTCTACCATGCCCCAAGCGCCATCGCACGAAAAGGGCTGGCTTGCCCGCAGTGAGGTTTCCTCTTTTGCCAATCCAGGAGCGATATGGAGATCACAGAGCGACAGTCTGAACAGCTCCCTGCGCTGCAGGCCCTCTACCTGGCCTCGCGCCGCGCCGCGTTCCCCTGGTTGGATACCCGGGAGTATGCCCTGGGTGATTTTGAGCGAGATACCCAGGGCGAGCGGGTACTGGTGGCCCTGGAGAAAAACCGGGTGGTGGGGTTTATCGGCATCTACGAGCCGGATCAGTTTATTCATCATCTGTATGTAGCCCCCGACCGGCTGCATCAAGGCATAGGCCGACGGCTGTTACTGGCGGCCCGGCAAACCTATCACACCATGCACCTTAAGTGCCTGACCAGAAATCAACGGGCCCTGCTGTTTTATCGCGCCATGGGCTTTACCTGCCAGGGGCGGGGTAGGGGAGAACATGGTGATTACTATTGGCTTCAACTGGCATCGCACGATTGAGCCACATCAGGAGCGAGTCATGTACCAGATCATCAATGTGCATCAGTATCCCGCCGGTTTGGATGAGGCGGCGCGTTACCTGCACCACAAGTGGGGGGATGATGGTAATTACCCCTTTTATTGCGATGTGGTGCAGCACTCGGCGGCCAGTGGAACTGGCTTGCCGCAATTCTTCCTGTTGATGGACGAAGACGAGATCGCCGGCTGTTACGGCTTCATCGTGAATGACTTCATCAGCCGGCACGATCTCTGGCCCTGGTTGTGCTGCTTGTATGTGGCACCAGCACACAGAGGGCAGCGTCTGAGTGGACGGCTGTTGGAACATGCCGGGCAGTGGCTGGCGGCCTCGCCGTATGCAAGCTTGTACCTGACCACGGACCATGATGGTTTCTATGAGCAGTTCGGCTGGCGCCGCCTGGCAGATGGCTATGATCCCAGTGGCCAACCCCGCAGTATCTATGGCCTGGAACGCGAGGGCCGATAGGCCGCCATCGTTCAATTTTCTGCAATAGGGTTGGCCTGGGAGGCGGGGACAGGGGCAAAAAATGTGATTGGGTTAAAAAAGGTATGCAAAAGTTAACTTAGCGCTATGATATTACGCAAAGACTCTAACTTCGACTGGGTGACGCCGGTCGGAACAGCATAATTAGACTCATCACAAGGAAGAACGCATGCCGATCCCCTACAAGCGGCTGTCTCGTCAGGCGACTCGTCTGGCGGGTCTGTGCTTATTCAGTGTCACCGCCCTGCCGGTCTGGGCCAGCAGTGCCCTCTCCAGCCAGCAGTTGCTGGAGCAATTCAACCTCATGGTGTTTGGCAATACCACCTCCTATCAGGAGGTGGCGGGCCGCGCCTATGTGGGGGGCAGCGCCAGTGGCGGAACCTATGCCGCCTGGGGCCAGACCCTCGGCAGCTCCAGTTATGCCGGTCTGACGGTACAGGGCAGCGCCAGCGGTGTGTCGGTGCAAAACGGTGGTGCCGTGGTTGGCGGTGCCATCAGCAACAGTACCATCAATAATGGCAGCTCGGCCATCCTGGGGAGCAGCAGCAACACCAGTTACAACGGCAGCGGCACCACCTATGTGGCGGGCAGCGTCGCCGGGGGCAACCTCAATCAGCCTCTCATCAGCGATCTGAGCCAGAGCAGCCTGTTAAGTGCCGAAGTGCAGGCCGCCCAGGGCACCAGCACCAGCGACTACCAGAGCCAGCTCGTTGACCTGTCTCAACAGCTGTCCACCCTGAGTGCCACCGGCAGCACCAGTGTCAGTGGCAACAAGGTGACCTTCACCGCCACCGCCGGCAGTGATGGGGTGGCGGTCATCGATCTCACCGGCAGTGCCAGCAGTCTGTTGACCTCCTACGGCGAGTTCCAGTTTGATGTGGCCAGCGATGTCAGCACCCTGATCTTCAACGTCACCGGCGACAGCCTGAGCCTGTATGCCAACTTCCTGGCCGGTAGTGCCCAGCAGCTGGCCACCAATACTATCTGGAACTTTATCGATACCAGCTCCCTGACCCTCTCCAGTCAGTTTGGTGGCACCATACTGGCGCCCTATGCCAACCTGACCAACAGCAATGAAATTTGGGGTGGCGTATTCGTGAACAATCTGACCCAGTATGGTGCCATTCGGGATGCCGGCTTTACCGGCTCGGTAACCGGTATCGCCTCGGCCGTGCCGGAACCGGCTTATGGCTGGTTGTTGGGCTTGGGCATGCTGGGCTTGTGGTGGCGGCAACGCCGGGCCTGATGTCGCCCGTCACTCTTGAATAAGCGCGCCACATGGTGCGCTTTTTTTGTGGCCGGATAGACATATTGGCCAGATGCTCGCGGGTTGGCGGAGAATGGGCTTGCTAAGTTTGATGCGCGGCGCAGTTGGTCAGCATCGGCCATGCTAGCGTGGTGGGGAACTGACTGGTCTTTTAGGAGTAGCCCATGCAAGCCAACCCCCTCATCAGTGCCAATTTCGTCGACGACCTCAAGCTGTTGTCCTGCTTTGAGCCGGATAACCTGCAACAGGGCATCAAGTTGCATCACGAGTGCGATCCCGCCCTGCGTCAGGCCGCCGATCGCCTGCATCAAAAAGGGATATTGACCGCCGCCGACGGTGGTTATCTCACCCCCTTTGGCATGACACTGCGGGAGCAACTGCAACCCCTGATCAACGCCTTGGGCGAGCCGAGCCGTTAATCCGGCGTACTGAGTTCCTTCGGCCCTTGCAGCTGGTAGAGTTCCAGCTTGGCCAGCTGCCAGTCGGGGGTGACGTGCGTCGCCTCCGCTGGTTTCTCTTCTCTTTCCATCACACAGGCAAAGCCCACCGGCGGCTGGCTCTGTCTGGCTTCGCCTTCCACCAATAACCGGTCGCCCGGCAGGGCCTGGCGCTGGGTCACATGCAAATCCATCAGTCGGCCCAGGCGGATGGCCACCAGCTTGACGCACAGATCGACCCCTGCCTGGCTGTCGGCCGGCAGGGGCAGTGGCGCCGTGGGGGCCATGGCTTGACTGGCCGAACTCAGCACGGGTATCAAGAGCAGGCTGAGCAGCAACCGATATCGGCTCATCAGCTGCGGTCCTCGTTGAGCAGACGAATCGAGGCGGGATTGCGCCAGCGGATCCGCGGCGCCAGCACCTGAGCATTCTGTGCCGGAGTCTGCTCGGCGATGAGCTGCTGGATCAGGCTGAAGGCATGGAAGGCCAGTGCCGGGCAGTCCTGGGCGATGGAGTCGATGCGCAGGGGCAGACAGTCCAGCAGATCGTGATCGTCGAAGCTGCCCAGATAGATATTGGCTTCCATCAGCTGATGTTGCTGCAGGTAGCGCAGCACCCCTTCGAGCAGGGTGAAGGAGCCGGTAAACAGCGCCTTGGGTGGGCGGCCCAACTGGTTGCACAGCTCGGCCATCATGTCGTAGCCGGAGCGGGGCTGGAAATCCTTGTGCTGGATCCAGTGATCCGGTGGCGTGATGCCGGCGCGCTTGAGCCCCAGCTCATAACCGGCCAGCCGGTGCCGACTGGGGGAGAGCTTGAGTTGTCCGCCGAAGTAGTAGATCTCGTCCGGGCTGTGGCGGGCAAGCATCTGGGTCACCTGGGCGGTGGCCTGGCAGGCATCGGAGATGACCATGGGCAGGGTGGACTCGCCAATGTGCCGGTCCAGCTGCACCACCGGCAGGCTCTGGTTGATCTTCTGATAGAGCTGATCGCTTAAGGCACTGGAAGCTACCAGCAGGCCGTCCACCTGCCGCTGGATCAAGGCGTCCACCACCATCTGCTCCTGGGCCGAGTTGTCGTCGGTACAGGCGATGAGCAGCTGTAGACCCGCCTCGCGACAGAGGGTCTCCAGCTCCCGGGCCGTGTAGGCAAAACCGAAGTTCATCAGATCCGGGATCACCAGGCCAAGGGTGTAGCTGCGGCCCGAGCTCAGGGCGCGGGCGTGGATGCTGGGCTGGTAGTGTTGCTCCCGGGCGATGGCCAGCACCCGCTCGCGGGTTTCTTCGGCGACACGGTATTCATCGCTGCGGCCATTGAGCACCAGGCTGGCGGTGGCCTTGGAGACCCCCGCCAGCTCGGCGATGCGACTGATGGTGACACGTTTTTGATTTTTCACTGGCTTCTTCAGCTCATGGGCGTGGCCCATTCTAGCATGCAGGGCGACAGCGGCCAGTACTCCAACCGTAGCTCTGCGCTGCCCGTCCAGCCCAGCGGCACCGCTTCCCCTGGGAAATAACGCGACGACATTACCACCTCACCGCCATTGATGAAGAGTTCAATGCTGGAGGCGTCCAGCAGCAGGCGCAGATCCATAAGCTCGCCGTGCCAATGGCGGCTCTCCCATTCGCCGGTGCGCCAGTTGCGGCGGCACAGGGTCAGGGTGTGGTTCACATAGGCCAGCCAGGCGGACTCACCCAGGGTCAGCTGCCAATGGCCCTGGGGCTGCAAAAACAGCTCGGCACTGCGGCCATCCAGCAGGGGGGCGGCCTCGGCGGGGCCTTGCCAGCGAGTGCCGGGGCCGCGCAGGGCCGTGAGCTCCCGGGCCGGCTGCTGATACAGACGCCCCGCCACCAGACGCAGCTCCCGTGGGCAGGTCATCTGATGCTGCCAGCCATAATCGCGGGTGGGCTGGCTGGCCTCGTTGTCATCCGGCAGTCCCATCCAGCCGACGATCAGCCGGCGGCCATCCCGGGTCAGGGTGGTCTGGGGCGCGTAGAACTCGAAGCCCAGATCCAGCTCGGTAAACTCGCCATGGGTCAGGCGACCGCTGGCGTAGTCCATCTGGCCGACAAAGTAGCCGGACTGGAACAGGTTCTGGTAGCGATCCCCTTGGGGGCTCAACCCCTGGGGACAGCAGATGAGCACGTCGCTGCCATCCAGCTCGAACAGATCCGGGCACTCCCACATGTAGCCGAACTCGCCCAGGCCGTTGTGGCCAGAGCCGGTCAGCTCACCCAGCAGTTGCCAGTGCTGCAGGTCGTCACCGCGATAGCAAAGCACCTGGCCCTTGAGCTGGGCATCCTGAGCGCCCAGTACCAGGTACCAGTGGTCGCCCTGGCGCCAGACTTTCGGGTCCCGCACGTGGCCCGTGTAGCCGTCAGGCAGGTCGATGACGGGGCCCAGCTTTTCGAAGGTGCCGTCGTCGATCTGGCGGGCCAGGCACTGATAGGCGGTGCGGCTACCGTCGTCGTACTTGACGTTGCCGGTGTAGATGAGGTGGACACGGCCTTGGTGCAGCACGGCGCTGCCGGAATAGCAGCCGTTGCGCTCGTAGGCCTCGCTGGGCAGCAGAGCCACCGGCTCGTGCTGCCAGTGCACCAGATCCGTCGAGGACCAGTGGCCCCAGAACTTGGCACCGTGGGCGCAGGCCAGGGGGTTCCACTGGTAGAACAGGTGGTAGCCGTCATCGGCCTCCACGAACCCCACAGGATCGTTGAGCAGGCCCACCGGGGGCGCCAAATGCCAATGCGGCCGATGGGGGTCGGCCGCGGCGCGGAGTTGCCCGGTCATCAGCGACCGGGCGAGCTTATGCAGTAATGTCAGTTCGGACATCATTCGCTATCCGTCTTGTAACGCAGGGTGTAGGAGACAACGAACGCCAGGCCGAACGCAATCACCATGCCGATGAGGTAATTCAGCACCGAGTTGGCCTGCACGATGGCAATCCCCGGGATACCGGTCAAGCCCACGGCGGTCATGCCCACATGGCTGGCCACCACCCAGGCGCCACCGGCGGCACCACCGAGCAGGGCGGCCAGGAAGGGTTTGACGAAGCGCAGGTTGATACCAAAGATGGCCGCTTCGGTGATCCCCAGCAGACAGGAGGCGGCGGAGGGCACGGCGATGGCCTTGATCTTCACATCCCGGCTCTTGAAGTAGACCGCCAGACAGGCACCACCCTGAGCCACGTTGGCCATGGACCAGATGGGCAGCAGGAAGTTGACGCCGATGTCCGGGTTACCCAGCAGGCCCGCCTCAATGGCGTGGAAGCTGTGGTGGATGCCGGTGATGACGATCATGGAGTAGGTGCCGCCAAACACCAGACCCGCCAGCCAGCCGGCATGGCCGATGAGGTTACTCAGCACGAAGGAGATGCCATCACCCAGCATGCGACCGGCGGGGCCGATGAACAGCAGGGCCACGAAACCTGTGATGAAGACGGTGAGGAAGGGGGTCAGGATCAGATCCAGGGCATTGGGGATCACCTTGCGCAGGCGCTTCTCCAGGTGGCTCATGAACCAGACTGCCAGCAGCACCGGGAAGACGGTGCCCTGGTAACCGATCATGGCCACGTCGATGCCGAAGAAGCTCATGGTCTTGAAGCCGCCGGCCACGCCCCAGGCGTTGGTCAGGGCCGGGTGGGTGAGTATGCCCCCCAGGGTGGCCCCCAGATAGGGGTTACCGCCAAATTCCCGGGCGGCGGTAAAGCCGATGAGGATGGGCAGTATGATGAAGGCGGCGGAGCTGAACATGTCCAGCATGATGAAGAGGGCGGAGTCGCCGCTCACCCAGCCGTAGGTCTTGACCATCCCCAGGGCACCCATCAGCAGACCGGAGGCGACGATGGCCGGTATGATGGGGACGAAGATGTTGGACAGGGTGCGGGCGATGCGCTGGGCCACGTTGAGCTTCTGGGTGGCCAGCTGGGTCACCTGCTCCTTGCTGGCCTCCGCCAGACCGGTGAGGGCGGCGAATTCGGCATAGACCTTGTTGACCACCCCGGTGCCGAAGATGATCTGGATCTGGCCGGCGTTGCTGAAACAGCCTTTGACGCCGTCCAGCTTCTCGATGGCAGGCTTGTCCACCTGCTTGTCATCCACCAGCACCAGACGCAGCCGGGTGGCGCAGTGGGCGGCGCTGGCGATGTTGTCTTTGCCACCCAGCAGGGGCAGCATCTGATTGACCGTTGCTTGATAGTTCATCTTGTTCCTCGTTTGCCTTCTTCTTGTACCGTTTTCTTGTACGGTTCACGGGGCGCCGTCATAGCGGCGCCCCGACCGGGTTAGAACCAGGTTTCCATCTGGACGCCAAAGCTCCACTGGCCACCGCTACCAAAGTTGTTGCTGCCCAGGGTGTCACTGTCAGCATAGCCGTCCAGTTCCTTGTCCCAGTCCATGTAGGTGGCGAACAGGCGCAGCTCGGGGCGCTCGAAGAAGCCGGCCGCCGTGCTGGCCTTGAAGGTGGGGGCAAAGGTCAGCTTATAGAAGTTGCCCTTGGCTGCCTGGTAGTCGTTGTAGCCCTGGGGATCCAGATCCATGTACTGATAGCTGCCTTCGTACACCAGCTCGAAGTTCTCGGTCAGTTCCTGGGCCAGGCGGGCGTTGAAGGTGACCCACTTGTAGTCGTCGCCCTTCACATAGCGGTCGGTGCTGGATTGGGCCAGGATGGCCGGTGCCAGGCGCCAGTTGCCGGCGAACTGGGTGACCCCATAGGTGGCCAGACGGAAGGTGTCGGCATCCTTGTTGAGGGCTCCGTCACTGCCGATGCCCTTGACCTCGGCGCCCAGGCCGTGACCGTACAGGGCCGCCAGCTTGAAGAAGCCGTCGGACAGACCGTAGAAGCTGTCACCGTGCCAGGCCAGCATGGTATGCACCCCTGAGCTGGCGCCGTCTGCCACCCGGGCATCGTTATCCTTGGCCTTCAGGCCGTTCAGCATCCACTGCAGCTTGCCGAAGTAGTTGTTGGCGGTGAGGGTGTAGCTTTCAATGTCGTCGTTGACGGTGCCCAGGGTATCCACAGAGCCATAGTCCCGACCATACAAGGAGAAGTTACTGCGGGCGCTGTCGTTCCACTTCACGTCATAGATACCGGCGCCGGTCCCTGCCAGGAAAACGATGTCGGAGTCGAGGAAGTGGATGTCGAAGTTGTCCCGGTCAAAGCGCTTGCCCGCCCACAGGGTGGCATCCTTGAAGGTGGGGCTGCCGGCAAAGGAGGGCAGGCTGCCCAGCTCGGCAAACACCTGACGCACGTTCAGCGAGGAGGTGCTGGCGGTCCAGTCATTGCTGGACTCCTGACTGTCGGCCAGCATGATCTTGTAGCGGGTGCTGGTGCCGTTATCCAGGTGGCTCTTATGCTCCAGATTCAGCTCCATGTAGGTGTCGTCTTCATTACCCAGACGGCCGACGGCACCGCCCACGCTGCCGGCCGGGGTCAGGTAGGGGCCGCCCTTGCTGCCACTGGCCTGGTCGTTGATGAGCAGGCCGGAGCGGGCGTAGCCGTGGAACTCCAGGCCGCTGAGCAGCTCGGTCTTCTTGCTCAGCTCGTCGGTCTTGGCGGCGGTGGCCTGAGTCTGGTCGGCGGCAGTCTGGGCTTGACTGGTGGCGGCGGCGGCCTGGGCTTCTGCTGCGGCGGCACGAGCTTCCGTCTCGGCCAGGCGTTGCTCCAGGGCCGCCAGGCGGGTTTCCAGGTCGGCGGTACTGGCTGCCAGGGTCGGGGCGCTCAGGGTGGCCAGGGCGATGGCGGCAGCGAGGGTACTGGGTCTAAACATGATGTTGTTCCTTCAGGGTCAGTTAGCCTTGTTACTTTTGTTTTGCTAAACCGGTTTTGCAGTTTGGAGGTTAGGGGCTGGATGCGGGATTATCAAATGAAGTTGCTAACTGGTTTTAGCAATTGTGATCCCTCGTGCAAAATTGCGGCGATACGGCGGGAAAATGGTTTCAAGTGGCTAGCTGATTCGTGTCAGCTAAGCTGTTTTGCCGGCTAAACAAAAAAAGCCGGGCGCGAGGCCCGGCAAGGAGTAGGACACACCTAGGAAAGGGTTAGCCGGCAGCCAGCTGGGCCGCCGTCGGCAGGGCCGTCATGGCCCCCTTGGCGCTGCAGGCCAGGGCGCCGCAGCGCTGGGCATGCTGCAGTATGGGTTCGAGGCGCGACCAGTCAGGCAGCTCGCCCGCCTGGGCCAGCCCCGCCAGCAGACCGGCAACGAAGGCGTCGCCGGCCCCCGTGGTGTCTACCGGCTGGATGGGCTGGGTCGCCAGCCGGTGAAGCTGTCCCTGATGACAGGCCAGCAGGCCGTCGCCACCCAGGGTGATCACCAGCAGCTCCAGCCCGAAGCGCGCCACCAGCTGGCGCGCGCCGGCCTCCAGCGCTACCGGGCCGCACAGATAGTGCAGCTCCTCTTGGGAGAGCTTGACCACCTGGGCCAGGGCCAGCGCCTGTTCCAGGCAAGGCCGGAGCTCGGCTGGATCGGCCCAGACGTCTTCACGGATATTGGGATCGAAGCTCACGCGACCACCGGCGGCGTGCACGGCGGCCATGGCGGCAAAG
This sequence comes from Pseudaeromonas paramecii, assembly GCF_039540575.1. Taxonomy (NCBI): domain Bacteria; kingdom Pseudomonadati; phylum Pseudomonadota; class Gammaproteobacteria; order Aeromonadales; family Aeromonadaceae; genus Pseudaeromonas; species Pseudaeromonas paramecii. The sequence goes on from NZ_BAABFC010000007.1 coordinate 74,291, forward strand.
GTGGTGCCGCGCACCGGCTCCCGGGCCAGGGCCAGGGAGCAGCAGTGCAGCCAGTCACCGGCGGCAAACTCGGGTAATTCGTCGGTGGTGAGGAACTGATCGGCACTGGGATTGACCAGGAAGGTAAAGCTGCGCTCGCCACAATCGTCCAGATCCACCAGCACGGTGGAGGTGTGATGGTCGGGATCGGCGAACAGCTGGGTGGTGTCGACGCCTTCGCCTTGCAGTACCCCACGCAGGTAACGGCCGAAGGGATCCTGGCCCACCCGGCCGATGAAGCGGCTGCGGCCCCCCAGTCGGCTGGCACCGACGGCCACGTTGGCCGGCGCACCGCCGGGGCATTTGATATAACGGCCATCGCTGTCGGGCACGAGATCGATCACCGCATCCCCCAGCACCCAGATGGTGTTTTGCATGTTGTTTCCTCACTGTGCAGTTTTGTTAAAGATAGCTAAATCGGTTTAGCGGATCACGCTTTCTCTGTGGATCCTGCGTCTGATGTGATCTGACTCACGCCTTGATGGCCTTTCCTGTGCCGGTCGAGGCAGGGGCGCGGCGGCGCTCCATACTCATAACGAGTCCAGATCCCCGTCAGGAGCCGCCATGATCCGTGCCGTCAAACCCGAGGATGCCGAGCAGTTGAGCCAGATCTATGATGCCTATCAGTCTCAGAGCGGGGGTGGCTGGGAACGGGACCCCTTGGAGCCGGATCGCATGGCGGAGCATATCGCCGCCTGGACACCGCGCCTGCCATGGCTGGTGTACTGCGAGCTGGACAAGCCCCTGGGCTATGCCTGTGCCATGCCCTGGCGTGAGCAACCGGCCTTTCGCTATACGGTGGAGACCTGCGTCTATCTGGATGCGTCGGTGCGGGGGCAGAATCTGGGCAGCCAACTCTATCGGGCCTTGATCGGTCAGTTGCGGGAACAGCAATTTCATCAGGCGCTGGCCGCCATTCCGCTACCCAACGCCGCCAGCATTCGCCTGCATGAGAAGCTGGGGTTTCGCAAGGTGGCTCATTTCAACGAGGTGGGCTGTCAGGCGGAGCGCTGGATCAACCTGGGCTATTGGCAACTGTTGCTGGCGCGCTTTGCGCCACAGGCGGCCCCTTAGCGCAATCGTTTGCTGCGTTTGACTCCATCCGCACTTTTGCTTTGGCCCGTGCCGTGGCCCTGCTATACAATATCCGCCCTTTATAGCGTGCAGGGGCCGCGGACGGTCGCCTTATTGCGGGAAGTATGCAGTCATGATCCCAAGACTTTCTCTTCAGGATGGAATCAAGCCTCAGTATCAGGCCTTTGTGGCGGCGCTGGAGCGCGCCGGGTTTGTCGGTGATATCGAGACCGCCTATGCCAGCCGTCTGGTGGTAGCGACAGACAACAGTGTGTACCAGTGGCTGCCCCAGGCCGTGGTGTTTCCCAAGGACACCCAGGATCTGGCCCGGCTGATGACCTTGGCCAGTCAACCCGAGCATGCCCAGATCCAGTTTTCTCCCCGTGGTGGTGGTACCGGCACCAACGGCCAGTCCCTGAACGACGGCATCATAGTGGATCTCTCGCGCCACATGACGGCCCTGCTGAGCCTGGAGGCCGAGGCCCGTACCGTGCGGGTGCAGGCGGGCCTGGTCAAGGACAAGCTCAATCAGGCGTTGAAGCCCCATGGCCTCTTCTTCTCACCGGAACTCTCCACCAGCAACCGTGCCACCATCGGCGGCATGATCAATACCGATGCTTCCGGCCAGGGCTCCCTGGTCTATGGCAAGACCTCGGATCATGTGCTGGCGGTCACCGCCGTGCTGATGGACGGTACCGTGCTGGAGTGCGGTCCGCTGCGTGGTGACGCCCTGGAGGCCAAGCTGGCCCAGGACGATAGGGAAGGGGCCATCTACCGCCAGGTGCTGGCCTCGGTGGAGGGCAAGCGCGCCGAGATCGACGCCACCTTCCCGCCCTTGACCCGCTTCCTCACCGGCTATGACCTCAAGCATGCCTATCTGCCCGCCGAGGGCGAGCTGCCCCGCGGTCTGGATCTCTCCCGCCTGTTGTGCGGCTCCGAAGGTACCTTGGCCTACATCACAGAGGCCACCCTGGATCTGACTCCCATCCCCAGCCTGCGTACCCTGGTGAACGTCAAGTACCAGAGCTTCGAGGCGGCCCTGCGCCATGCCAATGTCATGGTGGCCGCCGAGGCGCTGTCGGTGGAGACGGTGGACTCCAAGGTGCTGAACCTGGCCCGTGGCGACATCATCTGGCACTCGGTGAAGGATCTGATCGCCGACGTGCCGGGACAGGCGATGCAGGGCATCAACATTGTCGAGTTTGCCGGTGACGACGCGGCCGAGCAGCAGCGTAAGGTGGCGGCCCTGTGCGCCCGTCTGGATGCGCAGATGGCGGCCGGCGAGGCCGGGGTCATCGGTTATCAGTGCTGTGACGATCTGGCCAGCGTGGAGGCCATCTACGGCATGCGCAAGAAGGCGGTGGGCCTGCTGGGCAATACCGCCGGGCGTGCCAAGCCGGTCGCCTTCACCGAGGACACGGCCGTGCCGCCTGAGCACCTGGCGGATTACATCATGGAGTTCCGCGCCCTGCTGGACAGCCATGGCTTGCACTACGGCATGTTCGGTCACGTGGACTGCGGCGTGCTGCACGTGCGGCCGGCGCTGGATCTGTGCGATCCCGAGCAGGAGGTGACCCTGCGCAAGATCTCCGATCAGGTGGTGGCCCTCACCGCCAAGTACGGTGGTTTGATGTGGGGTGAGCACGGCCGGGGTTTTCGTTCCGAGTACGGTCCGGCCTATTTCGGCGACAGCCTGTTTGCCGAGCTGCGCAAGATCAAGGGGGCCTTCGACCCGGACAACCGTCTGAACCCGGGCAAGATCTGCACGCCCTTGGCCAGTGACGCCGAGCTGGTATCGGTGGATGCCGTGAAGCGCGGCCACTTCGATCGCCAGATCCCGGTGGTGGTGCGCGACAGTTTCCGCGAGGCCATGGAGTGCAACGGCAACGGCCTGTGCTTCACCTTCGAGCAGCACTCGCCCATGTGTCCCAGCTTCAAGCTCACCGGGGATCGCATTCATTCGCCCAAGGGGCGGGCCGGTCTGATGCGCGAATGGCTGCGCCAGCTGGAGAATCAGGGCGTCAACGTGCTCAGCGAAGAGGCGGATGCCCAGCTGGCCGGCGGCCTGCGCTGGAAGGAGCTGGTGGACAAGGTGAAGAACACCCTGGCCCGCCGTCGCGGCCAGTACGACTTCTCCCACGAGGTGATGGAGGCCATGCAAGGCTGCCTGGCGTGCAAGGCCTGCTCCAGCCAGTGTCCCATCAAGGTGGACGTGCCGGCCTTCCGCGCCCGCTTCATGCAGCTGTATCACCAGCGCTATCTGCGTCCCGTGAAGGACTACTTTGTCGCCACCGTGGAGTCTTACGCCCCCCTGATGGCCAAGGCGCCGGGGGTGGTGAACTTCTTCTTGCAGCAGCAGTGGGTGCAGGATGTCACCGCCAAGACAGTCGGCATGGTGGACGTGCCCCTGCTGAGCCAGCCGACCCTCAAGCAGTCATTGGCCGGCCACGATGCCCGCCTGTTCGATCTGGCCAAGCTGGAGGCCATGAGCCCGGCCCAGCGTAGCAAGGTGGTGCTGGTGGTGCAGGATCCCTTCACCTCCTATTACGATGCTCCCGTGGTGCGGGATCTGGTGCTGCTGATCGAAAAGCTGGGCTATCAGCCGCTGCTGATGCCCTTCAAGCCCAATGGCAAGCCCCAGCATATCAAGGGCTTCCTGCGGGCCTTCGCCAAGACGGCGGCCAATGCGGCCCAACTGCTCAATCGCCTGCATCACCTGGGCATCCCCATGGTGGGGCCGGATCCGGCCATGGTGCTGTGCTACCGGGACGAATATGCCCGCGCCCTGGGGGATGCCCGGGGTGACTTCCAGGTGTTGCTGCCCCAGGAGTGGCTCAAGGGGGCCATTCACGCCATTCCGCAGCGTCAGCTGGGCCGCTTTGAACCCTACCATCTGTTTGGTCACTGCACCGAGAAGACGGCGGTGCCCTCCAGCCACGGCGACTGGGCCAAGCTGTTCGAGCATCTGGGGGCCGAACTCAAGCCGGTGGCGGTGGGCTGTTGCGGCATGGCCGGCACCTACGGACACGATGCCGGCCACCTGGAGGACTCCAAGGCCATCTATGCCATGAGCTGGCAGCAGGCCCTGGCCGCGCGGCCCAAGGAGCGCTGCCTGGTGACCGGCTACTCCTGCCGCAGCCAGGTCAAGCGGATGGAGGGGGAGAAGCTCAAGCACCCGCTGCAGGCCCTGCTGGGGCTGCTCTAAGGCAAAAGGCGCGGCTACCGCGCCTTTTTCTTGTCCCATATCTTGCACTGGCCCTGCCCCGGGCGTAGTCATAGGGCGTTACCATCATAGGAGACTCTACCTTGCATTGGTCTGCCGCCCGCTTTGCCTTGAGTTCACTGCACCAGCTGCTGATCCCCCAACTGACCCTGGCCCCTGGGCAATGCTGGGCCTTTGTCGGTGCCAATGGCAGCGGCAAGACGGCCCTGGCCCGCGCCCTGTGCGGCGAATTGCCGTTGCTGGCGGGTGAGGCGCCGCCGGCACCCGAGGCGCTGCGCTTGAGCTTCGAGCAGCAGCAGGCCTTGGTCGATCAGGACTGGCAGCGCCGCAACACCGACATGCTGGCCGACGGGGAGGAGGCGGGCTGGCTGGCCGGGGAGCTGTTGCCAGCGGCGGCCGTTCAGACTTCCCCGGGGCAGCGGCTGCTGACGGAACTGGGTCTCTTGCCGCTGCTGGCGCGTCCGTTTCGGGTACTCTCCAGCGGCGAGGGGCGCAAGCTGCTGTTGGCCCGCGCCCTGCTGCAGGCGCCCCGCTGGTTGGTTCTGGATGAGCCCTTTGACGGCCTGGACGCCCAGGCCCGTCGCGAGCTGACCGAGCGGCTGCAGTCTTTGCATCGACAAGGGCAGGGGCTGGTGCTCATCCTCAATCGCTTTGACGAGGTGCCGCCCTGTGCCACCCATCTGGGCGTGCTGGGGGATAACCAACTGCTGCTGACGGGGGCGCGGGAGTCTGTCATGGCTTCCGCCGAGGTGCGGCAATGGCAGCTGCTGGAGCAGCAGGCGCCCTGCAGCCTGCCTCCGCCGGCCCAACCCGCCGCTGCACCAGGCCTGCCCCTGGTCGAGCTGCATCAGCTGACCATCCGCTATGATGAGCACAGGGTGATCCAGGGTCTGGATTGGGCGCTGCTGCCTGGCCAGCACTGGCAGATCACCGGGCCCAATGGTGCCGGCAAGTCGACCCTGCTGTCGGTTATTACGGGGGATCATCCCCAGGGCTACTGCAACCAGGTCACCCTGTTTGGTCGGCGGCGAGGCAGCGGCGAGAGTATCTGGGACATCAAGCGCCACATCGGCCTGGTGAGTCCGGCGCTGCACCTGGAATACCGGGTGCAGACCACCCCGGAGGCGGTGATCTTGTCGGGCTTTTATGACTCCATCGGCCTGTATCAGACGCCGGGGGATCTGGAGCTGTCTCTGACTCGACGCTGGCTGGCACTGCTGGGGCTCAGTGACCAGGCGCGACGCCCTTTTCACAGCCTGTCGTTTGGCCAGCAGCGGCTGCTGCTGATTGCCCGCGCCCTGGTGAAGCATCCGCCGCTGCTGATCCTGGATGAACCCCTGCAGGGACTGGATCCCATCAACCGGCATCTGGTGCGCCACTGGGTGGGCCGGCTGATGGCGGCGGGCCGCAGCCAGGTGCTGTTTGTCTCGCACCATGCCGAGGATGCGCCGGAAGGCATCACCCACAGATTGAGCTTCGAGTCGGACGGGCAGGGCGGCTATGGTTATCGTCAACTGGCCCTGCACACCGAAACGCACGAGTAGAAAAAAGCACCTATATAAGGAGAGAGTATGGCCATTTGGCAGCGCGATTTTACCCTGGACGGGCTCAATGCCGGCTCCGCCAATACCCTAGTGGCTCATCTGGGAATACGCTATACCCAAGTCAGTGACGACAGCCTGGTGGGGATCATGCCGGTGGGGCCCACAGTGCATCAGCCCATGGGACTGCTCCATGGCGGCGCATCCGTGGTGCTGGCGGAGACCCTGGGGTCGGTGGCGGGCAACCTGGCGGTGCCGCGGACGCACTGCTGTGTGGGGTTGGAGATCAATGCCAACCACCTGCGGGCCATGCGTGAGGGACTCGTGACCGGGATGGCGTCCCCCTTGCACCTGGGGGCCACCACTCAGGTGTGGCAGATCCGGCTGGAGGATGAGGCTCAGCGGCTCATCTGTATCAGCCGTCTGACCCTGGCCGTACTGAAGAACAAACCGAAGCGCTGAGATTAATGTCACATTTTTAACGACAAGGCGGAGGGTTATGGTTATAATCGCCCCCCTTTTTCGGGCCAGCCAGCGACTCCAGATGTTTTTCTGCCGCTACAGCGCCCGCCCCACGACACTGTCTAACGGAAGAAAATATGTCTGAGAACGAGACCCTGCCCAGCTTTGAACAACTGGGTCTGGCTGAACCTATCCTGCGCGCCCTGAACGACGTAGGCTATGAAACCCCGTCCCCCATCCAGGCCGCCGCCATTCCGCCGCTGCTGGAAGGCCGCGATCTGCTGGGCCAAGCCCAGACAGGTACCGGTAAGACGGCCGCCTTCGCCCTGCCGCTCATCTCCCGCTTGAACGCCAGCGATACCGCCACCCAGGTGCTGGTGCTGGCCCCGACCCGGGAGCTGGCCATTCAGGTGGCCGAGGCGTGCCAAAGCTATGCCAAGTACCTGCCGGACTTCCATGTGCTGCCCATCTACGGCGGCTCCTCCTACGACACCCAACTGCGTGCCCTCAAGCGTGGTGCCCAGGTGGTGGTGGGGACCCCTGGCCGGGTGATGGACATGATGCGCCGCGGCAAGCTGGACTTGTCCGCCCTGCGTGCCCTGGTACTGGATGAAGCCGATGAGATGCTGCGCATGGGCTTCATCGACGATGTGGAGTGGATCATCGAGCAGTGCCCCTTCGATCGTCAGATCGCCCTGTTCTCCGCCACCATGCCCGATGTGATCCGCCGTGTGGCCCACCGCCACCTGCAGGAACCCAAAGAGGTGAAGATCGCGGCCAAGACCAGCACCGCCTCCACCGTGCGTCAGCGCTACTGGATGGTCTCCGGTCTGCACAAGCTGGATGCCATGACCCGTCTGCTGGAAGTGGAACCCTACGATGCCCTGCTGGCGTTCGTGCGTACCAAGACGGCGGCGGAAGAGCTGGCCACCAAGCTGGCCGCCCGTGGTCATGCCTGTGAGGCCCTGCACGGCGATATCCCGCAGAAGCTGCGTGAGCGCACCGTGGAGAAGCTCAAGGGCGGCCAACTGGACATTCTGGTGGCCACCGACGTGGTTGCCCGGGGTCTGGATGTGGAGCGGATCACCCACGTGGTGAACTACGACATTCCCTACGACACCGAATCTTATGTACACCGTATCGGCCGGACCGGCCGTGCTGGTCGTAGCGGGGATGCCATCCTGTTCGTCGCTCCCCGCGAGCGCCGCATGCTGCGTGCCATCGAGCACACCACCCGTCAGCCCATCGAGCCGATGCACATGCCCACCGCCCAGGACATCAACCGTCACCGGATGGAGCAGTTCAAGCAACAGATCCGCGACACCCTGCTGTCGGACGATCTGGAACAGTACCAGGAAGTGGTGGCCGAGTTCCTGCAGGACGACACCACGGATCCGCTGGATCTGTGTGCCGCCCTGGCCAAGATGGTCAAGGGGGACGAGCCCCTGTTCATGGACGAAAGCCAGCCTGAGCCGGCTCAGCGCAACATGGACGATCGCCGAGATCGCAACAGTGAGCGCGGCTTTGAGCGTGACGATCGCCACGAGCGTCGTGAACGCAAGCAGCCCAGCACTGGCCCGCGTCCGCTGAAGGACCATCCTGAGGTGAGCACGGTACGCTACCGTGTCGAAGTGGGTTATGAGCACGGCGTCAAGCCAGGCCAGATCGTCGGTGCCATCGCCAACGAGGCGGACATCGACAGCTCCTACATTGGCCATATCGAAATCTTCGACACCTGCACTACCGTGGATCTGCCCGAAGGCATGCCGGAAGAGGTGATGGATGTGCTGAAGAAGGCCCGGGTCTGTGGCCGTCCGCTGGAGATCAGCGTCTTCACCGGTGAGCTGCCCCAGCGCAGCGAGCGCCGTGGCAAGCCGTTTGGCGGCAAGCCCTTCGGTGGCGACAGTCGCGGTCGTGGTGACGGGCGTGGTCGTGGCGAAGGCCGGGAGCGGCCCTTCGGTAACGACCGGGGCGACTTCAAGCGGGGTCCGCGCAAGTTTGACAAGGGCGGCCGCAACGACCGCTAAGCCCCCTTGTTAGACAAGAGCCCCCGCTTGCCGGGGGCTTTTTGTTTTGATTCAGCAGGCTATTATTCTAATAAATTGAAATAAAAGCGTTTTACCGCACTTTTACCTGCCATGGGGTCCCACATAATCATGAGTGCACCCGCTGTCCGCCGGCCACTGAGCAGCCGGTAAGCCGGGGCGGGCGCCACATAAGGAGCTACGTATCATGAGTCACGCCGTATTTCATTTAGGTTTGCAACAGGCCGATCTGGCCGGCGCCACCCTGGCCATAGTGCCGGGGGATCCGGAACGGGTGAAGCGTATCGCCGAGCGGATGGAGAATCCCCGCTTTCTGGCCAGCCATCGTGAGTTCACCAGCTATCTGGCGGAACTGTCTGGGGTGCCTGTGGTGATCTGCTCCACCGGCATCGGTGGACCCTCCACCTCCATCGCGGTGGAAGAGCTGGCCCAGCTGGGTGTTCGCACCTTCCTGCGGGTGGGCACCACGGGGGCCATTCAACCCCATGTGGCGGTGGGGGATGTGATCGTCACTACGGGTTCGGTACGCCTGGATGGGGCCAGTCTGCATTTTGCGCCGCTGGAGTTTCCGGCGGTTGCCGACTTTGCCTGTACCACCGCCCTGGTGGCGGCCGCCCAGGCTGCGGGGTGTGAGCCCCACGTGGGTGTTACCGCCTCCTCCGATACCTTCTATCCGGGCCAGGAGCGCTACGATACCTTCTCCGGTCGGGTGACCCGGCGCTTTGCCGGCTCCATGGCGCAGTGGCAGGCCATGGGCGTGCTCAACTACGAGATGGAATCGGCAACCCTGCTGACCATGTGTGCCAGTCAGGGGCTCAAAGCGGGCTGTGTGGCGGGGGTGATCGTCAATCGTACCGGCCAGGAGATCCCGGATGCGGTGACCCTGGCCAAGACCGAAGGGGATGCGGTGGCCATCGTCATCGCGGCGGCCCGTCAACTGGTGACCGGCGCGGTCTAAGGCCAGCCGTCATTTGCCAATCCAAAAAAACAGGGTGCAGTGCGCACCCTGTTTTTTTATCACTGTTGTCCGATCGATCATGCCAATCACGCTGACATCTGCCGCCGGACTTTATACCGGATTCTCCGCCAGGCTAGGCCTGGGCCAGCAGCTCACGGGCATTGGCCAGGGTGTTGTCGGTGATCTGATCGCCCCCCAGCAGGCGGGCCAGCTCACCCAGCCGGCCACTGAGGTCCAGGGCGGCCATGCTGGTCTGGGTCTGCTCGCCATCGTGCTGTTTGGCCACCAGGAAATGGTGATGTCCCTGACCCGCCACCTGGGGCAGGTGGGTGACCACCAGAACCTGGGTGGATTGGCCCAGCTGGCGCAGCAACCTTCCCACCACGGCGGCGGTGGGACCACTGATCCCCACATCCACCTCATCGAAGATGAGGCTGGGGGTGGCGATGCGCTCGGCGGTGATCACCTGGATGGCGAGACTGATGCGGGAGAGTTCGCCGCCGGAGGCCACCTTGGCCAGGGGTTGCAAGGGTTGTCCCGGGTTGGTTGCCACCAAAAATTGCACCAGATCCTGACCCAGCGGGCTGGGGTGTCGATCGGCCGCCGGGCTGATGTCGATGACGAGACGGCCCTGGGGCATGTTGAGCTGTTGCATATGCTGACTGATCTGCTCCCCCAGTTGCTGGGCATAGCGGCTACGGCTGGCACTGAGGCGACCGGCGGCGGCTTGGTAGGCACTCAGGCTGGCCTGTAGACCGGCCTGCAGGCCCTCAAGCTGCTCATCACAGGCCAGCAAGCTGGTCAACTCGGCCTGCAAGCCGGCATGGTGGGCCACCAGCTCGGCCGGCTTGATCTGGTGCTTGCGGGCCAGGTCCAGTGTCTTGGTGAGACGGCTCTCCAATTGGGCGAAACGCTCGGGATCCGGCTCCAGCCGATCCAGATAGTGACGCAGCTCGTCATAGCCCTCATCCAGTTGGATCTGGGCTTCCTGCAGCAGCCCCAAGGCCGGCTGCAGGGCCGGATCCAGGCTCTGCATCTGCTCCAGGCGACGAATGAGGGCCTTGAGCTGACCTAAAACCGTGTATTCATCATTGTCGTGCAGGCCATCCAGACAGTACTGACAGTCCGCCACCAGGGCACCGCTGTTGGCCAGGCGGCTGTGCTCCGCCTCGATGGTGGCGAATTCCCCGTCCTGCAGGGCAAACTCGTCGAGCTCCTGCACCTGATACTCCAACAGCTGACGGCGGGCCTGCCGCTGTTCGGCCTCCTGCTGCAGGCGCAGCAGCGTCTGTTGTTGTTGGCGCCAGCTCTGGTGATGCTGGCGCACCTCCTCCAGCAGGCTGGTGTGAGCGGCATAGGCATCCAGTATGGCCAGCTGTTGTTCGGGCCGCATCAGCAATTGGTGGGCGTGTTGGCCGTGGATGTTGATAAGCAGCTGACCCAGGGCCTTGAGTTGTGCCAGCGGCACCGGGGTGCCGTTGATGTAGGCGCGGGAGCGGCCCTCAGCCGTGATCACCCGCCGCAGCAGACACTCGTCTTCCGTCTCCAGCTCCTGCTGTTGCAACCAGCGGCGAGCCGGCGGGTTGCGCAACAGGTTGAAACGGGCACTGATTTCCGTCTTGTCGCATCCTGGCCGTATCATGCTGGCCTCGGCTCTACCGCCCAGGGCCAGGCCCAAGGCATCAATCGCGATGGATTTACCGGCGCCGGTCTCCCCCGTGATGCTGGTCATGCCGGACTGCAGATCCAGCTCGAGGAATTTGACGATGGCGAAGTTATGGATAGTGAGTTGAGTCAGCATGCGGCACCTGCGAACAATACTGTATTGACAAACAGTATATACTGTTTATCAATACAGTAAAGCGCGAAAAGTGCACAGGGTGAGGCGAACTAGAACAGCTTGCTACCCCAGCTGAGTTTACTTCTTAGTACGTTGAAATAACTGTGATTTTCAGGGTGAAGCAGCCGCAGTCTGTGGGGCGCCTTGGCGATCAGTATCTCGTCGCCGGGGTTGACCGCCAGGTTGACGTGGCCGTCGCAGCTCAGCAGCAGTTGTTCAGCCTGATCGTCGGGTGACACCACCAGTTTCACCTGACTGTCGGCATCGATGACGATGGGGCGGCAGCTCAAGGTATGGGGGAACATGGGCACCAATGAGAGGGCATTGAGCCCGGGAGTGAGGATGGGTCCGCCGGCAGAGAGGGCATAGGCGGTGGAACCGGTGGGGGTGGCGACTATGATGCCGTCAGCCCGTTGGCTGTACATGAAGTTGTCATCTATGTAGACGGCAAAATCAATCATGTGGGCCACCTTGCCCGGATGCAGCACCACCTCGTTGAGTGCCGTATTGGCTGCCTTGCGTTCGCCGTGGCGGTGCACTGCGGCCTCCAGCAAGAAGCGATACTCGGTCTGAAAACGTCCTTGCAGCACCTGACTCAGCGGCTCGGCAAAGTCTTGCGGTGTCAGATCGGTCAAAAAACCCAGGTTACCCCGGTTTACCCCCAGCACGGCCACATCGAAGCGCGCCAGCACCCGGGCGGCCCCCAGCATGTTGCCATCGCCCCCCACCACTATGGCCAGATCAGCCTCTTCCCCCAACTGCACCAGATCCCGGGCACAGGCGGGATCCACGCCCAGCTGGCGGGCCACGCGACTCTCGACCAGGACGGGATAACCCAGTGCGCGCAGATAATCGTGCAGGGCCTGCAGTGTCTCGTTGGTGCCGGCATGTTGGGGCTTGCCGATGAGGGCAATGGTGTTAAAGGCTTGAGCCATAATGCAATGCTCGCAAAACCAGTGGGGCTCCAGTATAGCGCCAAAGGCCGATACCACCGCAAGCCTGCTGCAAACGCTGCGGATTTTCGCCCTGGCCTTGAAAGCGGGATCTTCATCCCCATAATAGCTGCAACTTGAAATAGGTAAGTGGGAGTCATCATGAACAATCAGGACCAAGCGATGGAGCAACAGCAGGCGCAACCCGAGTTGGAGCAGGCCGAACAGGCGGTGCCCGAGGTGGAGTTTGATATGCAGGCGCTGCTGGAGAAGCTTGAAGCCGCCGAAGCCGCTGCCGCCGAAGAGCGGGACCGTGCCGTCCGCGCCGTGGCCGAGATGGAGAACATCCGCCGCCGCGCCGCCCAGGATGTGGAGAAGGCGCACAAGTTTGCGCTGGAGAAGTTTGTCGGTGAATTGCTGCCGGTGATCGACAATCTGGAGCGCGCCCTGGAGGCCGGTGACAAGGCCAATGAGGTGTTGCTGCCCCTGCTGGAAGGGGTGGAGCTGACCCTGCAATCCATGCAGAACTCGGTGGCCAAGTTTGGCGTGCAGGCCATCAACCCGCAGGGTCAGCCATTCGATCCCAACCAGCATCAAGCCATGAGCATGATTGAGAACGCCGAGGTGGCGCCCAACACGGTGATCGCCGTGATGCAGAAGGGCTACGAGCTCAACGGTCGTGTGGTGCGCCCGGCCATGGTGATGGTGGCCAAGTCACCCAGCGTAGACACCCAGGCGTAAGTTTTTTTGGCCCTGGGCCTTGAAGGGGTAAAAGACACCCCCATATAGCAGACAAGGCCGGGTGACAGCGCCAATGCGACAGCGCCGGATGTCACCGCCACAGTGCAATTGCGAATCAAGCATAAAGAATTTCGGAGAATAGAAATGGGTAAAATCATCGGTATTGACCTGGGTACGACCAACTCCTGCGTGGCCATTCTGGACGGGGATCATGCCCGTGTTATTGAGAACGCCGAAGGGGACCGCACCACACCGTCAATCATCGCCTATTCCGATGACGGTGAAATCCTGGTGGGTCAGCCGGCCAAGCGTCAGGCTGTCACCAACCCCAAGAACACCCTGTATGCCATCAAGCGCCTGATCGGTCGTCGTTACGAAGACGAAGAAGTGCAGCGCGACATCGGCATCATGCCGTTCACCATCACCCGCGCCGACAACGGCGACGCCTGGGTTGAGGTGAAGGGCAAGCGGATGGCACCGCCGCAGATCTCTGCCGAAGTGCTCAAGAAGATGAAGAAGACCGCCGAGGACTTCCTGGGCGAGCCGGTGACCGAAGCCGTCATTACCGTACCGGCCTACTTCAACGACGCTCAGCGTCAGGCCACCAAGGATGCCGGTCGCATCGCTGGCCTGGAGGTCAAGCGCATCATCAACGAACCGACCGCTGCGGCGTTTGCCTACGGCGTGAACAAGGTCAAGGGCGATCGTAAGATTGCCGTGTATGACCTGGGCGGTGGTACCTTCGATATCTCCATCATCGAAATCGACGAGATGGATGGCGAGAAGACCTTCGAGGTGCTGGCCACCAACGGGGATACTCACCTGGGTGGGGAAGACTTCGACAACCGCCTGATCAACTATCTGGTGGACGAGTTCAAGCGTGAGCAAGGCATCGATCTGCGCAAGGATCAGCTGGCCCTGCAACGTCTGAAGGAAGCCGCCGAAAAGGCCAAGATCGAGCTGTCCTCTGCCCAGCAGACCGACGTGAATCTGCCGTACATCACCGCCGATGCCACCGGTCCCAAGCACATGAACATCAAGGTGACCCGCTCCAAGCTGGAGTCCCTGGTGGAAGACATGGTGAAGAAGTCCATGGAGCCGGTGCGCATCGCGCTGCAGGATGCCGGTCTGTCCGTGTCCGAGATCGACGACGTCATCCTGGTGGGCGGTCAGACCCGCATGCCCATGGTACAGAAGGTGGTTTCCGACTTCTTTGGTAAGGAACCCCGCAAGGACGTCAACCCGGACGAAGCCGTGGCCATGGGTGCCGCCATCCAAGGTGGCGTGCTGGCCGGTGAGAAGCACGACGTGCTGCTGCTGGACGTCACCCCGCTGTCCCTGGGCATCGAGACCATGGGCAGTGTGATGACCGCCCTGATCGAGAAGAACACCACCATTCCGACCAAGAAGTCTCAGGTGTTCTCCACCGCCGAAGACAACCAGTCTGCCGTGACCATTCACGTGCTGCAGGGGGAGCGTAAGCGCGCCGCTGACAACAAGTCACTGGGCCAGTTCAACCTGGAAGGCATTCGCCCGGCACCCCGTGGCCTGCCGCAGATCGAGGTGACTTTCGACATCGATGCCGACGGTATCCTGCACGTGTCCGCCAAGGACAAGGAGACCGGCAAGGAGCAGAAGATCACCATCCAGGCCTCCTCTGGTCTGTCTGACGAGGAGATCCAGCGCATGGTCAGCGAAGCCGCCGCCCACGCCGCCGAGGACAAGAAGTTTGAGGAGCTGGTGCAGGCGCGCAACCAGGCCGATGCTCTGGTGCATGCCACCCGCAAGCAGGTCACCGAAGCCGGTGACGCCCTGCCGGCGGATGAGAAGAGCAAGATTGAGGCGGCCATTGCCGATCTGGACGGTGCCATCCGTGGTGATGACAAGGCCGAGATCGAAGCCAAGCAACAGGCGCTGATGATGGCGGCGCAGAAGCTGATGGAGCTGGCGCAGCAACAGGCTCAGCAACAGGCCCAGGCCGGTGATGCCGGCCAGGCCCAGGGCGCCGCCCACGATGATGTGGTGGATGCTGAGTTTGAAGAAGTTAAAGACGACAAGAAATAATCGTTGCCGGGTCCGGTAGCGGATACGGGCGTTGGGCAACCAACGCCCGTCTGTGTATCCACAAGGCAGAGATTTTAGAGTATGTCCAAACGCGATTATTATGAGGTTCTCGGGGTTGAGCGCAGCGCCGACGAGAAGGATATCAAGAAGGCGTATAAGCGCTTGGCCATGAAGCTGCACCCGGATCGCAACCGGGGCAGCAACGACACCGAAGAGCAGTTCAAGGAAGTCAAAGAGGCCTACGAGATCCTGAGCGATCCGCAGAAGCGGGCCGCCTATGACAAGTTCGGCCATGCCGGGGTGGATCCCAACATGGGCGCCGGTGGCGGTGCCGGCTTTGGTGGCGCCGACTTTGGTGACATCTTCGGTGATGTGTTCGGTGACATCTTCGGTGGCGGTGGTGCCCGGCGAGCCCAGCGGCCGTCCCGTGGCGCGGATCTGCGCTACAACCTGGAGCTCTCTTTGGAAGAGGCCGTGCGCGGCATCAGCAAAGAGATCAAGGTGCCGACCCTGGTGGGCTGTGACGAGTGCCATGGTTCCGGTGCCAAGCCGGGTTCCCAGCCGCAGACCTGCCCAACCTGTCACGGTTCTGGTCAGGTGCAGATGCGTCAGGGCTTCTTTGCCGTCACCCAGGCCTGTCCGCACTGTCGTGGCAAGGGCAAGATAGTGACCGACCCTTGCCGCAAGTGCCATGGCGAGGGGCGCTATCAGAAGACCAAGACGCTGTCGGTGAAGATACCGGCCGGTGTCGATACCGGAGATCGTATTCGCCTGGCGGGCGAGGGCGAGGCGGGGGAGAATGGCGCACCAGCAGGGGATCTGTACGTCCAGGTGCACGTCAAGGAGCACCCCATCTTCGTCCGCGATGGCAACAACCTGTACTGCGAGGTGCCCATCAGCTTCACCAATGCCGCCCTGGGTGGCGAGGTGGAGGTGCCGACCCTGGAGGGGCGCCTGAAGCTGAAGATACCGCCAGAAACCCAAACTGGCCGCATGTTCCGCATGCGTGGCAAGGGGGTTCGTTCGCTGCGCTCCGGCGTGGAAGGGGATCTCATCTGCAAGACGGTGATAGAAACGCCCGTTAACCTGAGCGAGTCGCAAAAGGAATTGCTGCGCCAACTGGAAGAGTCTATCAGTGGTGCCGAGGCCAAGGTTCACAAACCCAAGGCCGAAGGATTCTTTGAGGGCGTGAAGCGTTTCTTTGACGATCTCACCAGCTGAGGCGAGGGGCCCCGCCGATCCCGGGGATGAATTGTGCCGGTGTTCGTATTACACTGGCGCTTATCCAACAAGGTGACGACACCGCCATGCGGCGGGCAAGTCTGTCACACCGCGACGCTACTCGGTGCTTTGGCGCCGAGTAGTCTTTTTTTATTTCGTTGACTAGCTAAACGAGTGTTGATTATGAGTCAGACGCCGATGACAGTGACTGGGGCTCAGAAGCTGCGCCAGGAACTCGAACACCTCAAGACGGTCATGCGACCGCAGATCATCGCCGCCATTGCGGAAGCACGTGCCCATGGTGATTTGAAGGAAAACGCCGAGTATCATGCGGCCCGCGAGCAACAGGGTTTCTGTGAAGGCCGCATTCAGGAGATCGAGTCTAAGCTCTCCAATGCCCAGATCATCGACATCAGCAAGTTGCCGCAAACCGGTCGAGTGGTGTTTGGGGTGACAGTGACCCTGATGAACTGCGATACCGAGGAGGAGATCAGTTATCGCATCGTTGGCGATGACGAGGCGGATATCAAGGAGCGTCTCATCTCCGTTAATTCGCCCATCGCCCGTGGCCTCATCGGCAAGGAGGTGGACGATGTGGTGAACATCAAGACACCGGCCGGTGATGTGGAATATGAAATCCTGGCGGTGGAATACCGTTAAGCCCTATGATGACGGCCATGACAAAGGGGGCCAAGGCCCCCTTTGTCATGCGTGACAGAACAGATTATTTCTTCGGCAGCACCAGCTTAGGTTCCTGAGCCGGGCGGTACAGGGTCAGCATGTTACCCATGGCCTGTACCTGGTTGGCGCCGGTCTCCCGCACTATGGCTGCGTTGATCAGTTGCTTGGTCTCGCGATCCGGTGCGCTGACCTTCACCTTGATCAGTTCGTGGTGGGCCAGGGCAGCGTCAATTTCGGCCAGTACCCCTTCGGTGAGGCCGTGTTGACCCAGCAGTACCACAGGTTTGAGGCTGTGTGCCAGGCCCTTGAGATATTGCTTCTGTTTGGTCGTGAGAGTCATGGGAATTTTCTTCGTTATCCGGGTTGAAAGCGGTACATTCTACCCCCATCTGCCCCTTAATACTAATAGCCTTTATGGCTTGGCGTGAGTTTAGATGAGTAAGAAAAAGCGTTCCGCCAGCTCCTCCCGCTGGCTCAAAGAACACTTCGATGACAAGTATGTGCAACAGGCACAGAAGCAGGGGCTACGTTCCCGGGCCGTGTTCAAGATTGATGAAATCCAGCAGCGCGACCGGCTGATCAAGCCGGGCATGACGGTGGTGGATCTGGGGGCTGCCCCCGGTGGCTGGTCCCAGTTTGCCGTGGAGCAGGTTGGCAGCAAGGGCCGCGTGGTGGCCTGTGACATCTTGCCGATGGATCCCATTGCCGGGGTTGACTTCCTGCAAGGCGACTTTCGGGATGAAGCCGTGCTGGCGGCTTTGCTGGAGCGCGTCGGGGATGAGAAGGTGGATGTCCTGTTGTCAGACATGGCGCCCAATATGTCCGGCAATCTGGGTGTGGATCAGCCTAGATCCATGTATCTGGTGGAATTGGCGCTGGATATGTGTCGGCAGGTCTTGGCACCTAACGGCGCCTTTGTTGTCAAGGTGTTCCAAGGCACCGGCTTTGAGGAATATCTCAAGGAAGTCAGGTCCCTTTTTACCGTGGTGAAGAGCAGAAAGCCGGATTCATCCAGAGCTCGTTCACGGGAAGTCTACATTGTAGCTACAGGTTTTAAACTGTAGTAACCTTTGAGCGTTCGCAGCCATCAGTTATGAGGTTAATGATTTGAGTGACATGGCGAAAAACCTGATCCTTTGGCTGGTCATTGCCGTGGTGTTGATGTCTTTGTTTCAGAGCTTCAGCCCCAGCGATTCTTCCGGCCGCCAGATGGATTACTCGACGTTCGTGCGGGAGGTCTCCCAAGATCAGATCCGCGAGGCTCGCATCGATGGCAAGATGATCAGTGGTGTGAAGCGGGACGGGGAGTCCTTCATCACCGTCATCCCTACCCAGGATCCACAGCTGATCAACGATCTGCTCAAGCACAATGTGCGGGTGCGAGGCGTCAAGCCAGAAGAACCCAGCCTGTTGGCATCGATTTTCATCTCCTGGTTCCCCATGCTGTTGCTGATCGGTGTCTGGGTGTTTTTCATGCGCCAGATGCAGGGCGGCGGTGGCAAGGGCGCCATGTCGTTTGGCAAGAGCCGTGCTCGCCTGATGGGTGAAGATCAGATCAAGACCACCTTTGCCGATGTGGCCGGCTGTGATGAGGCCAAGGAAGAGGTGAAAGAACTGGTGGATTACCTCAAGGACCCCTCCCGTTTCCAGAAGCTGGGTGGCAAGATCCCCAAGGGGGTCTTGATGGTTGGTCAGCCGGGTACGGGTAAGACGTTGCTGGCCAAGGCCATTGCCGGCGAAGCCAAGGTGCCCTTCTTCTCGATTTCTGGTTCCGACTTTGTGGAAATGTTTGTCGGGGTCGGTGCCTCCCGGGTGCGGGATATGTTCGAGCAGGCCAAGAAGTCGGCGCCCTGTATCATCTTCATCGACGAAATCGACGCGGTCGGTCGCCAACGTGGTGCCGGCCTGGGCGGTGGGCACGATGAGCGTGAGCAGACCCTCAACCAGATGCTGGTGGAGATGGACGGCTTTGAGGGCCATGAGGCGGTGATCGTCATCGCGGCCACCAACCGGCCCGATGTGCTGGATCCGGCCTTGCTGCGTCCGGGGCGTTTCGACCGCCAGGTGGTGGTGGGCTTGCCGGATGTCCGTGGCCGTGAACAAATTCTCAAGGTGCACATGCGTAAGGTTCCCCTGGGGGACGATGTGGATGCCGCCGTGATTGCGCGGGGGACACCTGGCTTCTCCGGTGCGGATCTGGCCAACCTGGTGAACGAGGCTGCCTTGTTTGCCGCACGGGGCAACAAGCGCCTGGTGGGCATGACGGAGTTCGAGCGCGCCAAGGACAAGATCATGATGGGTGCCGAGCGCAAGTCCATGGTCATGACCGACAGCGAGAAGGAGATGACGGCCTATCACGAAGCCGGCCATGCCATCGTCGGTCGTCTGGTACCTGAGCACGACCCTGTCTACAAGGTCTCCATCATTCCTCGCGGGCGAGCCCTGGGTGTCACCATGTACCTGCCGGAGCAGGATCGCTGGAGCCACTCCAAGCAGTATCTCGAGTCCATGATCTCCAGCCTGTACGGTGGTCGTCTGGCCGAAGAGATCATCTATGGTCGTGAGAAGATGACCACAGGCGCTTCCAACGACATCGAGCGCGCCACCGAACTGGCACGCAAGATGGTGACCCAGTGGGGCATGTCTGAAGAGTTGGGGCCTTTGTTGTATGCCGATGAAGACGGGGAGGTCTTCCTGGGCCGCTCCGTGGCGAAGGCCAAGCACATGTCGGACGATACCGCGCGTCTCATCGATGCGGAGATCAAGCATGTGATCAACCGTAACTACGACCGAGCCAAGCACATACTCAACGAAAATCTCGACATCCTGCATGCGATGAAGGATGCCCTGATGAAGTATGAGACCATAGACGCCAAGCAGATCGATGATCTGATGGCGCGGCGGGAGGTGCGTCCGCCCATGGAGCAGCGCTCTTCCGACGACTCTTCCATGACGGGCAACGGTGGCGAGTCCCAGAGCGAAACCGACGTGTCTGCCGAGCAGGAGACACAGGTGCGGGATGAACCGGAGCAGGCGGCCATTGACACCGAGCCGACACCACCCAAGGCCAGCGATAGTAACGCCTGATTGGCTGTCTAATAAACCCCGGGGATTCCCGGGGTTTTGTTTTGGAGATTTCGCATGTTGTTACGTTCTAAGGGGCGTGAGCTGGATCTGAGTCGGCCCCAGGTGATGGGGATCCTCAATGTTACCCCAGACTCATTTTCCGATGGCAACAGTTACCGGCAAAAAGACGCGGCGCTACGACATGCGGCGCGACTGTGTGCCGAGGGGGCAACCCTGCTGGACATAGGTGGTGAGTCAACACGACCTGGCGCGGCGGAGGTCGCCGTGCAGGAAGAGCTGGAGCGTGTGCTTCCTGTGGCCGAGGCCGTGTTGGCCGAGCTGGATGTCATGGTCTCCGTCGATACCTCCAAGCCTGAGGTGATCAGGGCGGCCTGCCGTGCGGGTATCCATCTGGTGAACGATATTCGTGCATTGCGGCTACCCGGAGCCTTGGAGGCGACTGCTGCTGATCCTGAGGTGCTGGTGTGCCTGATGCACATGCAGGGCGACCCGCAGACCATGCAGATAGCGCCGCACTATGGCGACATGCTGGCAGAGGTATACGACTTCTTGTTAGCCCGCATTCAGGCTTGTGAGGCTGCCGGTATCCAGCGTGGTCGTCTCTTGCTGGATCCTGGGTATGGCTTTGGCAAGACCCTGGAGCAAAACTATCGCTTGCTGGGTCAGCAGGCCCGCTTCCTCGAGCTGGGCTGTCCCTTACTGGTGGGCATGTCACGCAAGTCCATGATCGGCAATCTGCTAGACCGTCCGGTAAATGAGCGCCTGGCTGGCAGTTTGGCGGCGGCCCTCTTTGCGGCTCAGGCTGGTGCGCGTATCATCCGTGTCCATGATGTCAAAGAGACCTGCGATGCCCTCAGGGTCTTTGACTATGCCCAAGAGTGCAGCAAGCAGTAAGGAGCAGCATGAGCAGACAATATTTCGGTACCGATGGTATCCGCGGCAAGGTAGGTGACAGCCCCATCACGCCTGATTTTGTGATGAAACTGGGCTGGGCCGCTGGTCAGGTACTGGCCAAGCAAGGTACTCGTAAGGTACTGATTGGCAAAGACACCCGAATCTCGGGTTACATGTTAGAGGCGGCACTGGAAGCGGGCCTGTCTGCGGCAGGCCTCAAGGCGGTGTTGTTAGGCCCCATGCCGACGCCGGCGGTGGCTTATCTGACGCGTACCTTCCGCGCCGAAGCGGGCGTGGTGATCAGTGCCTCCCACAACCCCTATTACGACAACGGCATCAAGTTTTTCTCCACCAATGGCACCAAGCTGCCGGACGAGGTTGAACAGGCCATTGAAGCTGCCATGGATCGACCGCTGCAGTGTGTTGAAGCGGCGCAACTAGGTAAGGCCAGCCGAGTGGATGATGCACCGGGTCGCTATGTCGAGTTCTGCAAGAGTACCTTTCCCAGTGAGCTGAGTCTGGATGGCCTCAAGTTGGTGGTGGACTGTGCCCATGGCGCCACCTATCACATTGCGCCGCTGGTCTTTCGGGAGCTGGGCGCCGAGGTGATCGCCATGGGCTGCAGTCCGGATGGCCTGAACATCAATGCCGGGGTGGGGTCAACCGCACCCCAGGCCCTGGTCGAGCGGGTGTTGGCGGAGCAGGCCGACATGGGGATTGCCTTTGATGGGGATGGGGATCGCCTCGTCATGGTGGATCATCAAGGCAACTTGCTGGATGGCGATGTGCTGCTGTACCTGATTGCTCGCGATTGCCATGCGCGCGGCGTCCTGCAGGGGGGCGTGGTGGGCACATTGATGTCCAATCTGGGTCTGGAATTGGCATTGGCCGATCTGGACATTCCCTTCGTACGGGCCAAGGTGGGTGACCGCTACGTCATGGAGCTGCTTCAGGAGCAGGGCTGGCGGCTAGGCGGCGAGAACTCCGGCCACCTCATCTGTCTGGATCAGACCACCACCGGCGATGGTATTGTCGCGGCCTTGCAGGTATTGCGGGCGGTGCGTCGGCAGGGCATGTCACTGGCGCAACAGCGTGAGCTGGTGCCGCTGTTTCCCCAGGTGCTGGTGAATGTCCAGTTTAAGGAGGGGCAGGATCCTGTCGCTGCACCTCAGGTACAGGCGGCGGTGCGGGAGGCAGAGCAGCGCTTGGCCGGGCGAGGTCGGGTGCTGCTGCGCAAGTCCGGTACCGAACCCTTGATCCGCGTCATGGTGGAAGGGGAGGAGGCCGCCCTGGTTAAGGCGTTGGCTGAGAGCATAGCGGCGGTAGTGCGCTCGCTTTAACGCTGCGAAAATACACACAATTGTTTGTTTTGTTGAGAAATTGCCCAAACAAACCAGAAATTCAAAATTCTGCTTGTGTCCTACCATCAGGCTGGCTAGTATTAGCCCCGCTCCAGCAGGGGAGGCTCTTGATGAGTGCTCCATCGGTGTTGCGGAGCGGCTAACTGCCAGCCTGTCTGGGCTATCAACCAGGTGTTCTGGGGACCTCAAGCCGAGTTAGGTGGCTTGCAAGGATGGTAGAATAAACACCTCGGTCACTGAGTTGACCACGTTAAGACAGGGTAAGCAAATGTACGAAATTCTCCTGGTGCTGTATCTGTTGATCTCACTTGCCTTGATCGGCTTGGTGTTGATCCAGCATGGTAAGGGAGCCGGCATGGGTGCCTCTTTTGGTGCCGGTGCTTCGAATACGGTTTTTGGTTCGGCTGGTTCAGGTAATTTCCTCACTCGAACCACCGCCATCCTCGCGGCTGTGTTTTTTGTGATTAGTCTGGTGCTGGGCGCCATGACCAATCAAAAGCTCAAGCCGGCAGAGGATTGGAGTAACCTGGATCAGGCGCAAGCCGAGCAGGTGGCTCCTGTGGCAGTCCAAGATTCTGCAGCGCAGAACACGGATGTGCCCAACTAAAGCAAGTTTTGCCGAGCTGGTGGAATTGGTAGACACGCTATCTTGAGGGGGTAGTGCCTATCTGGCGTGCGGGTTCAAGTCCCGCGCTCGGCACCAAATGTAGAGAGTTGTCTGGCTTGCAGCCAAATGGTCAGGCAATTATAATCTCGCATGAATCGGACGCGGGGTGGAGCAGCATGGTAGCTCGTCGGGCTCATAACCCGAAGGTCGTAGGTTCAAATCCTGCCCCCGCAACCAAATTCTCGTCCATGGCTGTTGCAGTGCACTTGCTGCAGGACGGCCACTCTTGGAGTGGTAATCAGGGTCCAGTGAAGAAGCCCCGATTGGAATATCGGGGCTTTTTTGTTATCTGATTTCCACGGTCCGTGACGGGACTGTATTCACTGGGCTATATGGCCCTTTTTTTATTTACGGAGGGTGGCTTTGGCTACGTTAGAACAACGCCTGACTCAGATGCTCGAACCGCCAGTGGAGGCGCTCGGCTACGAATTGTGGGGCATCGAATACGTTCGTGCCGGCAAGCATTCGACTCTGCGGGTCTACATCGAACATGCCGATGGCATCACGGTAGAAGATTGTGCCGAGGTGAGCCATCAGGTCAGCGCTGTGCTGGATGTGGAAGACCCCATCAGCACCGAATACTACCTGGAGGTATCCTCTCCGGGCATGGAGCGCCCTCTGCTCAAATTGGCCCATTTTACCCGTTATCTGGGTGAGGTGGCCTCGGTGACATTGCGTATGGCGATGAACAATCGCCGTAAATACAAAGGTGTAATCAAGCAGGTCGATGGGGAAACTATCACCCTGACCGTCGATGGACAAGACGAGATGCTGGCGTTTGCCAACATTCAACAAGCCAATCTGGTTCCTAACTTTGATTGACGAGGCAATCGGACATGAATAAAGAAATTCTGTTAGTGGTCGATGCGGTCTCCAATGAAAAGGCCGTTCCCCGCGAGAAAATTTTCCAGGCGCTGGAAACTGCCCTGGCCACCGCCACCAAGAAGAAATATGAAGGCGACATCGAAGTCCGTGTTGCCATCGATCGCAAGACCGGTGACTTTGACACTTTCCGCCGCTGGGAAGTGGTGGATGTCGAGGGTGTGCTGGAGAACCCGTTCCGCGAAATCACCTTGGACGCCGCGCGGGTCGACGAGCCCGAGATCCAGGTGGGTGACTTTGTTGAGGATCAAATCGAGTCCATCACCTTTGACCGTATCACCACCCAAACTGCCAAGCAGGTCATAGTGCAGAAGGTCCGTGAGGCAGAGCGCGCTCAGGTCGTCGAGCAGTTCAAGGATCAAGAAGGCAGCATCATCACGGGTGTGGTGAAGAAGGTTAACCGCGACAGCATCATTCTGGATCTGGGCAGCAATGCCGAGGCCGTACTGTACCGTGACGACATGCTGCCCCGCGAAACCTTCCGTCCAGGGGATCGTATCCGCGGCCTGCTGGCGGCGGTGAAGCCGGAAGCCCGTGGTAGTCAGCTGTTTGTCAGCCGCGCTCATCCAGACTTCCTCAAGGAACTGTTCCGCATCGAAGTGCCGGAAATCGGTGAAGAGATCATCGAGATCAAGGGTGCAGCCCGTGATCCCGGCTCCCGCGCCAAGATCGCCGTGAAAACCAATGACCGCCGTATCGACCCCGTGGGTGCCTGTGTGGGCATGCGTGGCGCTCGGGTGCAGGCCGTCTCAGGGGAACTGGCAGGTGAGCGCATCGATATCGTGCTGTGGGATGACAACGTCGCTCAGTACGTCATCAACGCCATGGCACCGGCCGATGTGGCTTCCATCATTGTCGATGAAGACAACCACACCATGGACATCGCCGTGGTGGCCAGCAACCTGGCGCAGGCCATCGGCCGCAACGGGCAGAACGTCCGTCTGGCTTCCCAGCTGACCGGTTGGGAACTCAACGTCATGACGGTCGAAGAGATGCAACAGAAGCACCAGGCCGAGAAGGATCGCATCCTCAACCTGTTCACCCAGGCTCTGGACATCGATGACGAATTCGCCGATGTGCTGATCGAGGAAGGTTTCTCTACCCTCGAAGAGATCGCCTATGTGCCGATGAATGAGCTCTTGTCCATCGAAGGTCTGGACGAGGAGATGGTGGAAGAGCTGCGGGCGCGTGCCAAGCAGTCCCTGTCTACCAAGGCACTGGCTCAGGAAGAATCCTTTGAAGGGGTGGAGCCGGCAGACGATCTGCTTGGCTTGGCCGGCCTTAGCCGTGAATTTGCCTACATGCTGGCCGCCCGCGGGGTGGGTACCCTGGAGGAGCTGGCTGAGCAAGGCATCGACGATCTGATGGGGATCGAAGGAATGACCGAAGAGAAGGCGGGCCAACTCATCATGGCAGCTCGCAACATCTGTTGGTTCGGTGAGCAGGCCGAATAATCTGCGGAGGTAATGAATGGCAGAAGTATCAGTAAAACAACTTGCCCAGGATATCGACACCCCGGTGGAGCGTCTTCTTCAGCAGTTCTCTGCGGCCGGTATCACCAAGTCTGTAGATGATGTGGTGAGCGAAGATGAGAAGCAGAATCTGCTGGCCCATCTGAAGAAGCAGCATGGTGGCGACAGCGACACCGAGCCCAAGCGGATGACCCTGCAGCGTAAAACCAAAAGCACCTTGAGTGTCCAGGGCGCGGGTGGTAAGAACAAGTCTGTTCAGGTGGAAGTGCGCAAGTCCAAGACCTATGTACGTCGCTCCGTAGTGGACGACGCCCAGCGGCAGGAAGAAGAAGAGCGTGCACGTCAGGAAGCTGAACGTCAGGCTCAGGAAGAGAAGGCCCGTCAGGAAGCGGCAGCGGCAGAAGCCCGCGCCAAGGCTGAGCAGGCCAAGGCCCAGGAACAGGCGCGTAAGAGCGCTGCGGCCAAGAATGAGCCTCCCAAGAAGGTTCATAAAGAGGTAGACGAGATGGCCAAGCGGGAAGAGGAGGCGCTCAAGCGCCAGCAGGAGCAGGAAGCTCAACGCAAGGCGGAAGCCGAAGCCGAACGTAAGGCCGAAGAAGCCCGCCGTCTGGCCGAAGAGAATGCCGCCCGCTGGGCCGAAGAGGAAGCCGCGCGCAAGAAGGCTGAAGAGGCCGATGACGAGGCGGGTAATACCTCGACCTTTGTCAAGGAAGCCGAAGCGGAACGCGAGCGCCAAGATGAATCTCGGGGGCGCCGCCGTCCGGCCGTGGCCAAGGCCAAGAAGGGCCATGACGATGACCGTCGTGATCGTGAAGACCGGGCCCGTGGCCGTGCCAAGGGCAAGCGTGGGCGCATCAATACCCCCAGCTCGATGCAGCATGGCTTCAACAAGCCGGCTCAGCCGGTTAACCGCGATGTGGTGATCGGTGAGACCATCACGGTGAGCGAGCTGGCTCAGAAGATGGCGGTCAAGGCGGTCGAGGTCATCAAGGTGATGATGAAGATGGGCGCCATGGCGACCATCAACCAGGTGATCGATCAGGAAACTGCCCAGCTGGTGGCCGAAGAGATGGGCCACAAGGTGGTTCTGCGTCGTGAAAACGAGCTGGAAGAAGCCGTACTGCAAGACCGTGATTCCACCTCCGAGGCACAACACCGTGCCCCCGTGGTAACCATCATGGGTCACGTCGACCACGGTAAGACCTCTCTGCTGGACTATATCCGTAAGGCCAAGGTCGCCGCAGGCGAGGCCGGTGGCATTACCCAGCATATCGGTGCCTACCACGTCGAAACCGACAACGGCATGATCACCTTCCTGGACACCCCGGGTCACGCGGCCTTTACCGCCATGCGTGCCCGTGGTGCCAAGGCCACGGATATCGTAGTACTGGTGGTTGCCGCGGACGACGGCGTCATGCCGCAGACCATTGAGGCTATCCAACACGCCAAGGCCGGTAACGTGCCGCTGGTGGTGGCGGTGAACAAGATCGACAAACCCGCAGCCGACCCGGATCGGGTGATGAACGAGTTGACCCGCTACGGTGTCGTCTCAGAAGAGTGGGGTGGTGATACCCAGTTCGTGCAGGTGTCTGCCAAGACAGGTCAGGGCATCGACGATCTGCTGAACTCCATCCTGCTGCAGGCGGAAGTTCTGGAGCTGAAGGCCGTACAGGATGCCATGGCGTCCGGTGTGGTCATCGAATCGCGCCTGGACAAGGGCCGTGGTCCGGTCGCTACCGTGCTGGTACAAGAAGGTACCCTGCGTCAGGGTGATATCGTGCTGTGCGGTCTGGAATACGGCCGGGTGCGCGCCATGCGTGACGAGCTGGGCCAAGACGTCAAGGAAGCCGGTCCTTCCTTCCCGGTGGAAATCCTGGGTCTGTCAGGCGTACCGTCAGCCGGTGACGAAGCGACCGTGGTGCGTGACGAGAAGAAGGCCCGAGAAGTGGCCCTGTATCGTCAAGGCAAGTTCCGCGAAGTCAAGCTGGCGCGCCAGCAGAAGGCCAAGCTGGAAAACATGTTCTCCAACATGACCGAAGGCGAAGTCTCCGAGCTGAATGTGGTGCTCAAGGCCGACGTTCAGGGTTCTACCGAGGCGATCTGCGACTCGTTGCTGAAGCTCTCCACCGACGAAGTGAAGGTGAAGATCATCGGCTCCGGTGTCGGCGGCATTACCGAAACCGACGCCAGCCTGGCGGCGGCGTCCAATGCCATCATCCTGGGCTTCAACGTGCGTGCCGACTCCTCTGCTCGCCGCATCATTGAGTCCGAGAACCTGGATCTGCGCTACTACTCCGTGATCTATGACTTGATCGACGAAGTGAAGCAGGCCATGAGCGGTATGCTGGCACCGGAGTACAAGCAGCAGATCATCGGTCTGGCCGAAGTGCGCGACGTGTTCAAGTCGCCCAAGTTTGGTGCCGTGGCTGGCTGTATGGTTACCGAAGGGACCGTCAAGCGCAGCAGCCCCATCCGGGTACTTCGTGACAACGTGGTCATCTACGAAGGCGAGCTGGAATCCCTGCGTCGCTTCAAGGATGACGTGCCCGAGGTCAAGAATGGCTACGAGTGTGGTATCGCCGTGAAGAACTATAACGACGTTCGTGTCGGCGACCAGATCGAAGTCTACGAGACCATCGAGATCCAGCGTACGCTGTAATCCAGAGCCAAAAACAGGGGGCTTAACGGCCCCCTTTTTGTCAGGAATTCACCATGAGCAAAGAATTCAGCCGTTCCCGGCGGGTGGCGCAACAGGTGCAGCGGGAAGTCGCCCTGATACTGCAGCGGGAGATCAAGGATCCCCGTATCGGTATGGTCACCGTCTCCGATGTGGAAGTAAGCCGCGATTTGCAGCACGCCAAGATCTTTGTCACCTTCCTCTTTGATGATGAGCCGAACATCAAGGCGGGCCTGAAGGTGCTGGAAGACGCGGCAGGCTATGTCCGAATTTTGCTAGGCAAGGCGATGCAACTGCGGGTGGTGCCCGAATTGCGCTTTGCCTATGATAAGACCCTGGTTGAGGGCATGCGCCTGTCCAACCTGGTGACCAACACGATTCGCGAAGACGAGCGCCTGCACCAGGACGCCGGTCAGAGCGAGGAGGAAGAAGAGTAAAGATGTCTCGACGACGTCGTTTCAAGGGCCGTGATGTGCACGGCATACTGCTGCTGAACAAACCCAGTGGCATCACATCCAACGATGCCCTGCAGCAGGTCAAGCGTATCTATAACGCGGCCAAGGCTGGCCATACCGGCGCCCTGGATCCCCTGGCCACCGGCATGTTGCCCATCTGCCTGGGGGAGGCCACCAAGTTTTCCCAGTTCCTGCTGGATGCCGACAAGCGCTATCAGGTGACGGCTCAGTTGGGGGTGCGTACCGATACCAGCGACTCCGATGGTCAGGTGATCAGCCGGCGTCCCGTGAGCGTGACGGCGGAGCAGTTAGCCGCGTTGTTGCCGCGCTTCATGGGGGAGACCATGCAGGTGCCCTCCATGTATTCCGCGCTCAAGCACAACGGCCGGCCGCTGTATGAGTATGCCCGTGAGGGGGTAGTGGTGGAGCGCGAGGCGCGCCCTATCACCATCTACGATCTCAAGCTGCTCACTTTCACCGGCGACAGCCTGAGCTTGGATGTGCACTGCTCCAAGGGTACCTATATTCGCACCCTGATCGACGATCTGGGTGAGCTGCTGGGTTGCGGCGCCCATGTGGTGGCCCTGCATCGCAGTCAGGTGGCCACCTATCCTGCGGAACGCATGCTGACCCTGGAGCAGCTGGAGACTCTCTTTGCCCGCTGCAAGCAAGCCGGTACGCCGCCCCGGGAGCAGCTGGATCCCCTGCTGCTGCCGATGGACACGGCGGTTGCGGCGCTGCCCGAGGTGAACATGTCGGCCATCGTGGCCAGCTATGTCAATCAGGGGCAGGCGGTGCAGGTTCCCGGGGTGCCCCTGGAAGGCTTTGTTCGCATGACGGTGGGCGAGGAGCGCGAGTTCATCGGCGTCGGCGAGATTGATGACGATGGCAAGGTGGCGCCGCGTCGCCTGGTGCGTATCGGTGGTGACGAGGAAGACGAGTCGGCCTGAACGGCTTGCCTTGCCCATGGGAGTGTGGGAAAATCCGCTGCCCTTTTTTGGCTGAATTAGTGATCGGCCAAAATTACTCAAGTAAGTTTTAATGAATTGGAGAATGACTATGTCACTAAACGCCGAAACCAAAGCACAAATCGTTGCTGAACACGCTCGTGGCGCCAACGACACCGGTTCACCGGAAGTTCAGGTTGCCCTGCTGACCGCCCAGATCAACCATCTGCAAGGTCACTTTTCCGAGCACAGCAAGGACCACCACGGTCGCCGTGGTCTGCTGCGCATGGTTTCCCAGCGTCGCAAGCTGCTGGACTACCTGAAGCGTAAGGACGAAGCTCGTTACGTTGCTCTGATCCAGAAGCTGGGTCTGCGTCGTTAATCGACGACAAGCACAAGCTGCTATTCGTAAAAAGGAGGCTCAGGCCTCCTTTTTTTCATCTGTAGCCCGTCCTGGTATTGGGCGCGGGCGCAAAGTCTTACGGCCTGATGCTCTTACCTTTTGCCGGCGTTAGGCTATACTGGTGCGCTAAATTAAGCGACCAAACACAGATAAAGGAAATTCAAGTGAATCCTATTGTAAAAACCTTCCAATACGGTCAACACACAGTCACCCTGGAAACCGGGGTCATGGCCCGTCAAGCCTCAGGCGCCGTCATGGCGAGCATGGATGACACCGCTGTTTTCGTGGCGGTTGTCGGCAAAAAAGAAGCCACTCCGGGCCGGGATTTCTTCCCGCTGACCGTGAACTATCAGGAGCGTGCCTACGCCGCCGGTCGTATTCCGGGAGGTTTTTTCAAGCGTGAGGGCCGTCCCAGCGAAGGCGAAACCCTGATCGCCCGTCTGATCGACCGTCCTATCCGTCCCCTGTTCCCGGAAGGTTTCCTCAACGAGGTACAGGTGATTGCCACCGTGGTCTCTGCCAACCCCAAGGTGCCGACCGACATCGTCGCCATGCTGGGTACCTCTGCTGCCCTGGCCGTGTCCGGTATCCCGTTCAACGGCCCCATCGGTGCCGCCCGTGTGGGTTATGCCAATGGCCAGTACCTGCTGAACCCCACCTCGGATGAGCTCAAAGACAGCCAGCTGGATCTGGTGGTGGCCGGTACCGAGTCTGCCGTGCTGATGGTGGAGTCCGAGGCGCAAGTTCTGCCGGAAGACGTCATGCTGGGTGCCGTAGTCTACGGCCACGAGCAGATGCAGACCGCCATTCAGGCCATCAATGAATTTGCTGCCGAGGCCGGTGCCAAGCCCTGGAACTGGGTGGCCCCTGCGGTGAATACCGAGCTGAAGGCCAAAATTGCCGAGCTGGCCTCCGCCGAGCTGGGCGAAGCCTACCGCATCACCGAGAAGGCCGTGCGTTACGAAACCATCGCCGCCATCAAGCAGAAGGTGATCGATCAACTGGTGGCAGCCGATGAGACTGTCGATGCCAAGCTGGCCGGTGAGCTGTTCCACACCCTTGAGAGCGAGATCGTCCGTGGCCGTGTGCTGCGTGGCGAGCCGCGGATCGACGGTCGTAATCCCCAGATGATCCGTGCCCTGTCCGTGGGTACCGGTCTGCTGCCGCGAGTGCATGGCTCCGCCCTGTTTACCCGCGGTGAAACTCAAGCGCTGGTGACCGCCACCCTGGGCACCGAACGTGCCGCGCAGATCCTGGACGAACTGTCTGGCGAGCGCGTCGACCGCTTCATGCTGCACTACAACTTCCCCCCTTACTGTGTCGGTGAGACCGGCATGGTGGGTTCACCCAAGCGTCGTGAAATCGGCCACGGCCGTCTGGCCAAGCGCGGTATCGCCGCTGTGATGCCGAGCCAGGACGAGTTCCCCTACACTGTGCGTGTGGTGTCTGAAATCACCGAGTCCAATGGCTCCTCCTCCATGGCCTCCGTGTGTGGTTCCTCTCTGGCGCTGATGGATGCCGGTGTGCCCATCAAGGCCTCCGTGGCTGGTATTGCCATGGGTCTGGTGAAGGAAGGCGATGACTTTGTCGTGCTGTCCGACATCCTGGGTGATGAAGACCACCTGGGCGACATGGACTTCAAGGTGGCCGGTACCACCAACGGGGTGACCGCCCTGCAGATGGATATCAAGATCGAAGGTATCACCAAGGAAATCATGGAAGTGGCGCTTAAGCAGGCCCGTGATGCCCGTCTGCACATCCTGAAGGTGATGGACGAAGCCATGCCTCAGTCTCGTGCCGAAATCTCTGCCTTCGCACCGCGCATCCACACCATCAAGATCAATCCTGAAAAGATCAAGGACGTGATCGGCAAGGGTGGCTCCGTGATCCGTGCCCTGACCGAAGAAACCGGCACCACCATCGAGCTGGATGATGACGGTACCGTGAAGATTGCCGCCGTGGACGGTGAGGCTGCCAAGGAAGCCATCCGCCGTATCGAGGCGCTGACCGCCGAGGTGGAAGTGGGTCGCGTCTACGAAGGTAAGGTGGTGCGTCTGGCTGACTTCGGCGCCTTCGTCAACATCCTGCCCGGTAAGGATGGTCTGGTGCACATCTCCCAGATCACCGAAGAACGCGTGAAGGACGTCAACGACTTCCTCAAGATGGGTGACGTGGTACGTGCCAAGGTGCTGGAAGTGGATCGCCAGGGCCGTGTCCGTCTGTCCATCAAGGAAGCGGTGCGGGATGAAAATCCCCAGGCTGCCGCGCCGGTCGCCGAAGAGGCCCAAGCGGCCGCCGAGGCCCCCAGCGAGGAGTAATATTCCCGCATGAAGAAAGCCCATCCAATTGGATGGGCTTTTTTTTGGCTATGTCCCAATTACGTGTTGCATGGGGCGTCCCAGCGCCTCATGCAAGCAATGGGGGATATCAGCCTTTCGTCCATAGCGCTCCAGCATCCTCCGCCACCCTAGATAATTCCTCAGATAGCGCGTCGCTACCCCATGGAATCGCTGCATCTACTCTTTCAGCCGTCTGTGGTACCCGTTCACATGCTGGATGTGATATGCGCCCACGATTCGTTCCCCTATCCGGTTGTGCACGACCTGATGTGTTATCCCTTGTCGCTGGCTGAAGCTGGTATAGACCCCAGCGCCATCGCTGCAGAGTACCGCATCCGGGGCTATCAACGGCTGTAGCACTCGCCTGACTGTCCTTGCATCCAGTCGTTCTAATTGAAAGTCTGCCAAATGACCGGCCCTGTCCTGCACCACCATCACCGGGATGTAATCGGGTCCAGTTCCTCTGGTTCGCCCTTTACCCCCACGGTGGCGTGCTGGGCGGGGTAATCCTCGCTGGCCTTTGAACGATTCGAGGAAGAAGGTTTCATCTACCTCGACGATACCCTCTTCCCGTGTCGCTTGATGGCTCGCCATGGCTTTCAGAAAACGATGACGCCACAAGAAGGCGGTGTTTTTGCAAACCCCACAACGGGCAGCGGCTTGTCGGACGGTGAGCCCGTCAATGAGTGCCTGAGCATACTCCTCCCAGCACTCAGTCTTGCGCAGTCTGGCCATCGGCGTCTTGGTGAGAATCGAGCAGGTGCGCAAGCATTGCTTGCACCGATAACGGCGTAATCCTCGACTCCACCCCCAAGGTGCCAATTGGGCAGCATCGGCCTGGCAATGGGGACAACAGCTGCAAGCCGGCAGTTGGGTGACAAGTGAGGTGACGGGATGGGGTGTTGAGAGTTCATTTTGCGCCAGACGACGCTGACGCAAGGTGAGCTGCGGGAAAAGAGACAGTAAATGTTGAAAGGCTTGGGTATCCATGAATGAGGCCCTCAAGGTGATGACCTACTTCAAGATTAGCCTTCCAACATATAACTGGGACATAGCCTTTTTTTTCATCGGTAGCGGCGCGGTCGTGGACTAGAGGCCGCGCAGATGCGCCGCTAGGCGCGCCAGGCCCTCTGGCCAGTGGCCGTGGCCGGAGTCGGCATTGACGTGGCCCTGGCTACCCAGGTGCTGCGGGGTCAGCCGCCAGCGGCCGGCCAGTTGCGCTGCGCGGTCAGCGGCCAGCCAGGGATCGTTATCCGACAGCAGTAGGCTGGTGGGGCAAGGTGGTGTGGATAGCGCCTCATCCGGGATGGCGAAGTGCAACGGATCGGGGGGCGCCACCAGAAACAGGCTGGCAATCTTGTGGGGCAGCTGTGCAGCGGCCTGCAGGCTGGTCAGGCAGCCAAAGGAGTGGGCCACCAGATGCAGCGGGACAGGGCTCTGGGCCAGATGCCGACAGAGCACCTGACACCACTGCGCCAGATCCGGCGTCTCCCAATCCTGGTCGTGCACCCGCTGCCAATCCGGGTGGGCGGCATGCCAATGGGTTTGCCAGTGGTCTGGGCCGCTGTCCTGGTAGCCGGGAACCAGCAGTATGGGAAGATGATGCATGGCAGTAGGCCCTCATTGGAATGAGCGACCAGTCTGCCTGAAGTGATAAGGCAAATTAAATATAATAAATGACTATTTAATTTCCATATGAAATAAGTGAGGCCACCCTAAGGTGGCCTCACTGCTTGGCGCCGAGTGTCGCTTGGCTTACTTGGCCAGGGACTCCGGCAGATCCTCGCGGATCTTGGCCAGCAGGCACTTCACCACCCGCGGGTTGCCGCAGACGATGTTACCGCTGCTGTAGAAGTTGTGTCCGCCGACAAAGTCGGTGGCCAGGGCACCGGCTTCCCGGGCGATCAGCTCGCCGGCGGCCAGATCCCAAGGCTTGAGGCACATTTCCCAGTAACCGTCGACACGGCCGGCGGCCACGTAGGCCAGATCCAGGCTGGCGGTACCGGCACGACGGATATCGGCGCACTCGCTGAAGATGCCATCAAACATCTTCTTGTAGGCGTCCAGATAGTGGCGGTGACGGTGGGGGAAGGAGGTGGCCAGCACAGTGCCGTCCAGGCTCTTGGATTGGCCGACGCGGATGCGGTAGCCGTTCAGCTGGGCGCCGTTACCACGGCTGGCGGTAAACAGCTCGTTGCGCAAGGGATCGAATACCACACCCACTTCGGTGCGGCCCTTGACGCGCAGGGCGATGGAGACGGCGATGTGGGGGATACCCTTGACGAAGTTGGTGGTGCCATCCAGCGGGTCAATGATCCATTGATAGTCGGAGTCGGCATTGCCTTGAACGCCGAATTCTTCGCCGATGATGCTGTGGTCGGGATAGGCTTTGAGCAGGGTGGAGACGATGGCCTGTTCGGCTTCGCGGTCCACGTTGGTAACCAGGTCGTTTTTGGCCTTTTCAGCCGTCTGGACGTTGGCTTGATCGCCAAAGTTCTTGGCAATGACTTGTCCTGCGTTGCGCGCCGCGCGCACAGCAATGTTCAGCATGGGATGCATAAATTGACTCACCAGATGTTAAAGAACGGGTTTTGTGGGCGGGCGCATTATACGGAGTGACCGCAGCTATGACAATGATTAAGTGGCAAGGGGCGGCTAGAAAGTGAGCACCTTGTCGGCGGCCAGGGTCCATTGGGCCAGATCCACCAGGGTGCCGATCTCGACGCCTTCCAGCAGCGGCAGGCTGCTGATGCCACGGGCATCGCTGCAGGTCTTGCACAGCTTCACCGGCACGTCCTGGGCGGTGAGGATATCCAGCATCTGCCGCAGGTGGTAGCCCTCGGCCGGCTTCTGGCCCGGCAGGGCAGCGGTCACCGCATCCGAGAGCAGGAACAGGCGCAGGGTCAGGCCGGCATCCTGCTCCTTGAGGGCGATGGCCAGACGCAGGGCGTTAAACAGGGCCTCGCTGCCATAAGGGGCGCCGCTGGCCACGATCAGGATCTGTTGGGACATAAAAAAGGCTCCATGAAGAGGAGCCTCAAAGCATAGCCTGGCGTGGCAGGGTAAAACCTTGATCTCAGGCTTGTCCCTGTTCGGTCAGCCAGGCGGCAAAGTCGGTGTAGCCACCGATATGCTGGTCGCCGACGAAGATCTGCGGCACGGTGCGCACCGGCTTGCCGACGATGTCGTGCAGATCGGCGATGCTCATCTGCTTGGCAAAGATGTCGATGTATTCGAACTCGAAGCCCTTCTGGCGGCAGACAGAGACGGCCATGTCGCAGTAGGGACACATGGGTTTGCCGTAGATGGTGACTTTTTCCATTGTTTACTCCTTAGGCTGCAGCACTAGGGGTGCAGCGTAACAAATTTTTCCCACAATGCCTCCTGGCTTTCCGGATGCTGCGGGTCCCAGATGATGCAGTCGATGGGGCAGACGGCGATGCAGGTCTGGTGTTCATAGAAGCCGACACACTCGGTGCAGCGGGCCGGGTCTATCTCGTAGACCTTGGGCCCCATGGTGATGGCCTGATTGGGGCACTCAGGCTCACACATGTCGCAATTGATGCACTTGTCGGTGATGAGCAGCGCCATCGTCAGCCGGCCTTCTGGTGGGGCTGACGGGTATTGGCGTCGCCGTCCAGATTGCGCAGCAGGATGCCGAAGTTCACATCTACCTCTTGGGGCACCGGCAGGTAGACGGTGTGACCGTCGCCGGGGGCCACCTCGATCTGCTCGCCCTTGCGGTTTTCCAGCTGGCCGAGATCGAAGGTGAGATTGCCTTGCGGGGTCATCAGCTCCAGGCGGTTACCCAGCAGGAACTTGTTCTTCACCGCCACCTCCACCAGGCCGTCGGCGCGGCGGCCGGTGATCTCGCCGACAAACTGCTGGCTGTCGGAGACCGAGTAGCCGTAGTCGTAGGTCTGATAGTCGCTGTGGGCGTGGCGGCGCAGGAAGCCCTCGGTGTAGCCCCGGTGGGCCAGGTTCTCCAGGGTCTTCATCAGATCCCGGTTGAAGGGGCGGCCGGCCACCGCATCGTCGATGGCCTGGCGATAGACCTGGGCGGTGCGGGCGCAGTAGTAGAAGGACTTGGTGCGGCCCTCGATCTTCAGCGAATGCACCCCCAGCTTGGTGAGGCGCTCCACGTGCTCGATGGCCCGCAGATCCCGTGAGTTCATGATGTAGGTGCCGTGCTCGTCCTCAAACGCCGTCATGAACTCGCCGGGGCGGTTCTTCTCCTCCAGCAGCACCAGCTGATCCGTGGGTTGGCCCAACCCCAGGGTGGGTTGCACCTGCACCGGGATCGGCTCCTGCTTGTGGACGATTTGGCCGACGTCGTCCTCCTTGCCCTCGTGCACCTTGTACTCCCAACGACAGGCGTTGGTGCAGGTGCCCTGATTGGGGTCGCGCTTGTTGATGTAGCCGGAGAGCAGGCAGCGGCCTGAGTAGGCCATGCACAGGGCGCCGTGGACAAACACCTCCAGCTCGATGCCGGGGCACTGCTGACGGATCTCTTCGATCTCATCCAAGGAGAGTTCCCGGGAGAGGATGACCCGCTCCAGGCCCATCTGCTCCCAGAACTTCACCGTGGCCCAGTTGACCGCATTGGCCTGCACCGACAGATGCACCGGCATGTGGGGGAAGTGCTCCCGCACCAGCATGATGAGGCCGGGGTCGGACATGATGAGGGCGTCTGGGCCCATGTCCACCACGGGGCGCATGTCGCGCACGAAGGTCTTGAGCTTGGAGTTGTGGGGCTGGATGTTGGCCACCACGTACAGCTTCTTGCCTAGGGCATGGGCCTCGTCGATGCCCAGCTGCAGGTGCTCGTGGTCGAATTCGTTGTTACGCACCCGCAGGCTGTAACGGGGTTGGCCGGCATAGACGGCATCGGCGCCATAGGCGAACGCATAGCGCATGTTCTTCAGCGTTCCCGCCGGAGAAAGCAACTCGGGTCTGAACATATTGTCTCTCTTGGGTCTGATCACAGGTCAGGATGGCCCCACCTGATGGGGCCGGCGGCGAATTGTAGCCTCGAGGGGCTAGGCCATGCCAGCTTTTTGCCATTGCACCGCGACACACCGTGGGTTAGCTTGTGGGACCCATAAGAGGATGTTTTTTTTGCTGTTTGGCAGCGATGTCTTGCGCCTGGGGCAATGACTTAAGCCGTGACTAGTCCGGCACATCAATCATTAAACATGGGAATGTTAAGCATGTTGAAAGCCTGCGACTTTACCCTGGATGACAGGGCGTTTCATTTTAGGAAGGATTGCTACCCACTGGCGAGGATTCGGGGCGCTAGGGTTAAGCAGCTAACATGGCTGGATAATCTCGGCCAGATCCTGTTCTGGGTGATGGTGTTTTCCGGCGCCATCTGGCTGGCGATGCAGCAGGTACAGTGGGCACCGCTGTGGCTGATCAGCATGGCTTGCAGCTTGACTGTGATTGGTGTCGGGGTGGGATGGTGGCGTTGTGGCCGCGTCGTATTGCAAATTGAATATCGGCATGCTGACGAGACAGGCGTGCAGTGGGTCAATGTGGTCAAGTCTCGTTTTGCAAGTGATGGTAAGTTGCTGACGCAGCAGGCCGATAGGTTGAATCAGCTGCGGGTGTAGGATAAACGGCGGGAGGTTAGGAAAGCATTGTCTGTCTCCTGATTAGCATTGTCATGCCATCGCCTGGGGCTAGCGGTGCCGATGGCCGGCACCGCTGTCAGGCTTTACTCGGCCTTTTCACCACCCAGGGCGGTGATCAGCTCGGGGATGAAGCGGCCCAATTCGCCTGTCATCAGGCTGAAGTCGGCATCCAGCCGTGCCGCCTTGTCTTCGGAGACCACGTCATCGTTCTGCTCCCGCAGCTCCTCGGAGAACTTGAGGCGCTTGATCCCCAGGTCATCCCCCAGCACGAAGCTCACCGTCTCGGCCCAGTTGAGGGCCAGCTTGGTGACCAGCTTGTCCGCCAGCAGGTGCACCTTGATCTCTTCAGTGGTGAGATCCTGCTGCTTGCAGCGGATGATGCCGCCGTGCTCCAGGGCGGAGCGCAGCTCGGCTTCATCCTCCAGCACGAAGCTGCCGGGGGCCGCGCCGGCATTGAGCCATTCGGTCATGGTGATCTCGGCGGGATCGGTCAGCGAGAGGGGCACCACCGGCAGGGAGCCGATGGCCTTGCGCAGCAGGCTGAGCACATCGTCGGCCTTCTTGGCGGAGCCGGCGTCCACCACCAGGTAGTTGTCCTGGGCATTGATCCACAGATGGGTCTGGCTGGTGCGGGTGAAGGCGCGGGGCAGCAGCTGCATCAGCACCTCGTCCTTGAGGGCCTCCTTTTCCTTCTTCTTCAGGGCGCGGCCCTGATCGGCCTCCAGCTGATCGATGCGCTCCTGCAGGGCCTCCTTGACCACGGGGCCGGGCAGCAACTTGTCTTCGCGCTTGGCGCACAGCAGCAGTTGACCCTGGGCCTCATGCACCAGCAGATCCGACTCCCGGCCAAAGGGGCTGACGAAGCCGAACTTGCTCATCTCCTGACTGCCGCAGGGCACAAACAGCAGGTTCTTGAGCAGGGGCTCCAGTGCCTCGGCGGTGAGTTCGAAGGGACGGGTGAAACGATAGATCTGCAGGTTTTTAAACCACATGACGGCCTCGGCTTTCGTTGAAATCGCGCCATTCTATCAGCTTTGTGATCCTCCCGGCATTCCGGACAGAAAAAGTGGAGCTGGCTCACAGGGGCTCGGGGCGAAACAGGCGGGGGGGCAAATGGCAAATTTACACTTGGATCAGTCATGGAGGAGGGCCTGTCATGGTGATCCGTCCGCATCGTCAAGAGGATATGCCTGTGCTGCTGGAGATCTGGCTGCAGGCCTCGTTACATGCCTATGACGAGTTGCCGGCGGCCCTCTGGTGGCCCCATCAGGAGGCCATGCGGGATCGCTTCCTGGCTGGCAGCGAGATTTGGGTGCTGGAGCAGGCTGGCCAGATCAAGGGCTTTGCCGCCCTGCAGGCCGACGAACTGCTGGCTCTGTATGTGCATCCGGAGTTTCAGGGCCATGGCTTGGGCGCCGCCATGCTCGGGCAACTCAAGTCCGGCCATCCTTACCTGTGGCTGCGGGTGTGCAGCCGTAACAGCGACATCATCGCCTTCTATCGCCATCACGGCTTCACCAGCTGCGGGGAGCAAAAAGATCCCCTCACCGGGCTGCCTGAACTGCTGATGGAGTGCCCTCCGAAATTAGTTGCCACCGTCTGCGCACTGGCTTAACGCCTGCTGAAACCTGTTTGTCTTGTCGATATCATAAAACTGTCACAAAAAGTTCTAATAATGCGGCTGGCAAATCAAGGAAAGGCTATCCAGGGCGTAAAACATGTCAAAAAAAGTACTGATCGTCGAAGATGAAGCCCCGATCCGGGAGATGTTGTGCTTCGTGCTGGAGCAAAAGGGATTCGAGCCCATGGAGGCGGAGGACTATCAACAGGGTCTGGCGGCCCTCAAGGAGCCCTTCCCGGATCTGATCCTGCTGGATTGGATGCTGCCCGGTGGCAGCGGTATCCAGTTTATCAAGCAGCTCAAACAGGATGAGGTGACCCGCCAGATCCCGGTGGTGATGCTCACCGCCCGGGGCGAGGAGGAGGACAAGGTGCGGGGGCTGGATGCCGGCGCCGATGATTACATCACCAAGCCCTTCTCCCCCAAGGAGCTGACAGCGCGCTTAAAGGCGGTGATCCGCCGCGCCGTGCCCACCAGCACCGAAGAGATCATTGAGGTTCAAGGGCTGAAGCTGGATCCGGTCTCCCACCGTGTCACCGCCAACGAGCAGGTGCTGGAGATGGGGCCCACCGAATTCCGTCTGCTGCATTTCTTCATGACTCACCCGGAGCGGGTGTACAGCCGTGAGCAATTGCTAAATAATGTCTGGGGCACCAACGTCTACGTGGAAGACAGAACCGTGGATGTGCACATTCGACGTCTGCGCAAGGCAGTGTCCGAATTTGGTCATGATGCCTTCATCCAGACGGTGCGCGGCACTGGCTATCGTTTCTCCACTCGTGTCTGAGGCACTGCATGTTTGAACCCTACTCCTGGGGACGGGTTGTCAAGAAGGCGCTGGGTTACTACCTGCCCTTCCTGGTCCTCGGGCTGTTGCTGGGCAACTGGGCCTTGAGCCTGTTTGTCGCCACTGTGCTGCACCTGGTGTGGCACTACTGGCAGCAGCGCCGCCTGTTTCATTGGCTGTGGGTCGACCGCAGCCTGATCCCGCCCCAGGGGTCCGGCACCTGGGAATACATCTTCAACGGTATCTATCGTCTGCAGCAACGGCATCGCGCACGGCGCCGTGAGCTGGCGGGGCTTATCCGCCGGTTTCGCGAAGGGGCCGAGGCGCTGCCGGATGCCGCCGTCGTGTGTCGTAATGACGGCAGCATCATCTGGTGTAACAAGCTGGCCGGTCAGCTGCTGGGCTTTCGCTGGCCCGAAGATGCCGGGCAGAACATCAGCAACCTGATCCGCACCCCTCAGTTTATCGCCTACCTGCGGCAGCAGCAGTTTGATGAACCTCTGGAGATGGGCTCGCCCATCAACGAGCAGAAGGTGCTGGAGTTTCGCATCATGCCCTACACAGAGGATCAGACCCTGCTGGTGGTGCGGGATGTGACCCATCTCAAGAGCATGGAGGCCATGCGGAAAAATTTCGTCGCCAATGTCTCCCACGAGCTGCGTACCCCCTTGACCGTGCTCAAAGGGTATCTGGAGATGATGGAGGAGGTGCCGGATCCGGCGCGCTGGGGTAAGGCCCAGAAGGTGATGCTGGAGCAGACCCTGCGGATGGACAACCTGGTGAACCAGTTGCTGGTACTTTCGCGCATCGAGGCGGCGCCTGAAATCAATCTGCAGAAGGTGGTGGACATGCCCAAACTGCTGCTGATGGTGGAGCAGGAGTGTCGTACCGTGTCGGCGGGTAGCCACGAGCTCTCCTTTGAGCTGGATGATGAGCTGCTCATCTATGGCGACGAGGATCAGCTGCGCAGTGCCGTCACCAACTTGGTGAACAATGCCATCAAATACACGCCGCCCGGTAAGCAGATCCGGGTCAGCTGGGCGCGGCAGGGCGCTCAGGCCCGCTTTGCCGTCTATGACCGGGGGGAGGGCATAGCGCCCGAGCACCTCAGTCGCCTGACCGAGCGCTTCTACCGGGTGGACCGGGCCCGCTCCCGTCAGACCGGCGGCTCAGGGCTGGGGCTGGCCATCGTCAAGCACGCCCTGAGTCACCACGACAGCCAGCTGGAGATCCAAAGTCAGCTGGGGGTGGGGAGCTGTTTTAGTTTTGTCATCCCCGCCCGCCTGGTAGTGAAGGCCAGCGCCAACGCCTGAGGCTGGCTAAATAAAACAAGCGCCTGATGGCGCTTGTTTTTTTCCTAGTTAGCACCCAGACCCTGATTCTTGTGCTGTCATACAAATGTCATCTATTTTTAGTAAATCTTTCATGGCGACGGGGGATACTGCTCCCCGTCAACAACAAGGACTTCCCCTTCAATTGGAGAAAGTGGATGAAACTCAACAAACTGGTTAGCGTCGTCGGCTTTGCCGCTGCCATCGTATCTGCCCAGGCCTTTGCCACCGTAGACAGTGCTCTGCCTGACTATCAGAAGGTTAGCGGCATCTCTGGCAACCTCTCTTCCGTGGGTTCTGACACCCTGGCCAACATGATGACCCTGTGGGCCGAGGAATTTAAGCGCGTTTACCCGAACGTCAACATCCAGATCCAGGCTGCCGGTTCCTCCACTGCTCCGCCTGCCCTGACCGAAGGCACCGCCCAGATCGGCCCCATGAGCCGTACCATGAAGGACGGTGAAATCGAAGCCTTCGAGAAGCGCTACGGCTACAAGCCTACCGCTATCCCGGTTGCCGTGGATGCCCTGGCCGTATTCGTGCACAAGGACAACCCCATCAAGGGCCTGTCCATGCAACAACTGGACGAAATCTTCTCCTCTACGCTGAAGTGCGGCAGCACCAAGGCCGCCACCAAGTGGAGCGACGTGGGTCTGGAAGGCGAATGGGCCAACCGTGACATCCAGCTGTTTGGTCGTAACTCTGTGTCCGGTACCTACGGTTACTTCAAGGAGCATGCCCTGTGTAAGGGTGACTTCAAGAGCACTGTGAACGAGCAACCGGGTTCTGCCTCCGTGGTGCAGTCCGTGTCCGCCTCACTGAACGGTGTCGGCTACTCAGGTATCGGCTACAAGACCTCTGGCGTGCGTGCCCTGCCACTGTCCAAGACGGGTACCGACTACGTGGA
Organism: Pseudaeromonas paramecii; assembly: GCF_039540575.1. NCBI lineage: Bacteria > Pseudomonadati > Pseudomonadota > Gammaproteobacteria > Aeromonadales > Aeromonadaceae > Pseudaeromonas > Pseudaeromonas paramecii. The sequence continues at coordinate 116,575 of NZ_BAABFC010000007.1, forward strand.
TGCCACCGAAGAGAATGCGCTGAAGGGGGCCTACCCGCTGTCACGTTACCTGTACATCTACGTGAACAAGCAACCCAACAAGCCGCTGGATCCCATGGTGCTGGAGTTCGTGAAGCTGGTTCTGTCCAAGACCGGTCAGAACATCGCCGAGAAGGATGGTTACATCCCGGTTCCGGCCAAGGTGGCCGAGCGCGACCTGCAGATCCTGGGCGCCAAGTAAGCTCCGTCTGCTCGCTAACACGACCAAGAAAATCCCCCGTCTCGACGGGGGATTTTTTTTGCCTCAGGCTATGGCTCATAGCTGGGAGGGGCCCAGCCAGCTGGCGGGCGGCGGGGGCAGCTGACCGATGAGGCGGGCCAGCCCTTCTGACCAGGTCTGACGCAGTTGGGCAAAGGCCGGATCCTGCTCGCCGATGCGGCAGGGTTGACCGTGCAGACTGTCCTTGCGGTAGCACAGCACATCCAGTGGCAGGCCCACCGACAGGTTGCTGCGCAGGGTGGAGTCCAATGAGATCAGGGCGCACTGCAGCGCCAGGTCCAGGGGGGAGTGGTAGGTCAGCACCCGATCCAGGATCGGCTTGCCGTACTTGCTTTCGCCTATCTGAAAATAGGGGGTGTCTTCGGAGGCCTCGATGAAGTTGCCCTCCGGATAGAGGTGGAACAGACGGGGTACTTCCCCCTGGATCTGCCCGCCCAGCAGCAGGTTACAGCCGTAGTTGACCCCGGTCTGCTGCTGGCCGCCATCCCGGGCGATCACTTCCCGCACCGTGGCGCCGATAATTTCGGCCGCCTGATACAGGCTGCCGGCATGCAGCAGACTGAGCTCCGGCTGGGTGCAGCGCTGGCGCAGCAGGCTCACCACACTCTGGGTGGTGGCCAGGTTGCCGGCGCTTTGCAGCACCAGTAGGCGTTCGCCGGGCACCTCGAAGGTGTGCAGCTTCTTGAAGGTGGCGATGTGATCGACCCCCGCATTGGTGCGGGAGTCGGAGGCAAACACCAGGCCCTCGGCCAGGCGCAGGGCGACGCAATAGGTCATGGCAGACGTTCCTGTCAGGCGTTACTGTTGTTGCTGCTGTTCCTCCGCCAGGTGGATGGCGGCATGGGCCAGCATGACTTCTTCACCACCGCCATAGCGAACACCCCGCACCGGACAGGCATCCAGGTAATCGATGCCCACCGCCAGCTTCAGGTGCTGGTTGGGGGTGCGGCTTTGATTGGTGACATCATAGGTGTGCCAACTGTCGGCATACCAGACCTCGGCCCAGGCGTGGGTCGCCACGTGGCTGGTGTCCGGGGTGTAAAGATAGCCGCTGACATAACGGGCCGGCAATCCCAGGCTGCGGCAGCAGGCCAGAAACACATGGGTGTGATCCTGGCAGACGCCACTGCCGGTGGCAAAGGCGTCGGCGGCGCTGTCGCTCACCGCCGTGCTGCCCGGGGTATAGGGCATGCGGGTCAACAGGGCCGCCATCATGGCCTCCAGGGCGGCAGACGGATCCTCGGCCGGGGCAAAGCTGGCGGCAAAGTCACGGATGGCGCCATCGGCCCGGGTCAGATCGCTGTGGCGCAGGTAGATGAGGGGCGACAGGCTGATATCCTCGTCCTCCGTCTCATCCAGTATCTCCACCACGCCGCGGGCCAGAATGTCGATGGCCTCGTGAGGGGAGTCCAGGGTCAGCACATGCAGCACATTGCCGAAGCTGTCGGTGGTCTGGGTGGCACTCTGCGGCAGTTCCAGCTCCCAGGAGAGGATCCGCTGCCGACCGCTGGGTTGCGGGGTCAGCCGCAGGTATTGGGTGCTGCGGCGCACCGTGCTCTCATACTCGTAGCGGGTCTGGTGTTCTATGGTCAGGCGCATCAGGAGGCCTCCAGGTAGCTCTTGTGGATACTGGCCGCAATGGCGTTGATGTCGGTAAGGAACTGATCCAGATAGGCGTGCAGGCCATCGGCAAATAGATCGCCGATGGTGCCAAAACGCAGCTTGGCGTGCTGCACGGCGGTGAGTAGCCGCGGCTCCCGGCCGGCATCGCCCTCGATGTTGCCCAGCAGGGCCTCCACCTCCTCCACGCTGGCCCGCAGGGAGCGGGGTACCTCGGAGCGCAGGATCAGCAGTTCCGCCACCAGATCCCGGGTCGGGGCCTGCTTGTACAGCTCCTGATAGGCCTCATAGGCGCCCACCGAACGCAACAGGGCGTTCCAGCGGTAGAACTCCCGCACCGGATCTTCATCCTCTTTCATCACTTGGTACTTCACATCCAGGATGCGGGCCGTGTTGTCTGCCCGTTCGATGAAGGTGCCCAGGCGGATGAAGTTGAGGGTGTCGCTGCGCAATATGGTGCCGAAGGTGGCGCCCCGCACCTGGTGGGAGCGCTCCTTGACCCAGTCGAAGAAGGCCACCGCATCCTGGCTCGCGCCCCCACGCTTACGCAACGCCTTCATCTCCAGCCAGGTGGCGTTGAGGCTCTCCCACACCTCGCCGCTGATGCGGCCGCGCACCGCGTGGGCATTGTCCCTTGCCCCCTTGATGCAGCTGAAGATGCTCGAGGGATTGCGCTCGTCCAGCACGAAGAAGTCCAGCAGGTTGGCCATGTTGATCTGGCCGTACTCCTTCAAGAAGGGGTCGTGGGTGCCCGTGATGGTCAGCGGAGCGATGAGCTCGCTGTTGTCCGCATCGATCTGTGGCATCAGGGACATGGAGTAGGTGACGTCCAGCATGCGGGCGGTGTTCTCGGCCCGCTCCAGGTAGCGGGACATCCAGTACAGCTCACTGGCGGTGCGACTTAGCATGGGTAGTCCTCCAGGACCCAGGTATCCTTGGTGCCGCCGCCCTGGGAGGAGTTGACCACCAGGGAGCCCTCGGTGAGAGCCACCCGGGTCAGGCCGCCGGGAATGAGGCGGGTCTCCCGGCCGGTGAGCACGAAGGGCCGCAGGTCGATGTGCCGCGGGGCCACCCCGCTGGCCACGAAGGTGGGGCAGGTGGACAGGGACAGGGTGGGTTGGGCTATGTAGTTATCGGGCCTGGCCTTGATGCGCTCGGCGAAGGCGGCGATCTCGGCACGGCTGGCGCAGGGGCCGATGAGCATGCCGTAGCCTCCGGCACCGTGCACCTCCTTGACCACCAGCTCGGCCAGGTTGGCCAGCACGTGGGACAGCTCCGCCGGTCGGCGGCACTGCCAGGTGGGCACGTTGTTGAGGATGGGCTCCTCCGCCAGGTAGAAGCGGATCATCTCAGGCACATAGGGGTAGATGGACTTGTCGTCCGCCACGCCGGTACCCACGGCGTTGGCCAGCACCACGCCGCCGGCGCGGTAGACCGACAGCAGGCCGGGCACCCCCAGCATGGAGTCGGGGCGAAAGGCCAGCGGGTCCAGGTAGGCGTCGTCGATGCGCCGGTAGATGACATCCACCTGCTGGGGACCGGCGGTGGTGCGCATGAACACATGACCGTCCTTGACGAACAGATCGGCGTTCTCGACCAGCTCCACCCCCATCTGCTGGGCCAGGAAGCTGTGCTCGAAGTAGGCGCTGTTGAAACGCCCCGGGGTCAGCACCACCACGCAGGGGTTCTCCACCGGGGTGCTCTCCTTGAGGGTCTGCAGCAGCAAGGAGGGGTAGCGTTCCACCGGCGAGATGCGCTGGCGGGAGAACAGCTCTGGATAGAGCCGCATCATCATCTTGCGGTTCTCCAGCATGTAGGAAACCCCGGAGGGGGTGCGCAGGTTGTCCTCCAGCACATAGTAGTGACCATCCTGGTTGCGGATGAGATCCACCCCCGTGATGTGGGCATAGGTGCGCCTGTGCAGCGTGATGCCCTGCATGCAGGGCTGGTACTGATCGTTGGCCAGCACCTGCTCGGCGGGGATCACCTTCTCCTTGAGGATGCGCTGGTCGTGGTAGATGTCGTGCAAGAAGGCGTTGAGGGCCTTGACCCGCTGGCGGATGCCTTTATCCAGCATGCGCCATTCGGCGGCGGGGATGATGCGCGGTACGTTGTCGAAGGGAATGAGCCGCTCGGCCCCGTCCTCCTCGCCGTAGACGTTGAAGGTGATCCCGACCCGGTGGAACAGCAGATCGGCTTCTTCGCGCTTGTGCTGTATGTACTTGTCGTCCGTCTCCTTGAGCCAGTGCCAGAAGGGGGCATAGTGGGGACGACACTGGCCATCGGCCAGCAGCATCTCGTCGTAAAGCGCCTCGCCGGGAGGCTGGATCCTGATCATGCGATACTCCTTTACCACAGCAGATAAGCAGGCTTCGCAAGGAGTGTGCCAGCGCTGGCCGGGGCGGAAGGCCGCTGTCCTGGCACCTTTTGGTGCAAGGGGTATGATTTGGGGCGCTGCGGTGGCCCCGGGCGCCAAGCTGAGGCAAGGTCGCCACTGGCAGGCTGGGAATTTGCCCCACCTTTGGCATAATGGCGCCCGCAAGGGGAGAGGCTATGAAAACCGATGAAGCGTGGATGCAGCATGCCATTAGCCTGGCGGCTCGGGCGGAAGCCCTGGGCGAGGTGCCGGTAGGGGCCGTGCTGGTGTTAGGCGACGAGGTGGTGGGGGAAGGCTGGAACCAGGTGGTGACCAGTCACGACCCCAGTGCCCATGCCGAGGTGATGGCGCTGCGCCAGGCCGGCGCACGCCTGGGCAACTATCGCTTGCTGGACACCCGGCTCTACGTCACCCTGGAGCCCTGCGTCATGTGCGCCGGGGCCCTGGTGCATGCCCGCATCGGCACCCTGATCTACGGCGCCAGCGATGCCAAGACAGGTGCCGTGGCGTCGGTCTTCCCGGTGTTGCAGGATCCCCATCATAACCACAGGGTCGAGGTGGTGGGGGGCGTGCTGGCCGAGGCCTGCAGTCAGCAGCTCAGCGACTTCTTCCGCCGCCGGCGGGCCGAGCACAAGGCCGCCAAGCTGGCGGCCCGTCAGGCCCCCGACTCGGTCTCCTGACGCAGCTTCAACTCCCAGCCCAGCTCCTGGGCGTATTTCTGCTCCCGGGTCAGGTTCTGCATCAGCAGGGCATTGTCCCGGCACCAGGCCGCTGGCAGGCTCAGGGTCAGCTTGTGCTCCTTGGCCTTGAGGTGCAGCGGCGGCAGGACACCATCCTGGCGTCTGTGATGCAGGGCCACCGCCAGGCGCAGCAGGCGGATGCAGCGCCACAGCGCCTCGTCCTCATGGTTCTGGATGGGGGTGAAGTCGCCGCGCTTGATGGCCTTGCGCTGAAAGCGGGCCATCAGGGCCAAAAACGCCTGTTCCTGCTGGTTGAAGCCTGGCAGATCCGAGTTGGCCAGCAGGTAGGCCGAATGCTTCTGCACCGCGCTGTAGTTGATCACCAGCCCCACCTCATGCAGTTGCGCCGCCCAGGCCAACAGGGGGCGGTAGCTCTCCACCTCCAGTCCCCAGGCGTCCGCCACCTGATCAAACAGCCCCAGCACAGTGGCCTCCACCCGCGCCGCCTGCGCCGGATCGATGTGATACATCTGGGCCAGACCGCTGGCGGTGCGTTCGCGGATATCGCTGTGCTGCTGGCGTTCCGTCAGGCTGTAAAGGCTGCCTTCGCGCAGCGCGCCATCCGAAAAATCCATCTGCTGAATGTGCAAGGCGTCGAACAGCGCCAGTAGTATGGCTACTCCGGCGGCGATCACCGGCCGGCGATCCTCGCTGAGCCCCGGTAGCTTGAGCTGCTCGACGCGCTTTTGCGCCACCATCTGGCTGCGCAGCAGCCTGAGCCCTTCCTGGTCGATCTGCGGGCCTCGCCCGGCGGCCAGCAGCAGCTCATGCACCGCCTTGATGGTGCCCGAGCTACCCAGACACTGCTCCCAGCCCAGCTCCCGATAGCGGGTCATGATGGGTTCTAGCTGGTGCTGGGCCTCCAGGATGGCGGCGTCGAACTGTTCGTCCGTCAGCCGGCCGTTGCCGAAGAAGTGATTGCTGAAGGTGACGCAGCCCATCTTGCGGCTGGTGAGGGCCAGGGGGGCGAACTCTTCGCCTATGATGAGCTCGGTGCTGCCGCCACCGATGTCGATGACCAGCAGACGCCCTTCGGTGTGCTGAGTGTGGGCCACCCCCTGATAGATGAGGCGGGCCTCTTCCAGCCCGGAGATCACCTCCACCGGGTGGCCCAGCAGGGCGCGGGCCTCGGTGAGGAACAAGTCGGCATTGCTGGCCACCCGCAGGGTGAAGGTGCCCGTGATGCGCAGGTTAGCGCGGGGTATGTCCCCCAGCCGCTCACCAAACAGCCGCAGGCAGGCCAGGCCCCGGGCCATGGCCTCCGGGCTCAGCCGCCCGGTCTGCTCCAGCCCTTCGGCCAGCTGCACCCGTTCTTTTAGTCGATCGACAATCTGCAGGCGCCCATCCACCTGGCGGGCGATCACCAGGTGGAAGCTATTGGACCCCATGTCGATGGCGGCCAACCATTCACTGGACATCGGTCTGTTGCTCCTGACGTTTCAAGTAGTCGTAGATGGCGATCTGCGAGCGGATCTTGCGCTTGTTGCCCCGCGGCACATAGCGGTTGCTGGCCTCGGCATCTATGTAGCGCGCCTTGGTGGTGTCGGAGAACTGGATCTCCAGCAGGGTGTGGATGCGCTGCTTCAAGGCCTCGTCATACACGGGCGTGCTGACCTCGATGCGGTGATCCAGGTTGCGCGTCATCCAGTCGGCGGAGCCGATGAAGTAGCGGGGGTTGCCGTTGTTGTGGAATACCAGGACCCGCGGGTGCTCCAGATAGCGGTCTATGATGCTGATGACTTCTATGTTCTCACTCTGGCCTGGCACACCAGGCACCAAAGAGCACATGCCCCGCAAGATCATGCGCACCTTGACGCCGGCCTGGCTGGCCGCATACAGGCGGCTCACCATGCCCTTGTCCACCAGGTTGTTGATCTTGATGGTGATGGCCGCCGGCAGGCCGGCCTTGGCATTGCTGATCTCGTTGTCGATCATGCTGTACAGGCTGCGGCGCATGTTGATGGGGGAGACCAGCAGGTGGTTGAACTTGAAGCGCCGGTAGGGGTGCTCTATGTAGTCGAACACGCCCTCTACCTCGGCGGCCAGTTCGGCATTGCGGGTAAACAGGGCAAAGTCGGTGTAGATCTTGGCGGTCTTCTCGTTGAAGTTGCCGGTGCCGATGTGGGCGTAGCGCACCGCCTCGCCGTTTTCGTGACGGGTGATGAGGCACAACTTGGAGTGGATCTTCAAGGTGGGTAGGCCAAATACCACCTTGACCCCGGCCTCGGTGAGGCGTTGGGCCCAGCGGATGTTGTTCTCTTCGTCGAAGCGGGCCTGCAGCTCCACCACCACGGTTACCCGCTTGCCGTTGTTGGCGGCGTCGATCAGCGAGTCGATGACCCGGGACTGACTGGCCACCCGGTAGATGTTGATCTTGATGCTGCTCACCGCCGGATCGAAGGAGGCCTGGCGCAGCAGCTCGGTGAAGTGCTGGAACTTGTGGTAGGGGTAGTAGAGCAGTATGTCCCCCTCGCTGATGGCGTGAAACGCATTGCGCCGGCGTGAAAAACGGCTGCTCACCAGGGCCGGCAGCTTGGGATTCTCCAGGTAGGAGCGGCCCACGTTAGGGAAGCCGATGAAGTCCTTGAAGTTATGGTAGCGACCGCCGGGCAGCACGGAATCGTAGGCACTGACCCCCAGCTTGGCGCTGAGGAAGCTGGCCATCTCCCGGGGCATCTCCCTGTCATAGGCAAAGCGCACCGGCATGGCGGTGAGGCGCTGCTTCAGGCCGTCACTCATCTTGTCCAGTAGGCTCAGGTCCAGCTGGGAGGAGAGATCGAACTCGGCATCCCGGGTCATCTTGATGGAGTAGGCGGCAATCTCGTCGTATTCAAAGAAACCGGCGAAGATGTCATCCAGGCAGACGCGGATGATGTTATCCAGGATGATGAGCTCCTTGCGCCGCCGGCTGCCATCGGGCGGCATGGGCACGAAACGGGGCAGCTTATCGGTGGGCACTTCGATGAGGGCGTATTTGTTGGGCTGCCCATCCTTCTTCATCATCACCGCCAGGTAGGTGTACTGATCCTTCAAGAAGGCCACGGGATCCGAGTCCTTGGTCAGCAGGATTGGGCTGATATGGCGCAGCACCTTGTCCTGGAAGAACTTGCGCAGCCAGATCTGATTGCGTTCGGAGATCTGGCTTTCGTTGATGAGGAAAATATTGTGCCGCGCCAGGGCCAGCATCAGCTCCCGGTAGGTGGCATCGAACACCTCACCCAACCGCATCACCTTGGCCTTGACCTCGGCCAGCAGCTCGTTGTTGCCGTTGTCTTCATTGTGCTCGGTGTCGATGAGGGCGCGCCGCTTGAGCTCGGCCACCCGCACCTTGAAGAATTCGTCCTGATTGTTGGAGAAGATACCTAAGAAGCGCACCCGCTCGATCAGGGGCACACTCTTGTCCTGGGCTTCCTGCAATACCCGCTCATTGAAGGATAACCAGCTGAGTTCCTTTTCAATCCACTGCTTGTCGTTGCTCACGATACAACCCTACTTGTGTGCTCAGGCCGGGCGGCCTTGCTGTGCTCTGGTGCTCTGACCCCTGGGGGTACTGGTCAACCACGGGCCTTGTGCTGGCCGTGCGCGCTGGCGGCGCGTGCGTGATAGTTGACTTATTATATTTCAGAAACATGACGGGCGTGTGACCGCACAGTCCTGCTAAGGGCAGACCCATCAGGGCGCCATATCGGCTAACATACCCCATGGTATCGCGGTCGTCATGGCCTCTTGTGGGCCTCATCGGCAGGATTTCATTCCACGCCCAGCACCCCTGTAACAAAAGTGTCATCTTGCAGACATACAATGCGCCGGTATTCAGTACATTCGAGGTTTTCGATGTCCACCCAAACCCCAAACCTGACCATGTCCGGCAGCGCCAGGCGGCGCATCAAGGACAAGTTGGCAAGTGTTGGCGTCACCACCGGGGGTATCCTGGTACTGGTGGCGCTGCTGCTTATCTTCTTCTACCTGCTCTACGTGGTGAAACCCGTGTTCGAGAGCGCTAAGGTAGAGCCCGTCAGCCAGTTCTCCTTGTCCTTGTCTGGTGAGCCCGTGCTCCTGGGCATGGATGATCAGCAGGACATCGGCTACCGCTTCAGCCGGCAGGGGGGAATGGATTTCTTCTCCATCAAGCCCCAGTCTGGTTATCCGGTGGGCCAGGTGATTCTGCACCAGCAACTCGACGAAGCCGTGACCAGTGTCAGCATCACCGCCTCGGCGACGCCCATGGTGGTGTTTGGCCTGGATAACGGCACCGCCCGTGTGGTGCAGCCCGGCTTCCTCATCACCTATCCCAACGACAAGCGCACCACACAAGCGGTGGTGAAGTCGCCCCTGGGTGACGAGCCGCTGGTGCTGGACGAGCAGGGCCGCGCCATCACAGGGCTGGCCTTCGAAGCCAAGAGCGACAAGCGGCTGTTCGCGGTGCAGACAGTGGATGATCAGCTGGCGCTGGTGGCTCAGGAAGGGGAGGAGAACTTCCTCTCCGGCGAGGTGGAGTGGCAGACCAACCACTACAGCATGCCGGCCATGAACGGCCACATCGATCAGCTGTTGCTGACACCGGATCTGCGTTACCTGCTGGTGCGGGGTGGCAACCTGCTGTCGGTCTACAACATCAGCGACCTGAGCAACATCAAATTGCGCAGCGCCATCGAGGTGAATGAACCGGGCGCCCAGGTGACCGGCATCAGCCTGCTCAGCGGCGCCTCCTCCATCATGGTGACCAACGACAATGGCGTCATCTCCCAGTGGTTCGAGGTGGTGCGCAACGGTCAGCGGGAATTCACCCGCATCCGTGACTTCCAGGCCGAAGGCAGTGTCCGTCTGCTGGCCGCCGAACACAGCCGCAAGGGCTTTGTCACCCTGTCAGGCGATCACCAGTTGGGCCTGTTCCATGCTACCGGTGAGACCCGTCTACTGAGCCAGTCCCTGGGCGATGTGGCTGTGACTTCCCTGGCCCTGGCGCCGCGCAACAACGGCTTGCTGGTGGAGCGCCAAGGGGGCTTTGACTACTACAGGGTCAAGAATCATCACCCCGAAGTGACCTGGAGCGCCCTCTGGTCCAAGGTGTGGTACGAAGGCTATCCCGAGCCGCAGTTTGTCTGGCAGTCCACCTCAGCCTCAGATGACTTCGAGGGCAAGTTCAGTCTGGTGCCCCTGGCCTTTGGTACCCTGAAGGCTGCGGCCTACGCCATGCTGTTTGCCGTGCCCATCGCCCTGGCGGGCGCCATCTTCGCCGGTTACTTCATGTCCGCCGGCATGCGCAAGGTGGTCAAACCCACGGTAGAGATCATGGCGGCCCTGCCCACCGTGATCCTGGGCTTCTTGGCGGGCCTGTGGTTGGCGCCCTTCATCGAGCAGCACCTGCCCGGGGTGGCGCTGTGCCTTATCCTGTTACCCCTGTCCATGCTGGCGGCGGCCTTTGCCTGGCATCAGATGCCCCGCCGCATCAAGGAGCGGGTGCCGGATGGCTGGCAGGCCCTGATCCTGGTGCCCGTGGTGTTGCTGGTGGGCTATGGCTGCTTTGCCTTCAGTCCGCTGCTGGAAGACTGGTTCTTCAACGGCAATGCCCGCGGCTTCATCACTCATGATCTGGGCATCCGCTTCGACCAGCGCAACGCCCTGATCGTGGGCATCGCCATGGGCTTTGCGGTGATCCCCACCATCTTCTCCATCGCCGAAGACGCCGTCTTCTCGGTGCCCAAGCACCTGACCCAGGGCTCGCTGGCTCTGGGGGCCACCCCCTGGCAGACCCTGAGCCGGGTGGTGATCCTGACCGCCAGCCCCGGGATCTTCTCGGCGGTGATGATGGGGCTTGGCCGTGCCGTGGGGGAGACCATGATAGTGTTGATGGCCACCGGCAATACCCCTGTGATGGACTTCAGCATCTTCGAGGGGCTGCGGACCCTGTCGGCCAACATCGCCGTGGAGATGCCGGAATCGGAGGTGGGCAGCTCCCACTATCGCATCCTGTTCCTGGCGGCCTTCGTGCTCTTTATCTTCACCTTTATCTTCAACAGCGTGGCGGAGTTTGTCCGGCAGCGTCTGCGTGACAAATACAGCTCCATGTAAGGCGAGCAGAGGAATACGGCAAGATGAAAAAATGGATAAACTCCGGCTCCCCCTGGATCTGGCTTACCGGCGGTGCCGTGAGCCTGAGCCTGGTGGCGGTCATCGGCCTCCTGGTGCTGATCGGTTGGCGTGGCCTGGTCTACTTCTGGCCCCACACCATCTACCAATGGCAACTGGATGAGAACGGTCAACAGAGCGTCCTCATCGGTGAACTCAACGACAGCGAACCCGTGCCCACCGCCCGCCTGGAGGCCTCCGGCCGCCAGTTCCCGGAGGGGACCCCAGAGGTGCTGGAGCGCTACCTGGTGAAGACCGGCAACCGCGAGTTTGTGCCGCTGGACTTTCGCTGGGTGCTGGAAACCGACATCCAGGGGCGTGAGACGCCCAAGGATCTGGCGGTGATCGAGCGCACCACCAACGGCAACTTCTACGGCACCGTCACCCAGCTGCTGGAGCAGGGGCAGGTGGTGGCCGGCGACCTGCACAGCCAGCTGGAGGCCCGGTTGGCGCGGGTGCAGGATCTCAACGACCGCACCCGGGATCTGCAAAAAGGCGCCATTGGTGCCATCAACTACCAGCTGGAGAAGCTGCGCTTGAAGGAGCGTCGCCTGGAGCTGGATCATGCCCTGACCGAAGCGGCCAAGCAGGAGCTGGCGCAGGCGCGCCAGGCCCTGAACGACGAGTACCATCTCCACGAGAAGGAGCTGTTCGATCTGCGTGCCCAGGCCGAGCGGGATACCCTGGTGGTGAAGGACATGCGCGGCGTCGAGGTACAGATCCCCATGGCCCAGGTGCTGGACGTGGCCTGGCCCAACGACATGAGCCTGCTGCAGAAGATAGGTCACTGGTTCCATCAGATCGGCAAGTTCGTCAGCGATGATCCCCGGGAAGCCAACACCGAAGGCGGTGTTTTCCCGGCCATCTTCGGCACCGTCTTCATGGTGCTGCTGATGACCGTCATCGTTACCCCGCTGGGGGTGGTGGCTGCGGTCTACCTGCACGAGTATGCCGGCAAGAACGCCCTGACCAAGATCATCCGCATCGCTGTGATCAACCTGGCGGGGGTTCCCTCCATCGTTTACGGTGTGTTTGGTCTGGGCTTCTTCGTCTACGTGCTGGGGGGCGCATCGACAAGCTGTTCTACCCCGAGGCCCTGCCGAGCCCCACCTTCGGTTCACCCGGGGTGATCTGGTCGGCCCTGACCCTGGCCATCCTGACCCTGCCGGTGGTGATCGTCTCCACCGAAGAAGGTCTGGCCCGGATCCCCAGCGCCGTCCGTCACGGCTCCCTGGCCCTGGGGGCCACCAAGGCCGAGACCCTGTGGCGCATCGTGCTGCCCATGGCCAGCCCCGCCATCATGACGGGGCTCATCCTGGCCATTGCCCGGGCGGCCGGTGAGGTGGCGCCCCTGATGCTGGTGGGGGCGGTGAAGCTGGCGCCCACCCTGCCGCTGGATGGCAACTTCCCGTACTTCCATGTGGAGCGCAAGTTCATGCACCTGGGCTTCCATATTTTCGACGTGGGCTTCCAGAGCCCCAACGTGGAGGCGGCGCGTCCGCTGGTGTATGCCACCTCCTTCTTGCTGGTGACCGTCATCGTGGGGTTGAACCTCACCGCCATCAGCATCCGTAACCATCTGCGCGAGAAATACCGGGCGCTGGATAACTGATCCGCCGTCTTTTGAATTGAGGAAACTATGATTACCGTTACCCCAACTGGCAGTACCAACGACACCCTGGATCTTGGCAATCTGGCCCCGGAGCGCACCGCCTTGGAGGTCAAGGAGCTGAACCTGTTCTATGGCAACAAGCAGGCGCTGTTTGACATCAACATGAAGATCCCCAAGGGGCAGGTGACCGCCTTCATCGGCCCGTCCGGCTGTGGCAAGTCCACCCTGCTGCGCTGCATCAACCGCATGAACGACCTGGTGGAAATCTGCCGCATCGAAGGTCAGATCTGCCTGCATGGCCAGAACATCTACGACAAGAGCGTGGACGTGGCAGCCCTGCGGCGTCGGGTGGGCATGGTGTTCCAGCGCCCCAATCCCTTCCCCAAGTCCATCTACGAGAACGTGGTCTACGGCCTGCGCCTGCAGGGCATCAATGACCGGCGGGTGCTGGACGAGGCGGTGGAGCGCTCCTTGCGCGGCGCTGCCTTGTGGGAAGAGGTGAAGGACCGGCTGCACGAGAACGCCTTCGGCCTGTCCGGTGGTCAGCAGCAGCGTCTGGTGATCGCCCGGGCCATCGCCATCGAACCGGAAGTGCTGCTGCTGGATGAACCCACCTCGGCGCTGGATCCCATCTCCACCCTGACCATCGAGGAGCTCATCAACGAGCTCAAGAGCAAGTACACTGTGGTTATCGTGACCCACAACATGCAGCAGGCGGCCCGGGTGTCAGATCAGACCGCCTTCATGTACATGGGGGAGATGATCGAGTACGCCGATACCAACACCATCTTCACCAAGCCGAAGATGAAGAAGACCGAAGATTACATCACAGGCCGCTACGGCTAAGCCCGGCCCAAGAGGATTTGAGCAATGGATAACATGAATCTGAACAAGCACATCTCCGGCCAGTTCAACACCGAGCTGGATGCGGTGCGCAACAATGTGCTGGCCATGGGCGGCTTGGTGGAGCAGCAGCTGGGGGATGCCCTGACCGCCCTGCACCAGCAGGATCAGGATCTGGCCCGCAAGGTGGTGGAGACCGATCTGCAGGTCAACGGCATGGAAGTGAGCATCGACGAGGAGTGCACCCGCATCATCGCCAAGCGTCAGCCGGCCGCCTCCGACCTGCGCCTCATCCTGATGATCTCCAAGACGGTGACGGATCTGGAACGCATGGGGGATGTGGCGGAGCGTCTGGTGCGCATGGTGCTCAACAACACCAGCCGGCCGCAGCCGCTGCTGGTCTCCCTGGAGAGCATGGGCCGTCAGTGCATCAAGATGCTGCACGACGCCCTGGATGCCTTCGCCCGCATGGACGTAGAAGCCGCAGTGCAGCTCTACCATGACGACGACAAGATTGACCAGCTCTACGAGGGCATCATCCGTCAGCTGATGACCTACATGATGGAAGATCCCCGCACCATTCCCCAGGTCATGGAGGTGTTGTGGGCCGCCCGGGCGCTGGAGCGCATCGGTGACCGCTGCCAGCACATCAGCGACTACATCATCTACTGCGTCAAGGGCAAGGACGTGCGCCACACCAAGGTGTCCGATCCCAACGCCATCTAAGCGTGCGCACGCTTGGCATGACACCGCAGGGGGAGCTTAGGCTCCCCTGATTTTTACGTTCCCGGACAGGGTGTGTGGTTAAAAAATAACCGTCGCCAACATTTTCTTCACAAGCTATAATCCGCGCCCGTTTCGGCTTCCTTAAGAAGAGTCCCGCCATGCAGTCACCGGCCATCACTCTGTTTGATTATCCCAAGTATTGGGCGCACCACCTGGGGCCGGCACCTTTCCTGCCCATGAGCCGGGCCGAGATGGACAAGCTGGGCTGGGACAGCTGCGACATCATCATCATCAGCGGCGATGCCTATGTGGATCACCCCAGCTTCGGCATGGCGGTGGTGGGGCGTTTCCTCGAGGCCCAGGGCTTTCGGGTTGGCATCATTGCCCAGCCGGATTGGAACAGCAAAGACGCCTTCATGTCCCTGGGGCGGCCCAACCTCTTCTTCGGTGTGTCGGCCGGCAACATGGACTCCATGATCAACCGCTACACCGCCGACAAGAAGCTGCGCCACGACGATGCCTACACTCCGGGCAACGAGGGGGGCAAGCGGCCGGATCGCGCCACCCTGGTCTACTCTCAGCGCTGCAAGGAAGCCTACAAGGACGTGCCCGTGGTGCTGGGGGGCATCGAAGCCTCCTTGCGACGCATTGCCCACTACGACTACTGGTCCGAGACCATACGCCGCTCCGTGCTGATGGATGCCAAGGCCGATCTACTGGTGTTCGGTAACGCCGAGCGACCGCTGGCGGAGATCGCCCACCGCTTCGCCCGCGGTGAGAGCCTGGCCCAGATGCAGGACATCCGCGGCACCGCCGTCATCCGCAAGGAGGCCTTGCCGGGCTGGCGGGGCGTGGACTCCACCCGGCTGGATCAGCTGGGGCGCATCGACCCCATCCCCAACCCCTACATGGAAGGCGCGCCCTGTAGCGACACGCCCGAGACACAAGTGGGGCAGGGAGCCGAGGCGAAGCCGGTGCTGGTGCAGCCCGCCAAGCCCAAGCCCTGGGAGCTGACCTATGTACTGCTGCCGTCGTTTGAGAAGGTGAAGGGGGACAAGGTGCTCTACGCCCACACCTCCCGGGTGCTGCACCAGGAGACCAACCCCGGCTGCGCCCGGGCCCTGCTGCAACCCCATGGCGACCGGGCCATCTGGGTCAACCCGCCGGCCTTGCCGCTCTCCACCGAGGAGATGGACGGCGTGTTCGCGCTGCCGTACCAACGGGTGCCCCATCCGGCCTACGGCAAGGCCAAGATCCCGGCCTACGACATGATCAAGACCTCGGTGAACATC
This sequence comes from Pseudaeromonas paramecii, assembly GCF_039540575.1. Lineage (NCBI taxonomy): Bacteria > Pseudomonadati > Pseudomonadota > Gammaproteobacteria > Aeromonadales > Aeromonadaceae > Pseudaeromonas > Pseudaeromonas paramecii. The sequence continues at coordinate 132,173 of NZ_BAABFC010000007.1, forward strand.
ATGCGTGGCTGCTTTGGCGGCTGCACCTTCTGCTCCATCACGGAACACGAGGGGCGCATCATCCAGAGCCGTTCCGAGGGTTCCATCCTGCAGGAGATCGAGGCGATCCGCGACAAGGTGCCGGGCTTCACCGGGGTGATCTCAGACCTGGGCGGACCCACCGCCAACATGTACGGCTTGCGCTGCAAGAACCCGCGGGCCGAAGAGACCTGCCGGCGCGCCTCCTGCGTGTATCCGGTGATCTGCCCGCACATGGACACGGACCACACTCCCACCATCAACCTGTACCGCAAGGCGCGTGATCTCAAGGGCATCAAGAAGATACTCATCGCCTCTGGCGTGCGCTACGACCTGGCGGTGGAGGATCCGCGCTACATCAAGGAGCTGGCCAAGTACCATGTGGGCGGCTACCTGAAGATTGCCCCGGAGCACACCGAAGAGGGGCCCCTGTCCAAGATGATGAAACCGGGCATGGGCAGCTATTACCGCTTCAAGGAGCTGTTTGACAAGTACTCCCAGGAGGCCGGCAAGCAGCAGTACCTGATCCCCTATTTTATCGCCGCTCACCCGGGCACCTCGGACGAGGACATGGTGAACCTGGCGCTCTGGCTCAAGGCCAACGACTTCAAGCTCGACCAGGTGCAGAATTTCTACCCGTCGCCCCTGGCCACCGCCACCACCATGTATTACTCGGAGGTGGATCCGCTGCACAAGGTGACCTACAAGTCCGGCACTGTGTTTGTCGCCAAGGGCGAGCGCCGTCGCCGGTTGCACAAGGCGATACTGCGTTATCACGACCCCGCCGGCTGGCCCATGATCCGCGAGGCCCTGCAAGCCATGGGGTTAAGTCGTCTCATCGGCAAGGGGCCCCAGCATCTGGTGCCGCCCGCCGGCCCCGCCGATCACCAGCCCGCCAGCCGAGGCGGCAAACCCGCGCTGACCCGTCACAGCCCCATCAGCCAGCAGCGCAACCCGGCTGCCCGGCAGGATGAGGCGCGCCAGGGTAAGCCGGCGTCGTCTCGTCCGTCCGCCAACCGAGGCGACGCCAAGGGCGCGGCCGCAGGCAAGGGGCCTGCGGCGGGCAAGACCCCATCGGCAGCCAAAGGCCGTCCAAGCGGGGCGGGGAGCGGACGGGCTGCGACGCGCCAGGGCACGGCTTCCACCGCCCGCGCTGAGCAGGGCAAGCCGAAAGGCCGGGGTCGCCAGGCCTAAGCCAGAAGCGTCATGAGCCGTCACAACGGCGTCAGGTTCGTAAGATCCTGGCGCCGTTTGCTTTTTGTCATTTTTGTGCTACCCGCCTCATTGTCCGAATGACACCCTACCCGTTACTATCTGCTCACATGGATGTAAGAACAGGTAAAGGATCAGCCTGGGGTAGCTGTAAGCCCGGGGCGGTAGCCTGCCTGCACGGCAGTAAAATCATTCCGGCAGATCCAGACGCAAATCAGACAACGGGCTGCGCACCCCATTGGCGCCCTGCTGCAGTACATGGGTGTAGATCTGAGTGGTGCGCACATCGCTATGACCCAGCTGCTCCTGCACGGTGCGGATATCCGCACCCCGGGCCAGCAGGTGGGTAGCAAAGCTGTGCCGCAGGGTATGGCAGCTGACCACCTTGCCCAATTGCAGCTGACGCGCCGCCTGGCGGACGGCTTTTTGCAGCACGCTGGCGTCCAGGTGATGCCGACGCAGCTTGCCGCTATAGGGATCCCGGCTCAGATGACTGGCCGCAAACAGGTAATGCCAGCCAAATTCGTGTGGCGCGGCCGGGTACTTGCGTGCCAGGGCATCGGGTAGCCATACCCCGGCATACTCAGGATTCTGCAAATCGGCCTGATAATAGTGGCGCACCTGAGCCACCTGTTGTTGCAGGGCCGGCAATAGCTCGGAGGCCAGGGTGACCCGTCTGTGCTTGCCACCTTTGCCGTTCCAGATCATCAACGACAGATACTGGACGTCCACATCCTGCACTCGTAGACGCATGGCCTCCATCAACCTCAGACCACTGCCGTACAGCAACTGGGCCGGCAATTGCAGATGAACCGGCAAGGCCGCCAGCAGGGCCGCCACCTCCCGAGGGGTCAGCACAGACGGCAGCTTGGGGGCGCGCTGACTGGGGCGGAACGCCAGTTGCAGGGCAAAGGGGCGATCCAGCACCCGTTTATACAGAAACACCAAGGCATTGAGTGCCTGGGCCTGGGTTTTGGCCGAGACGTGCCGCTCATCCGCCAAAAAGGTAAGAAACTGGCCGACCTCGGCCTCAGCCAGTTCGGCAGGATGTACGAGGCCATGGTAGCGGATATAAAAACGGATCCAGTACAGATAGGCCTCTATGGTGCTCATGGCATAACGCAGCACCAGCATCTGCTCATAGATGGATGCCAGAAAGGGGGAGGAAGGTTTGCGCATGGGATACCTCAATCAACTGTGTTTATATACAGTTTAAATTCGATCAGGTCCCAGTGCTGGATAGGTGGCAAATTTGCCACCTATCCACACAGGCAAGAAAGATGGCATGTTTATTGTTGTAGAAACAGACAGTTGCAAGGGCACAGATCTGACCCCAATGGAACTAGGCGGCCAGCCTCTGTGGATAGGTGGCATTTCGCCGCAGAATAAATTGTTGTGTGTAATTAATGAGAACCATACATGATTTTTGATAAACATAAAGAATTAGCACAAAAATATCATGTTGATGATATCGCTAGTGCACTTGTTCCCAGTACAAGCATTTCTAATTTTCTTGGTGAATTAGAAACATCAAAAATTTCTATGATGTCTCGCCGTTTCCTAGCTAAAAATAAATTTATAGCACTAGAACGATTTGCTAATGGCACGATAAATTTTGATGAATATGAGTTATTAGCCAAGCAAGAAAAAGTCATAAGAATTATGACTATTGAAAAAGAAAAACAAGAAGAAGCAGCAAGAAAAGAAAAATTTCAGCTCGAATTAAAAGCGAAATATGAGTTGCAAAGAAAAATTGAAAGAGAACGACAAAAAGCACTTGAAAAAGACCCTAATTACATAAGAAAGCAAAAGCTAATAAAATTAAAACAGAAATATGACTTAGATTTTTATATAGAGAAAAACGATTACAATCGTTTAATGTCACTTATAGATAAAATTGATAAAGGGCACAGAATAACTCCAGAAGATATCGTATGGCTCACTTTGAGTAGAGATGATTTATATCGAGGTTATTTTACTGACTCTCTAAATAAGAAACATCATAAAAATGAGGCTGAACACATTATAAAAGAGTATGAGGTCAAAAATGACCACTGGTTAGCTGTAAATGCAAGTAGTCATTATAGAAAGGCTTGCGAACCAAAAAGTGCAATATCTATATTGTCAAAAATAAAATTAGACAGCATCACAAATAAAAAATTAAAATCTGCAATTTGCACAACTCATGGTGGAGCTTTACGCGATATAGCAGAATGGACTAATGCAATTAGCCTAGGTGAAACAGCATTTTCATTTACACCAGATAACTTCAGGCCATGCACACTACTTGGTGCTATCTATATGGAAACTTCTCATTTTGAGCTTGGTCAAGAATGGTATCGCAAAGCCATTGATCGCGGTTTTAGTGAAAAATCTGTCGATGATGAAATAAAATCAATTTTCAAAAAAGCAGATGAAAACCAAAAAGAGGCTTTACGGAATTATTTATTAAAGTTAGACGGACATAGATATAGATGGGTAAATGATAAAAAGCTTTGATTTTAGCTTATTGTTCACACACAACAAAAACTTGGTGTGGGACTGCTACGCAGCCCCACAAGTAAAAGTTAGGCAGCAAAGAAGACCAGATGGAACGAAACCTTAAGGAAACGCTTGATGGGTGGGAGATATCACTGAATAGAAATATTCATATGTATACCCACGCTTTATCGGTAAAAAATGGGGTGTATAAGCTAAACATCGACTGTGAGGATTTGCCTACCGATGTGAAAACCATTGGTATATGGCTGTATAACCTAGATGTTCCAGACGCCTTAAAAACTGAACTTAAAGATCTTTTACTTAAGTGGACAATGCAATTCGAGGTTACTTTCAAAATATATATCTCGAGGGATGGATTTGTTACCAATGCCCACCAATAAATAAAAAATCAGGGATTTTCATGGATGCCATCGCATATAACAGACAGCTGGATTCTAAACTTGCCGCAAGTGGTGAAGTGAACCAAGAGTTATTTTTCAAATTTACTGACGCTCATAGTTACGATGCAGCAAGTTCTGTTGGCTGGCTTGAAGCCAAGTTGCGAGTGCTTCAATCTCGGATTTCTCGTGGAGAGGCTCTATCTCTCTATGAACCAGAAACTAAATCGCAGCGCATAGTAGCTACAATAGCTGAATTCGAAAGTTGGGTATCCATCAACTTCCCTAGCGCCGAAGTTTAAACTCCCGACTTATATCTCTAACCTTTAGGTCAATCGGTGCGGCTGCCGATGTGGCTATGCCTAACAAATAGTTCAAGTCGTTCGCTTCGCTCGCTGGGACGCGCATAAAGCCGCGCGCCCCATAACTAAAATGTTAGGTTTTCCGTTCAACGGAGAGATATATTAATGAGTTCTTCATTGATCGACATTTTAGATACAAGTGTAAAAATTGGCTTAGGTGCAATAATTGCAGCAATCACAAGCATTACAACATTATATCTGAACCGTAAGCATGAAATAGATAAAGATTCTAGCATCAGGCAACAAAGACTGCATGATGAAAAAAAAGTAAAATACGTTGAATTTTGTGCTTTATCTCAGGCATTGCTTCAAAAATATATGTTTGAGAATTGCACATGCCAAGACGAAGATTATTTATCCTATTTAAGGTGCTTTAATGAGTTACAGATTATATCTACTGATGAAATTAGAGAGGCAGCATATAATACTCTGTCATCCGTAAATCAATTCATTACCGTTAGACATTCAAGAGATGAACGCGAATTCATGGAGCAACTAAAAGTTGACGCAGGCAATAAAATTGCTCTATTCCAAAAGATCGCCCAACAAGAAATCACTGAGAGTTTTAAGTAAGCGAAACCTAACAAATAGTTTAAGTCGTTTGCTTCGCTCACTGGGACGCGCATAAAATCCGCGCGCCCCATAACTAAAATGTTAACCTGAATTTTGAGACTTCATCTTGTATAAATTACTCACTAATCTTGCCTTATTAATCACATTTTTTTGGCTAATTAATGCTCCAAATTATGATTCTGCATCTGCTTTCGTCCTAGCTTTAGCTGCGATATTCAAAGATGAACTATTTGGCTTCATTGGAAAAACATTTATTTCTTTAACACCTAAATCAAAACTAATAAAAAATTTTGACTCATTGAGCTATTCCTTTACATCTGAGCCATTCATTAACCCAGCCATTTTAGAAGATCTAAATGGACTTATATCAGATCAAGGGGATGAAATTGTTTCAATCAATATACTTAAATCCAATAGGTCAAATAGATATTATGGAGAAGTCAATGCTGGTTATGATGGTGAACAAAAGATTGTAATAACATACACATCTGAGAAGTTTAATGTATCTTATCGATACTTAGGCTGTTCCCCCAGTGGAATTCACATACTCAGACTAGACTCTCATTATGGTGGCTCAGGTATTTTTTCAAATATTGTATTAGTAACAATAAGCAAAGACACCTTCATCAATGTAGATGGCAACAACATTAAAAAAGAAGACCGTCTTATTTTAAAGAAAATAAGTTCTATTGCTTTAGGTGATAGATATCAAGGTCATCCATGTTATAAAAATCTTTTACTACACATTCCAGCTTGCCATGGCATGCAAACCATTCATAAAAGAACAATTCGATACCTGATATTATAAATCAGGTTAACAAGTTTTTAATGTCGGATGGCTTTGCCACCGCATAAAACGAAGTTAGCCAACTTAGGTAATATAGATATGGATTTAAGCCTATCCCCAAAAGACGTTGCGTGCAAAGAACAACGTGAGAAATTAATTGCATCAATGAAAACAACAGCCATAAATAGATATAACGCTTCTAATCGTCTTTCTTGGCAGGCAAAAGTTACATTCAGTGTATCTACTTTATTTTCGCTTGGCTTGATTTTTATTCCGCTAATGCAACTAGCTAAAGCGCCATTAATTCTCAACGGCGATATACTAAGCGCAATTCAAATATTTTTAGCTGTAGCAATTCTTGTTTATTCCATAATAATCGGAACGGCAAGATTTGAATTGCGCAGCGAACAACTTAATGATTGCGGTGATAAAATAAAGAATTTAATACGAGAATTGAGGGTTGTAAATATTGAAGACAAAAGCAAGGAAGCTGATATACTGAAAGACTTTCAAAAACAATATGCAACTATAATTGCTGATGTTGAAAATCATGAACGAAGTGATTATATACTAACAATACTACGTTCACCTGATTTATTTCAGTTGAGTTTTTTAGGTAGAGTGAATTACTGTATAAAATATTATTTATTAGCAATAATTCCGTATATTACACCTATAGTATTGGTCACAATTGAACTTTTCCTCATTACCGATATGTTTGGAGCAACATCTGTGTTTTCTCCCTACTTAACAGCATCAAAGTAATCAGTTGGCTAACAAAAACTTGAAACTGGACGGCATTTCATGCCGCCATTTAAGTAAAAGTTAGGCGCCTACTCATGGACATACAGTTCAGCATCTGGCTCGCAACGAAAACCCGATGGGCTCATCTCACCAAGACCATTCCAATGGCGGTGGTCCCACGCGTTGGTGAGTTCATGAAGTTTGACAACGCGGAGGTTGGTGACTATTTCGCGTGGAAGGTGACGCAGGTGACCTACCTAGAATCTGGGGCTATCGAAGTCTGGACTGAGTTGCTGGACAACGTTGAAGAATGCGGATATTCATTCGAGAACGAAGAGGAGTTTGATGAATACCTCAAGTCCTATGCCGCCGAAGGCTGGTTGTGTCCGCATGGTGTTGGCCAAAACAATCACTACAAGGGCGCTCATCATGGGCCGTCCGGCGCCTAACCCATCATTCCACCGGACTTGCGCGGAAAGCCGCGCAAGTCCAGCGAATTCAGACGTTAGAGGGTTCAATGTCGCTTCTCCAAGTTTCATCAAGTCGCCTTGGTCACGATTCAGACTGCCGGATATGTGGAGCGGGTAGCACCATTAGTTTCAACTGGGAATACGCCAAAACGACCGATCGACCAGACGCTAGGAGAGACTTATCAATATTTGTATCTCCTCAGGAAATGCGATGGGGCACCATCTATCAATGTTCTAATTGTGGTCAGCCGTGGTATCTAGACGCCAACGCACAATTCATGAACTTCGTTCCTCGTGAACGCATTAGGTTGATTCAAGAATGGAATGAACGCCCGATACTTATTGGCTCCGAACACCTATCCAAACTGAAAGAGATTGGCCGTACCCCACCCGATCTGTATGGAAACGGCGCCGAATTTAATGAAACACCATGTGGGGTTCTCACGAAATCTGGCGAGAGAATAGACTTGGCTATTGTTTCGATTCAACGGCACGCGCCATTCGAAGATTGGCGGCAGTACCGCCTTGCATCAGAAATCGAATCCATCTACTCCAGCCCATACGCACTGCCTTTGCATGTAAGGGTGGCAACGTCAAGAGCAGATGAAATTCGGATGGGTTTTGCCCCAACTTTGGTAGAACTACCTAATGGGCAAGTAGTAGTCCTGAATTGGAGGCAGAATTTCTTCGTAAGAGAAGAGATCGATGCGGGTGCAATCATGCTGTCACAGAAAAGGCTCGATATGAAAAGCCCACCAGAGATCTACTCCCCGCCAAAAAACATCACGTATTTTGTCGCCGACACACTGATAGAGGAGCGGTTAAAAGTATCGCCCTCTAGCCAATCGTTCAACGCGGACCCTCAAAAAGCGGGCTTGCTTCGCAAGCTATTCCGTTTTTTGAGAGCCGGTTAACTCCAACGTTATGACTTTGAAGTCTGAAACCAGAAATTGCGATAGCTCATTACAAGCTGGGAAAATTATCAAGTGAAGAGATCGTAAAATTGGCTGACTCTTGGCTAGAGCAAGGAATATTTTCAGATTCAATTAACTATCTTGCTATGGAAACGACTCCGATTATGGCCACTGTTGGGCCAATGCTTGAAAATGTCATTTCTGAGCTAGGGGGCGAAGTTCCATCAAAAGTTTTAGCGGCAAAAATAGCAGCTAAAGATGTCGTGGAAAGAATGGTATCTGGTGATATTGATCTAATGAAAGGTGCCAACTTTCTTTATTGGGATATTCACCATGAAGTAACAGATGAACTTCCTGATGGCAAATATTTTGGTGCAAATCTCGGTTTTGAACATATCTTTTGTTGGCTCAGGGAAATTTGGGATTGCCAAGATGGTTCGATGATTCTCTACTACACCGACTTGCCGAGAGAACAAGCTGAACAAAAATTCCTGGAGCATCTCAAAGACGAGGCGGAGAAGTGGCTTGAGAGCAAGTCATAAAAAACAACTGCAGCGGATCAATTTACGTTGCGCTTCTATTTTCCGCTCAGTTGGGCTTTAGGTTTCACAACATGGACACACAGGAAACGCAGCTCCCAAATGATGGAAGAACTATTTGGGCCGGCATGGGCGACTACATTCTTGTCTCGCCAAATGGAAGACACCGAATTGAGCTTATCTACGAAAGTGAGCCTCCACATGGTGATTCTTATCATCAAGGAATATTCGATGGTCAACCGTTTCCTGGCCATCTATGGGGTTGCATGTTTGCATTCTCCCCATGTTCGCGCTACTTCGTGTTCAGTTGGATGTCAAAGTTGTTTGAGCGTCTGACCGTAGTGGCTGATCTTCAAGCACGGCGCTATTTTGTTTTGCCCGCCTATCTCTATGACTTTCAGGTGTGTTGGCCATCAATTGTCGGCAAAGGCAAGCTGTCTTCGGACAAGCAATACTCGTTCAGAGGAAATGAGCAGTGGCTGTCATACTAAAACCTAACCGGCACTCAACCTTGCTTCTTTCAGTCGCTGGACGCTGCGCGATAAAGCCACGCAGCGCCGGTTAGCTCTATGTTGGATGGGATCCATTCTTAGGAAAATGGAAAACATGCGTGGCATAATTGAATACGAAATCAACAAAGATGATCTCATTGACTTTCATCTTTATTATGCAAAAAACTCTAAAGCCATAAAAAATCAAATAAGAGGGGCGCAAATCACTTTACTTGTAATGCATGCAGTTTCAATTGCCTGTTTTTACATGTTGTTTGATGGACTACCCAGAGTGTTTTCGATTGTTTTCGTTCTCATATTTGGATTTATTCAAATAATTACATATGAATTTCGGCAAAACATGAAGATTATCCGTTACGTAAATAAACTTTTTGATAGCAATGCTAGTAAGTACCTTCTCGGAAGGAAGTCCATAACAATAAACACTAATTCAATATTATTTACCGACGAAAACACAGAGTTAAAATTTTCAATCACACCTGACGTAACCATCAAGGAATCCGAGAAAAGTTATTTTATTTTCAGAAGCGAAGCCCCTGCGATAATCTTACCAAAGAAATTTATATCCGATGGAAATGTAAGGGAAGCACTCCTAAGTTTATTGAATAAATAATCATCTAACAAATAGTTAAAGTCGTTCGCTTCGCTTACTGTAATGCGCAAAAGTCACTCGTGAAACATTACTACAGTGTTGCGTGTAAAAACACACGCATTCGGCAACCATGTCAAAGGACTGAGAATGAATGATAAAGTAATATACGAAAGCAAAAACTATAAGCTAACACCGACTAGTTTCACCTACCAGGGATATACAGAGCCACTAAAAAATATTGCTGACTTGTTTGTGGTGGAAAATGGGAGGAAAGAAAAAATAATCGCTGGGTTAACGCTTAGTGTTTGGGGGGTGTTTTTTTCATTTGCAGTAGGTAATGTCATCGCATTATTTATACTTGCACCAAGTATGGGGGAGGCAGGATCTTTAACCATTTCAGACATACAAACTTTAAGTTTGTTATTGTTTTTTTCGGTATTCTTTGTTATTGGTTATGTTATGAGAGCAAAATACAGATTATTCATAGTAAAATCAAACGGTTCTAAAGGATCAATAGACAAAAATAGAACATCCCGTGAGGAGTTCGATAAGTTAATATCCGCGGTCAAGCAAGCAATATGTGAGCATTGTTGAGTACACACAACCACAGTTCAAATAGTTCGCTATTATTACTGGAGGGTGTTCAATATTCTGTGTCAGCCGATCATAGGTCAATATGATCATCCAATCTGCCGGGGAAATGGATCGATAGCTGCGACAGCGTCAGATTCCAATTCTGGATGGGGAGCGTCCAGCGTTCTGATGCCTGCAACATACCGGCGTATAACAGCTTGAGCAAACTGTTTTCATTGGCGAAACCGCCTTTGGTTTTCGTCAGTTTGCGGAACTGCCGGTGTACCGCCTCGACCGCATTGGTCGTGTAGATGGCGGTTCTGACGTATTCCGGGTATTTAAAATAGGCCGACAGCGTCTCCCATTTATTGCGCCAGGATTTAATGACGACTGGGTATTTCTCGCCCCACTTGGCCTCCAACTCATCCAGCGCCGATTCAGCCGCACTCAGGGTAGCCGCTTTGTACACGCACTTAAGATCCACCATGAAGGCTTTCTGGTTCTTGCTGGCAACATATTTCAATGAGTTGCGGATCTGGTGGATGACGCAGTGCTGAACTTCCGTTCGAGGATAGATACTTGCGATGGCCTCAGGGAAGCCCTTCAAGCCATCCACACAGGCAATCAGTATGTCTTTGACACCCCGGTTATGCAGATCGGTCAGCACGCTTAACCAGTGATGGGCCCCTTCATACTCTGACAGATAAAGACCGAGCAGCTCTTTTTTACCTTCGACATTCAGGCCCAGAATGGTGTAAACGGCCTTGGTGATATAGCGGCCATTTTCCTTGATTTTGTAGTGAATGGCATCGAGCCACATCACCGGATAAATCGCATCCAGCTCACGGTCACGCCAGGCTTGTAACTCAGGCAGCAGCTTGTCAGTCACGGCGTTGAGCGTACCGTTGGACAGATGGATACCGTACAACTCTTCGATATGCGCCCGGATATCCTGGTAGCTAGTTCCAAGCGCAAACAGGGCGATGATTTTGCGCTCCAGCTCGTCAGTCAACTGGGTCTGGTGTTTTTTGATGATTTGCGGCTCAATGAATCGCCACCGGTTTTCTAGACACCTCACAGTTAGATAAACTAACGCAAAGAGAGGTGTTTCAATGAGCG
>NZ_BAABFC010000008.1:0-3166 GCF_039540575.1 Pseudaeromonas paramecii
GCCAGTCTGGACTACCTGCCCCCAATCAGTCGTCTTCAATCCGTGAACAACCTGGTGGGTTTACACAGCTAGTCAGGCTTAAACCCCTACTGAAAACCAGGAGAATAAAATGGCAACTCCATCCAACCTGGCCGATGTTTTGTGCCTCGAGCGCTATGGCATAACTGACGTATCCGACGTGGTTCGCAACCCCTCCTACGACCAGCTCTATCAGGAAGAGCTCAATCCCAACCTGCAAGGCTACGAGCGCGGCGTACTCACCGAGCTGGGCGCCGTCAAGGTGGATACCGGCGTGTTCACCGGCCGCTCCCCCAAAGACAAGTATCTGGTCATGGACGACACCACCCGCGACACCGTCTGGTGGTCCGAGGGTGGCAAGAACGACAACAAACCCATCAGCCCCGAGATCTGGGCCCACCTCAAGCAGCTGGTCACCACCGAGCTCTCCGGCAAGCGGTTGTTCGTGGTGGATGGCTTCTGCGGCACCAACCCGGACACCCGGCTGGCGGTGCGCATCATCACAGAGGTGGCCTGGCAGGCCCACTTCGCCACCAACATGTTTATCCGCCCCGCTGCCGCCGAGCTGGCCAGCTTCGAGCCGGACTTTGTGGTGCTAAACGGCTCCAAATGCACCAACCCCGAGTGGCAATCCCAGGGACTCAACTCCGAGAACTTCGTGGCCTTCAACCTCACCGAGAAGATGCAGGTCATCGGTGGCACCTGGTATGGCGGCGAGATGAAGAAGGGCATCTTCTCGGTGATGAACTACCTGCTGCCCCTCAAGGGCGTGGCCTCCATGCACTGCTCCGCCAACGTAGGGCCAGATGGCGACACCGCCATCTTCTTCGGCCTGTCCGGCACCGGCAAGACCACCCTTTCCACGGATCCCAAGCGCGCCTTGATCGGCGATGACGAACACGGCTGGGATGACGAAGGGGTGTTCAACTTCGAGGGTGGCTGCTACGCCAAGACCATCAAGCTGTGCAAGGAAGCCGAACCGGACATCTACAACGCCATCCGCCGGGACGCCCTGCTGGAGAACGTCACCGTGGACGCGGAGGGCAAGATCGACTTTGACGACGGCTCCCGCACCGAAAACACCCGGGTCTCCTACCCCATCTACCACATAGACAACATAGTCAAACCCGTGTCGAAGGCCGGTCATGCCACCAAGGTGATCTTTCTGACCGCCGATGCGTTCGGCGTGCTGCCGCCGGTGAGCAAGCTGACACCGGCCCAGACCCAGTACCACTTCCTGTCCGGCTTCACCGCCAAGCTGGCGGGCACCGAGCGTGGCGTCACAGCGCCGACGCCCACCTTCTCCGCCTGCTTCGGCAAGGCCTTCCTCACCCTGCACCCCACCAAGTACGGGGAAACCCTGGTGAAGCGCATGGAGGCGGCCGGCGCCCAGGCCTACCTGGTGAACACCGGCTGGAACGGCACCGGCAAGCGCATCTCCATCAAGGACACCCGCGCCATCATAGACGCCATCCTGGATGGCAGCCTGGATAAGGTGCAGACCAAGACGTTGCCCATCTTCAATCTGGAGATGCCAACGGATCTGCCCAACGTGGATCCCAAGATACTGGATCCGCGGGATACCTATGACAGCGCGGCACAATGGGAGGAGAAGGCCCGGGATCTGGCCGGCCGCTTCATCAAGAACTTCACCCAGTACACGGACACGGCAGAAGGGAAGCAACTGGTGGCCGCCGGTCCGCAGTTGGACTAGGCAGGAAGCGAACCACAAGGCGGGCGCAAGCCCGCCTTTTGTTTATCCGCCCTTTGCTCGCACGCCGGTTGCCGCTATAAAGGGGTCATGCTTTTCTGACCGACACCCAGCCGTGAAAACCAATCTCATCACCCGTGAAGGCTTCAACGCGCTCAAGCAGGAACTCGATTACCTGTGGCGCGAACACAGACCCGACATCACCGCCAAGGTGGCCTGGGCCGCCAGCTTGGGGGATCGCAGCGAGAACGCCGACTACCACTACAACAAGAAGCTGCTGCGCCAGATCGACCGGCGTATCCGCTACCTGACCAAGCGGTTGGAGGAGTTGAAGATCGTCGATCATGCCCCGGCCCAGGAGGGCAAGGTGTTCTTCGGCGCCTGGGTGGAGGTGGAGAACGAGGAGGGAGAACAGCTGGTGTTTCGCATCGTGGGCCCCGACGAGATCTACGAGCGCAAGGACTACATCTCCATCGATGCGCCCATGGCCCGGGCCCTGATCAAGAAGGAGCCGGACGACGAGGCGGACGTCATGACGCCGGCCGGCAAAAAAACCTGGTATATCAACCGGATCTGGTACGTTTAGCCAAGTCTTGCCTCCAGATATTTAGTGCTCCTGCGCCAGGTGTTCCGCCTGCCGGGCTAGGCAGCAGCTGGTGGCACCGATCGGCTTGCCCTATGCTGGGAGCCGGCCCGCGGTGACGCCGGCTGGCTTGTTGGTTGTCCACCCGCGAGGTTCCCATGTACTGCCCTCAATGTGGCCGTCCCGGCCTGCAATCCCGAGAAGATCATGAGTTTCGCTGCGATTGCGGCTTTCACTACTTCCACAACGTGGCGGCGGCGGTGGCCGCCATACTGCAGTGCGGTGACGAGATGCTGGTGACCCGCCGCGCCCGGGAGCCGGGCAAGGGGCAACTGGACTTCCCCGGCGGCTTTGTCGATCCGGCGGAGAGCCTGGAGCAGGCCCTGCGCCGCGAGCTGCACGAGGAGCTGGGGCTGGATATCGCCGGGCTCCCCTGCCACTGGCTGGGTTCGGCCAGCAACGGCTACCCCTATGACGGCATCTGCTACCACACCTGTGATTGCTACTTCCATCTGCCGCTGGCGGCCAAGCCGGCCATCTTGGGCCAGGCCGATGTGGCGGAAGCCTTCTGGCTGCCGCTGGCAGAGCTAGATCCCCGCGAATTTGCCTTCGGCTCCTCACGAGATGGCCTAACTATGCTGCACAAGCAACTCAAGAACGACACGAATAAACCATCTTCTTCTTGTGATAAAAGACTGTCACTAAGTGCCGGCCTAAAAAGTGGTGCATAGACCACTCGATACGATTGAGAAGCTGAAGAGACACGAAGAGGAACAACACGACAAAACAAAAAGCCCTTAGGTCAGATAACCTAAGGGCTCTATTTCAGTGGCGGAGTGGACGGGACTCGAACC